>NZ_AOGW02000009.1:0-357500 GCF_000332495.1 Leptospira terpstrae serovar Hualin str. LT 11-33 = ATCC 700639 | reverse complement strand
TCACTAGGAAGTATTTAGCCTTGCGGGGTGGTCAGTGTGGTGTCCCACTAAATTACACGTGTTCCGTGGTACTCAGGATACTTAACAGGAGGATTAGCAGTTTCGTCTACGGGACTATCACCCTCTTTGGTTGGCTGTTCCAAAACCATTCCACTACCACTAATCTTTGTAACTCCTCGATGCATTCTGAACTGCACCCGTAAGTCCTACAACACCTCTGCTACAGCGATCCAGATCTGTAACGTAGTCAGAGGTTTAGGCTGTTCCGCTTTCGCTCACCGCTACTGACGGAATCGAGGTTTCTTTCTCTTCCTCCAGGTACTAAGATGTTTCAATTCCCTGGGTCTTGCCCACATTGCTGTGTTACTAGGTTTTGCCTAGTAGGGTTCCCCCATTCGGAAATCGACGGATCAAAGCTTGTTTACAACTCCCCGTCGCTTATCGCAGCAAACCACGTCCTTCATCGCCTTCTAGTGCCTTGGCATCCACCGTACGCCCTTAATTACTTGACCATATTACTCTTATGAGCAATATCCTAAAGTTTTTTTGTTCGTCTTTTTGATGAACCATACATGACTCGGCGTCTGTATGGCCCTCGGCGCATTGTTTGTTTTCTTTACAATGTCGTATATATGTTGTCAAAGAACGAATGTTTCCCTACAGACTAATCACCCAGGAGTATTCTCGTGGAAAATTAAAATGTCGGTTATTCGTTTTGCTTGCGCAAAGGAAGATCTTCCTCTCCCTCCGCCCACAGTCGCCTGCAAGCTACCGGTTTCATAGATCGAAAAGATCCATGCGGTAAAAACCAAAGTAATTTCAAAACCTAAGCAGTCAACTCGGTTTTATAAAAAAGTTCGTAGTTCATGCGGATAGATTTGATTTTTTTTATAAGGTAAGATGGAAGTAATGAGACATAATTCAGTGATCAGTACGGCTGGTAAGATGGGCGTTTAATGTGAGTTTGGTGGAGCGGGACAAGGGAGAGAGCAAATGGAGAAAAGATTAGTTGAAAAGGTATGGCACGGGAGCTTATTTCCTGTTAGGTTATCTATATACTAGAGACATGGTCGGTTCGTTCTTTGGAAAGAAAACCACAGCATTTTTTTAGGGATAAAGGATAGCAGGTTTTTCGTGTTAGGTTGTGAATTCCTCCAATGATAGCGACTTGTGAAATCATTGGAATGGATCTATAACGGCAGAAAGGTGAACTTATTTGTAAAAATTTTGATTAGTGTCGATTGTTTGTTGTCTGTTAAGCGTGGCCATGATAGAGGAAAGTCATTGGGTGGCGGGTCTAGTTCCCCACCCAATGATCAGGGCGGGGAGAATATACACTTTAATAACGAACGTCATCCAAAAGAAATTAAAATTCTTTCTTCATCACTGTCCTATGACCGCAAGTAACTGCCTCAGTCCAACCAAAACGATTATACAAAGATACTGCAGTATCTGAAAATAAATAAATTTCTTTGATACCTCGATCCTTTGCAGTTACTTCAATCGACCGGCAAAGTTTTGCCCCTATACCTTGCTGACGGAATTCTGGAACAGTGTAAACCAATCCCAACCAGCAATCAACTCAAATGTCTCTAATTCATTCGGTAATAGAACTCGAAAACCTAAATGTCCTTCTATCAACTCAAACTCCTTAAAATTAATTAGGACACGAATTAAAAATCAATTTGTTTTCAAACAGAATACACACGAAACAAAAAACTAATGCAAAAAATTAGCGATTACTTTATATTAGTAACGCACGTTAAACTGCATATAACCATAACCTTCGCGCGCGTTTTGACCGTAACTTATGGCCGACGGACTCACAGGGAGATATCCAAACTCCAACGTTTCCTCATCAATACCTAGGTAATAAAAAGTAGCTGCGGATACCAACATAAGTCCCATCAAAATGACCATCGGACCTGCTACCAGTTGCCGGTCTTTACGGTTTTCCATCGGTAGCGTCCCTGCAACACGTTTCAAACTCCTAGCTTTCGATTCCGCGTCATCAATGATTGAATTTTGAACCCCGTACCAAAAGAAAAATTCGTTCGGATTGTTCTGATAAAAAGAAGAAATAGCGGTGGCATTCACAAGAGTCACTTGCGATCGAGCGGCCGAATAGGCCTGTCTTGAAGCATAATTCAAATAAACATAACTTACATAAAATAAAAGAGAACCATACAACGAATAGGTGGCAAAGTCTTTATAGGTATGATCCAAAAAAACATTTTGTTTATTTTTATAATAAACTTCCGTTTTGCCTTCTCTCATTTCTACATCAACTACAACCTCTTCATTGTCGCGCGCATCTACTGCTCGAAAACTATCGATATAACCTTCTTTGGATATTCGCAATCGGTTCATCCCGGAAGGAATGGCGATATGATTCAAGGGTGTTTTGCCCAAGTATTGAATTCCTAAATAAACATCTGATTCGACATTGGTACTCACCGTTATATATGAATTGCTTAACTTTAAAGAAAGATTAACATCCAACTGAAAAGGTTTTCCTTTTTCCAATTGGATTTCTTGTTTATAAGGATGAAAGCCTTCCTTAAAAACAAATAATGATCGTTTGCCGATTGGAAACTTTTTACCAATTAAGGGAGTTTTACCTAAATAAATCCCATCTAAGTAAACAAGTGCCCCTTCTTCTCCCGAAGCGGATACTGCAACCGTTGTTGTATCTTTTCCTTGTAGTTTTTCACGAATGGATTCACCAAGTGGACCCATTTCTTGGTAGGCTCGAATTACGGACGTTTTGTGCTCAAAGGGAATAGTTTTTCCTTCGAAGTCATCAAAAAGAAAAACTTTTGTTATTAACTCGTTATCTCTAATCTCAAAATTGCCCGTTAAAATATAATCGCAGTTAAGTTTACTAGCCAAACCAAATGATTCATCAGGTGAAGGAGCTTTTCTTTCCCAAAATTGTTTGATAGTCACCTTTACGTAACGAGGGTCTTTTTCTGGAGCAAGTTGTCTTTTTCCAGAGCGAAGGTCTTCTAAATCCTTCTCATCATTAATCTCTTTCTTTTTGCGTTTTACGTTTTGGGATTCTGCATCAATCTTTTCTTGAAGAGTCTGAACTGGCGCCTCCCCAAAAGAATGGTACACTACATTTGCCTTCGGATGTTCCACATAGGTATATTCTAAACTGCGAAGTTCAGAAAGTAAAACAGAAGGAATTCCTTTGATTAAGTATTCTTTGGTTGGATCAGGAGTAGTAGCAACGAAGGAGAATAAACATAAATTGCGAGATGATTCATAGGTAACACTACCTTTGTAACTTTGGTTAGGGAAATTATAATAATCATCAATAGAATATAATGGCAAAACATTGCATAGAAGCCCAAGGATGATAAATAATGCAGAAATTTTATGTTTCATTCTTTTTCTGGTTAGATCCCAAAGAATACACCAAAGTTAAAATGGCAACGATCGGAAGCAAAACGGAAACAGGCGACTTATCAAAATAATCTTTAGAAAATGAGATCTGTTCTCCAAGACCTGGCCCCGTATCCCCAAGGGATGTCTGAATTCCTAAATAAGAAAACAGGGCTGTTGTCATTACCACAGCAGGTAATCCAGAAAAAAACAAAAACCCAAACATACCCCGAAGTGCCGGTAAATAATGTAAAAGAAGTAATTGATAAGGTTTGGCACCCATACAAAGAGAAGCGGAAAGATAAGAACTTTGTTTGATTTCACGAATCTTAGCAGTGATTGTTTCGTACGACAATGCCCAATCTGATACTAAGATAGCAATAAAAATTGCGAACGGATTGTTGGGTAACAAACTAATCACAACAAGGGCAGACAATAAAGAAGGGATGGCGAGAGATACAGAAACAATTCCTGAAAAAACGAAGTCCGATCTTTTAGGAAAGAATAGAGAAAAGGCAGATAAAAGAAAAGAAACAAAAATAGTAAAAATGCGAGCAGGTACCACTAGGGCTATGGTGGATAAAGATCCATAACAGAATAAAGCAAAATTGTCGCGACCTAACCGATCTGTTCCTGCTAAAAAACCAGGAGAAAAAATGGGTAAATTATTGTTCGCCAAATCTACATTAGTAGGAGCTGGAAAAATAATGGCACCTAGAATCACTAGTCCAAAAAAGAAAAACCGTAAAAAGGTATGTAATGAAATCACTCTTATACCCCACCTGAAAAAAATCTTTGCAGATAAAATCCAATACGATTCAAAAGATAAAAAAGAATCCCAGAATACATCAGTAGTGTTGCCAGTAACTTTGTATCCATCGATTTAATAGAAAAATATAAAGACTTTCCAATTCCAGGAAAAAAGAAAATCTCTTCTACGACCATTGCTCCAGACAACAAAGACCCAAAATCTAAAATTAAAAGGATGAGTGCAATCGGCAGGACTTTTAAAAAAATTTCTTTTCCAACAATATGATGCCAAGGATAAGACCTTGTTTTTAATAATAGAACATACTTAGAATCTGCTTCTTTCCGAATTTCTGGCAATAGATATAAGGACATCCTAGCATAAATCCGTGAACCCAATGCAATACCAGGTAACACAACATAGTATGTGTTTCCTGATTCATACCCACCAGGTGGAAACCATTCCAACTTGTAAAAAAACAAAAGTAACAAAAGTATTGCGACGATAAAAATGGGAGTGGATAGAATCAGATGAGAACTAAAAGATACAATATCATAAAATAATCCAGACCGAAAGTATGTTGCTGCAAGAGATAGTCCAAATGCAAAAATGGAGCCAAAGAGAATACTAAATATTGCTAGGTGCAAAGTAGAAAAAAAACGAGTTCCTATATGGGAATACACAGTTTCCCCATTTTCTGTTTTTCCACCTGATTCCAAAACTAAAGATTTCCAAAATTGGATATAGGAAGATACAAAACCTTTTTCCTGACTTTGTATTTCAGTGATCCCTGCATCAGCATACAAATAGGATTTATCTTTAGTATGAAACTCAGATACAAAACTACTGATACAAGATAACAGTAGTAAGAAATACAGAAAACGGAAAATTTCCGACTTCACTGGATTAACTTTTCGAAAGGAATGCCTTTTGGATTTCTTCGAAATTTTTGGCTTTGATGAGTTTTTCTCTTTCTTCAGGAATGTTGAGAGTTTTTGCAATCAAGGCCAATGTTTTGATATGATCTTGAAATTTGTTCTTAGGAACAATTAGCATAATAAAAATTTGAACTAAACCATGATCTAATGCATCAAAGTCGATCCCTTGAGGCGCAATTGCCATCGCACATTTTAACTCATTCACATAATGAACAGAACAATGTGGAATGGCGACCCCACTTCCAATGCCAGTAGACATGGATTTCTCTCGATTCATTAAAGAAGAAACTGTTTCTTCTTCATGACTAGGATCTAACGATTGTGTGGTGACCATATGAGAAATCATCTTTCGAATGGCATCTTCTTTTGTAGAAGCCTTGAAGTCGAAAATGATATTTTTAGGGTCCAGAATCTCCAGAAGTTGATTCATATGGTATAACTTACTCCCACCTTTTCAAGATCGACTTATTTTCCAAGAAAAACCCTGACCAAGACGCCTTCTATTAGAAAAAAAACAATCAATACCAAAACGGCACTGATCCCCATTTTACCTACAAAAAAGGCTATCGGAAGTAAAATGACAAAACTAAGCAAGGAAACATAATACGAACCATAAAAATTCCTGCCTGGACTCAAATGCAAAAAAAAGGCAAGCGATGCATAGGACAGAATGCAGTTAAAACTTAATTGGCCTGATCCAATCCCCCAAAGGGAAAACAGAAAAAGCCATCCCAGAAAAAATCCAAGTAGTACTGTTCTACGAAAAGATACCCACGCAATTCCCACTAAAACATAAATACCTAAGTTATCTGCAAAAGATAAAAACTTAAGTCCATCTAACGGAGGATTGGAGAACCAAGGCAATGTTAGTGGTAAAAGAGACGATTCAAAAGATATCCCAGTCCAAGAAATTAATTCCACCGGAGTTCGAAAGGTATACCCCAATAAGGAAAACACAGTATCCCAAATTAAAATAAATACGAGAACCAAACTAAAAACAGGAACGCGTAACGAATATTGTTGGCCGAAAAAATAATGAACTACAAAAGCAAAAAGAAAAGCTACTGGCAACAAAATTGGATGCAGCCAAGTTGTAGGTATAATCAAAAAAACAATCAGTAATTGTGAAAGTAGTCCTAACCAATACGGTGATTGATTTGCACGAATACAAAAACCTAAATAGACAAGAGTGAATATTGATCCAATAACAATTGGCAAAATGGGGATAGGTAAAACATGAGCCAGAGAGTATCCAAGAAAACCCATCAAAGTTAGAAAATAAAAGAAATCAGCAAATATTTCGGAAGATTTAACCCCCCAACTATTTTCAGATAGAATATAAAGGTTTTTTAACATAGTTCAAAGATTGTTAAACAACAACTCCTTCAATTCGTTTCCGAATATCAATTCCAGAAGGGCAATACACTGTACAAATCCCACAGGAAATACATTGACTTTTTTCAAATTCTTCTGTTTTGCCTTTGATAAGTTGCACAGGGTTTGCATTGGTTGGACAGTAATTATTACACTCCATACAATCGATACAACTGAATTCTTTTCTTGCTGCAGGAAGTTTTTCGTATAACGTGATGGAATAATGTTCATAAATATTGAAGTAACCAAGTGAACCAACATCCATTGGTGTTACTTCTTCAAATACAGTTTCAAAGGATGCTATTTTATAGCGTTTATCTAAGTTTGCCGGGATGAAAGCTAAAGCTTGTCCATTGGTTAAAAAAAACTGGCGCGGCTCTAAATCCATTCTTCCTTTACGGTCCACTAAAAATACTGCTAAATGTCTTTTCGTAAAAGGTTCGTTATAGTATAACTTTCGCAAAACATGGAATATAGTTTCTGCACCTAAAAATAAAACTTCATGCCCAATTAAAGATTTTCTAGTTTTATCAACACTCTGATGAAATTGTTTGTGCAGGAAAAATTCGGGAATCCCATTAGGATGTTCAAAATCTAAAGATGGAATTTCGAAAAAGTTGGATACTTCCGCTTTCGGATATATCAATTTCAAAAGTTCAATGAAAGATAGATAAGCATCCTTCATATCTCGAAGGATCATTTCTTCAAAATTGAGATGTTGGTATCTGCAAAAAGGAGATAAAACTATTTTAAAAGAAGATTCTTTTTTGAATTTTTGAAAGTAATCCTTAAGCGGAGTTTCTACCAAATCCAAAGAATAGAGTGCCCCTTCATCAAAAGACTCTAAAAGTGTAACAAAATCAAACTGGCGAAAATGGTAAGGAGAAGTGGTAGACCAAGATCCATCTTGTTTGATCTGGAAGTATTTTTGGTCGGGCGTTAAATTAGCCACTCCATTCACTGGAGCAAGCACCTTCTTCCCGTTATGTGCAAGCATAACTTGACCGTGAGTCACTCGGGTAGGATAGGAATCAGAGAGAACGCTGCCCGCAGGAACGGGGATCAGGAATTGACCCTGAATCGTCCGTTCTTTTTTATTTTCTGTTTTATGAAGTTTGCGAGCGAAGGCGCGAGGTAACCTGGGGAACAACACGCCGGTAATAATTTAGACGGCTTTCACCATGTAGATTTCGTCTTTGATTGGGAGTTCTTTTTTCAAGTTCTTGATATAAGGTAGAATCTCTCCCATTTCTTCATAATACTCGCAGTTGGTTTGCATACGGCGAGCCACTGTAAAGTATTTATAAAGTTTTTCTTCACCGGAACGTTTAGACCATTTCTTCTTGTTACATTTTACTCGAAGAATGTATTTATCTTGCTCCGATTCGTATTGGCGAACCACAACACAATGCAAACAGTTCGCGCAGTAGACTTTTTCACTCATGGATGACCCCTGAACCTAGGTTGAATTTACAGCTTTTTGGAAGGAAAGGTTTCGTCAAGTAAGTACCATCGCTCTTTCCTAAGCGACGGCACGTAGTTCCTTTTCTGCCTTGCTTGCCGGTTTGAATTTCCAAAACGACTCCGCAACAGAAAGGTAAGAGACATAGAAAAATCCGATAGAATAAAGAACCATAAAACCGATCATATATGGTTTTCCGACCATAAAGGAAAGGTAGATACAAAATACACAATAGGCACCCATAAAAAACTCGAGGAAAGCTCGGTAATCTACTGGGACTACATATTTGATTTTGTCCTGCAGACTATCCCCTTCTTTCTCAATTCTGAGTTTTGGAGTGCGTTTGAAACCAGATTGGATGCCAAAAACAGCCTCCATCCAAGCGTAAGTATTCATGACAGCAATTCCTGTTCCAATCATCACGAGAATAGGAAGGTAAACCAATTTGGATTTCCAGTTTTTGTGGATTTCGCGTTGGGAGTAAGCATAGAAAATCACAGGTCCCATGGAACCGATGGAAAGAACCGCGGCCGATCCAAAGAGAATCTCCATAGGGAGGTCATCCATCTTAAAACCTGCCCAAAATTCCATAAGTAGAAGAGGAGCTGTGAGTAAGATATTGATGATCATGAGTGGGTGCACAGAATAATTGATGAGATGGGTAATCGCTTCCCCTTTGATCTTCCAAGATTCCTTGGACTTCCAAATGCGTGGGATTAGTTTTACCGCGGTTTGGATGGAACCCTTGCACCAACGGAACTGTTGCGCTTTATAGGCATTCATAGTGGCAGGAATTTCCGCCTTACAAACCACATCTTTAATATAACGAAATTTCCAACCTTTTAGTTCTGCACGGTAGGAGAGGTCAAAGTCTTCTGTTAGGGTGTCATGTTCCCATCCACCTGCATCTTCAATACAAGCACGTCTCCAGATTCCCGCAGTGCCATTGAAGTTCATCCAAAGGCTAGCGCCATTTCTTGCAACCTGCTCGATCATAAAGTGACCATCGATTCCAAAACTTTGGGCTTTGGTCAAAATATTATATGTTTCGTTGATATGGCCCCAACGTGTTTGGACCATTCCAATGGATTCGTCTTCAAAGTATCCCATTGTGCGTAGGAGGAAGTCTGAGTCAGGAGTGAAGTCGGCATCAAAAATGGCGATGTAATCCCCTTTTGCTTTTGCCATCCCTTCATCCAGGGCTCCGGCTTTGTGGCCTTTGCGATTGGTTCTATGAACGTGTTCGATCCAGATTCCTTTTTTCTTATAAGAGGCAACAAGGGAGGCAACTTTTTCCACTGTTTCGTCTGTGGAGTCGTCTAGGACTTGGATTTGAAGTTTTTTCGCAGGATATTCCAAGTTACATGCAGATTCGATCAATCGATCCACAACATAGAATTCATTGAAAATTGGTAGTTGAACCGTCACTGTGGGAAGGTTCTTGTCCTTTAAAGATAGAAGTTTGGTTTCATCCTCTGCACAGTTTTGTTTGTATCTGCTATACAAAAAAACCATGAGGTAAGTGTGCAATCCGAAGTAGAACAGAACCAAAATGTCAAAGCCGTAAAGAACCAAAAACGATATAGATAAAAACGTTAGCATAGTTATAGTCAAAATCGGCACAAGGGCTCATTTGGTCAAACATTTTGTGCACCGCCAAATAAAATAAGATTTTCTTTAGTTTGCGAATGTGGCCTATCCAGCATCTTTGGTAGCTAATTCTATGGACTCTCAATGGAAACGTTTCTGGGAAACCGGCCTCTTCCCCTCACTCGAGTTTAGTCTTAGCCTTTCCATTGGTTATGTACTTTCTCTATTTTTTTATGTAGCCGGATCTGAACTTGCTCTCATCGACCGTACTGATACCGCTTATCCCGTATTACAGATACTTCTTCTTGTCTCATTTGCTATTGGATTTATCTATCGCAAGTACAAACAAACGTTACCTGTTAGTTTGGCGGTTGCCTTGCTTGTGGCTGCTATCGTTCAAATCTTTTGGTTTTTAAGAGCCAATTCAGCTGAGTTTCTAATTGATTATATCTTTTCTTTTGAATGGGTTTTACTCAGCGGTGTTTTGTCTGCTTTTTCCGTTGGCATTTATGGTGGATCCTTACGTGATTTTCGATTTTTAAGTTTTGCACTTGGAGTGACAGTCTTTACCTTCTATTCCTTATTTGAACCTAACCAAAACTATTCCATGAAGGTTTTGTTAGCTGTACTATATATATTCTTATCTTTGTATCTCATCAGTACTTTTGTACAACGAAGTCCTTATTTCAGTAAATTTTACAAAATTCGTTCAAAGATCGGCAAACACCCGCTATTTGCCCCGTTCTACAGATCAGCTCTATCACTGCTCGTCTCCTATTGCATTTTGCATTTGTATTTCCAACCAGGGCCAAAAATCCCGCTAATTCTTTCCGTATCTTTCTCAGTGATCTTTGGTAGAGTTTTATCCTTGCTAGGTGGGTTAAAAAAAGAAACAAAATCTGTATTTTTAATTGGAAGAGTTGCTCTTCTCTTTGCATTTTTCTTTTTTATTTACCAAACCTATTGGAGTTCTTTCTTCATAGCCCTTTGTATCATCACAGGTTCCATTGTTGGATTTTTTAAACCAAACAAAACTGCTTACAAAGAATATATGTTTGTTGGATTAGAAACAGGCATCTATCTTGGCCTTTCCTTTTTGTTATACTTCTGGAATTTACCTATGGGCATTAGAACTGTGTCCGCATTGTTATTTGTTCCAGTTTTAATGTATCCTTACTTAATACAAAAACACATTGTACGTTTGCCTAGAATTTTGATGTTAGTTACGGCCGCTATCATAGTATTACTTTTCTTTTCACCGCCGACGATAAGAACTAACTCACCTTTTTCAAAAAAAGAAATCTTTGATCCGATTCCATTCGCCATTACAAACATTTCATTCAATGAAGAAAAATACATTTATTATAAATCTGTTCTTCCATTTGAATCGAATCCGTTTCTGCCAAAACATTCGGAAATCAAAGGAAAAACTGTTGTATTGGGTCTAAGCTCAAACCAATCACAAATCATTTCTTACATAGAAAGATTAAGCCAAGAACAGCATCCATTCCTAATCCTAACAACTAGAAATAAATCAAA
The DNA here is from genome assembly GCF_000332495.1 of Leptospira terpstrae serovar Hualin str. LT 11-33 = ATCC 700639. Taxonomy (NCBI): domain Bacteria; kingdom Pseudomonadati; phylum Spirochaetota; class Leptospiria; order Leptospirales; family Leptospiraceae; genus Leptospira; species Leptospira terpstrae. The sequence continues at coordinate 346,459 of NZ_AOGW02000009.1, read as the reverse complement.
TCAATTCCATCATATCAATGCCCTGTCACTTTTAAACAGAAAATCATATTGGAACTTCGATATCTATTATCCGAGTTATATGGAATCAAAAATTGGATTTGCCAGCACTCTGCCAACAGACTGGAAATTGAAATATTTTGCAGAGAAATTGGACAATGCAACCACCCTCGAAGTTGTTTCGGTCCTTGATTCCATTTTGAAATATTCATCTGGTGATTTACGAAAAGATGCATTTGAAATCAAACATTTATATTATGAATCATTTGCAGAATATGCTAGATTTTATCATAATATTGGGCAGAACAAACTAGCATTAGATGCCATTGCTGTTGCCAGAAAATTTGAATTGCCGAAACCAGATTTACTACGCATCGCCTTTAATAGTCTAAAATTCACAACCCCCGAAGCAGAATACATTCCTATTTTGGAGGATCTAAGCTCAGATCCTGAGTTCCAAGAGTTTGCATGGAACTCTTTGATTCCGATGTTTGAATCACTGGGCGATTGGAACCATGCTCTTCTTACAATGAGTTCCTTAGAAAAATTTTATAGGTCAAACAATCAATTTGATCAAGCGAACGAATTGGAACTAGCGCGTGTTCGGTTATTCATCAACCAAGAAAACTGGAAAGAAGTCGAACCTATCATTGGAGCAAGGATGAGAGAAAATCCTGACTCTGTGATTTGGGAACGACTCAAAAATGAAGTTATAGAAAAAAAAGATTCACTTCGAAGGTTGAGCACTCGACCTGATGTGAGAGAGGCAAGAATCCAATGATCCATTCCACACTACTCGGAATACTCGCGGCCGTTTTATCGGTGTTTGTCGCAATTTTGATTGAAGGGGCTTCCTTACGATCCTTCTTTCATTTACCTGCTATGTTGCTGATCGTCGGTGGGACATTAGGCGCGACTTTTGCATCTTATTCCATCTCGCAAGTAACCAAAGCAGTAAAAGATACAAAATTTGCACTTTCTAGAAGAAGAGAAAAAGACCTAAAACTTATTTTCTTTCGGTTTTGGGAAAAGGCCAGAAAAGATGGACTATTATCTTTAGAAGATGAAGCAAAAAAACTAGACAATCCCTTTTTACAAAAGGGGATCCAACTGATTGTAGATGGATCTGATCCAAGAACAATTGAAGAAATTCTATGGGAAGCTCATGAAGAGGAAGAAAAGAACGACTTAAAATCGGCAAAAGTATTTGAGACTGCTGCTGGGTTTTCTCCAACCGTGGGAATCATTGGAACCGTACTTGGCCTTGTGACAGTTTTAGAGAATTTAGATGGTGGAACCAAAGTTTTAGGACAAGGAATTGCAACTGCATTCATAGCAACTTTCTATGGAATTTCGTTTGCGAACTTAATTTTACTACCTATTTCCAATCAATTGAAAGTGGTCGCCAAACAAGAAAGTAACGAACGACAAGCAATCATGAGAGGAATTTTATCTTTACAGTCAGGTGAAAACAGAAGGATTCTCGCCGAACGAATTGAACCTTTTGTTAAATATTGAAGTTTAGTAATTTGGATCCGGTTTAATGCAGAACAGTTGGTGAATCTTTTCATCCCGAAAGTCTGCAGGAATCGATTCCTTAGTCCGATTGATGCATTGGTATCCGCGTTGTTTCCATTCTTCTTCATCCACTTCCATTTTAAACTTTCTAAAATTTGTAGAGAACCAAATTTCTCCATCATCAGAGAGAAATTTTGTTAAAAGCAACAAAAGTAGGTTTCTATGTTTGGTTTGTACATCCCACTCTTCTCTCATTTTTTTACTATTAGAGAATGTGGGTGGATCTAAAAAAATTAAATCATATCGTTCTCGGTTTGGATTTTTAGTTTCTTCTTCTATCCATTGCAGTATATCTGCATTTACAATTTGATGATTTGATGTTTTAAATCCATTGTGTTCCAGATTTTTTAACGCCCAGTCACAATAAGTTTTAGATAGATCTACACTTTTTGTTTTTGTGGCACCACCTGACGCAGCATAAACGGAGAATGCTCCAGTATAAGAAAAGAGATTTAATACCGACTTTCCTTTGGAAGCTTTCCTCAACCAATCTCTTGTAATCCGATGATCTAAAAAAAGTCCAGTGTCTAAATAATCTGAAAGATTAGTTCGAAATTCCAAGTTAGATTCTTTTACCCATTCAAAGTTTCCTTCGATGGCAAGTTTATCATATTGGTCAGTACCTTTTTGTTTTTTACGTCTTTTTAAAAATAGCTGTTCTTCTGAGATTTGGAATACTTCCCGAACAATGGATGCTATGAGATCAAACCGTTCTTCATGTCCTTCTTCTGCTTGGAAACGTAAGGAACTTTTATCATAAAGTACCAGTCCATTGGGATAGAAATCCAGAATGCAGGATATTTGTGGAATGTCTTCCGAGTAAATTCGGTAACATGTAATTGATTCTCGTTTTGCCCACTTTTCGCGCTCTTTCTTTAGTTTACGAAGGCGGTTTTCAAACATGGTAAGGGCACCAAATCCCCGTTCGGTCATGGAATTTCCTTTTTTTTCGGGGGGGTTTGGGAATTTTAGGTAGATGTCCCCGCCCTATATAGATTGGGTGGGGTAATCCACCCGCCACCCAATACGCTCCGTTTACCACGGCCCGGCAAAAAAGTCCTTCATAAATCAAAATCCAAAAGATTTTTTTAATTTCTGTTCATGTTTTTGATTGGTGAGAGAGAGATCACCGAAAAGACTGTCGGCTATGTCTACAAAAGATACCACCTTTATTTACTGTGACGGTAGTTCCCGCGGTAATCCAGGTCCCGCTGCCATCGGTGTTTCCTTTCAAGACAATGATGGAATCGAATTTTTTTTTCTATCTGAAAAAATTGGAAACGCAACGAATAACGTGGCAGAATGGCAAGCCTTACACCGAGGTATGGAAGAAGCGATCAAAAAGAATTTACAAAAAATCAAATTTCGTTTGGACTCCGAACTTGTCGTCAAACAAATGAAAGGCGAATACAAGGTAAAAAATAAAGACTTACTTGTTTTCAAAACCAAATGTGAATCTTTAAAATCTTCATTTCAACAATTTGATATTCAATACATCCCTCGTGAACAAAACACCAGAGCGGACCAATTAGCAAACTTAGCGCAGGATGCAAAGGTGTGATTTTTCAAATTTTTACCAAAATAGTGCCTCTATTTTTCATGGTTATCTTCTTAACCCATTGTAAAAAGTCAGTCACTCGCCAATTGGATGATTTACTAGAATCTAGTTCTTCCTTCAAAACAGCCACATTTTGTGAATCAAACAAAGCTCAACTTTCCGAAAGAAAAGAAGACTGCGAACGGATCACCCAATTGGCAAAGGAAGAACTTGATTCCATTCTCAACCGAAGATTGGATTTAGGCATTGCACCTGTGATTGTTGAAAAAAATAAAGGAATAGAAATTGAAGAGTTTTTACAAGTCCATACTCGGATGGGAATTCGGTATTGGGAAATCTGGAAAGCAAACGTGATTTTAGAATAGACAATCTTCCCCCATCACAGGATAAACAAATCATGGCTGGAGACCCTTCCCAAATTTTAAAAAAAATCGGACTCAAAGTTACGAAAAATCGTGAACAAGTTTTGTCCATTCTACAAGGATCCCCCCGGCCGTTAAACCACCAGGAAATTATGGAAAAACTTCCCAAAGAGGAATCTTGGGACCGAGTTACCATCTACAGAGCACTATCCGATTTAGAAGAAAAAAACCTTTTAAACTCTCTCCATTCCACAGATCGAGTCACCTACTTTGAGTTAAAGTCCGATGGGAACCATATTGTTTCGGCAGCACATGGACATTTGATTTGTAATGTATGTGGCAAAATTGAATGTATCGATGATCCGTGGAATGGGATTCCTTCCGCCAAACACTTGAAAGGTTTCTCCACCGAATCAGTCGAAATTGTGTTTAGAGGCAAATGTAGAAATTGCCAATAGACATACATTCCTTAGTCCCCGCAAAATTTTTAACTCATCTGCTACAAATTGACTCTGCATTGAAAGGAGCAGGGTTCGAATGTTACCTTGTTGGTGGCTCGGTGCGTGACCTAGTCATGGGAAAAATTCCCAAAGAATACGACCTTACAACAAATGCAGAACCCAAACAAGTTAAGAAACTATTTCGGACAGTAATAGACACAGGAATTGAACATGGTACTGTAACAGTTGTTTTAGATAAAATCAATTACGAAATAACAACTTACCGAATCGACAAAGACTATTCTGATGGAAGACGGCCTGATCATGTGGAATTTGGTACTACTTTGTCGGAGGATTTGAAAAGAAGAGACTTCACTATGAATGCATTAGCATTCGATCTACAAACTGGACATCTTGTGGATGAACATTTGGGAATTAGGGATATTGAACTAAAGACCATTCGGACCATAGGAAATCCGATCCTACGTTTTACTGAAGATGGATTACGACCAATTCGTGCTCTACGTTTTGCAAGTACTTTGGATTTTTTGATCGAACCAGAAACAAAAAAGGCTATTCACGAAACAAAACATATTACAAAAAAAATATCATTAGAGCGATTCCAAGATGAAGTTCTCAAATCCTTTTTAGGACCCTATCCTTCTCGTATGATCCAGCTGTTAGCTGAGGAAAGTATTTTCCAAATTTTCCTTCCTAACCTGCCGCCACAATTGTTTCCAAATCATAATATTTTAAAAAAACTAGACCAAACTTCCAAAGACTTTATTGGAATCCAATTGGCATTGGCATTTTTTTCATTTTTGAATCAAAGCTCTTTAAAAGAATTAGAAACCATTCTTCGGACTTTAAAATTCTCAGGTCAGAATACAAAGGATTGTTTATTGTTCTTCGAATTTTTAACTAAGTGGGAAAAAAATCAAACAACTCCTAATATAGATGAATTTACAATAAAAAAAGAATATCTAGCGCCCGTTAAGCGACACTTCCAATCACGATTTTCGATCGATAATGAATTTATCTTTAAACTCAAACCAATTTTTGGGGAAATCACATCACAGATGGTTCGAATTTGGGAAGAAGAACCACCCCTTCTCCTCACGGATATGAAGATAAACGGGAACCATTTGGCCGAAACTTACCCCCAACTGGCAAAAACCAATTATGGAATGGTTCTAAATTATCTTTTAGATCTTGTCCTACACTCGCCTAAAGAAAATGAATATTCAAGACTATTGCATCACTCTGCTCATTTTATAAGCAATTTGACCAATTAGTTCGTTTTTTTTTCATCCATTTACCCTCGAGTTGTTCTTTATTTAATCAAAAACATATTTTTTTTCCCCAAGAACCCATTCAAATACAGTGTTTCCATTTTTTTCTACCTTCCTCGCGTAGAAACTCCGCCAACCTGGTACACAACTTGCACAACAAGTTCACATAGGAGAAATGGCAAATGAGAAATAAATACACTCTGTTGGCGACGATCGTTGCTACCTTATTTTCCCAGGCTTCCCTTTTTGCTCAGGATAAAAAGGAAAAGGATAAGTCTTGGTATGAGTTGGTAAATTTTTCCGGATATGTGGATGTATACTATAACTATACTTCAAACAACCGGCAAGGGGCTACCCAAGATACAGCGGGTACTTTTCACCAATACAACAAGCAGTTTGCTGTGAATGCAGTTAAACTCTCTATGGAGAAGTTGGCGGATAAAGAAAGTCCATGGGGTTTCCGTTTGGATATGCAAAACGGACAAAACAACATGTACCAAGAACGTCCGTATCAAACAACAAACTCGCTTCATAATATGCAGTTGTTACAACAAGCTTATGTTTCAGCATACTTCCCAGTACTCAAAGGGTTGACTGTTGACGTAGGTAAGATGGCAACCCATATTGGACTCGAAGTTTTAGACTCGAAAGACAACATTGCTTACACCATTGGGTATGTGTTCTACAATACAATCCCCTTCATTCACACCGGTGCACGAGCTAACTTACAAGTAAACGATAGACTTTCAACAAGTTTATATCTTTACAATAGTGCGCAAGGAACTGGTTACACTGGTAACGGTCAACAATTTGGTTACAGTGGATTGGCAGCTTACGGTGATGCAGCAGGTGGATCTAGTTTAACTAGCACTCAACAACATGCTTATGCTGATGGTCCAAACCCTACTAGAGCGATTGGAACACAAGTAAAGTATGATTTAGTACCTGATAAATTCCAAGTAGTATGGAACACATTGCAAGCCAACGATAACATCAAAGGTAGACAAAACAATGCTCTTTACTATCTTGAGCAGTCAACTGGAACTTCTTTTCCAAAACAATCTGCTTTCAAAACTGACCATTGGATGATCCAAAACTTGATTTTGATCTTCAAACCAACTGACAAATTGACTACTATCTTTGACTATACTTACGGTGAAAGAACTGGTCAAACAAACACAGCTGCGTATGGATATGAAGCAAGTGGAGTGACTAAAGCAAAATTAGATGCTGCACTACCAGGTTTAGTTCCTGATTTAGATCCAGGTTTAGTTGCTGCTGGTTTCACAAAAGACACTAGTTTCACTCGTGAAAACAAAATCAAAAGAGTTTACCAAACTTACCAACTACAAGCGAAGTACCAATTTACAAACTTCTTTGCACTTGGTTTCCGTTTTGAGTATCTTGATGACAAACGTTACGGTGGGTCACTTGCTGTAAACCCTCCTCTATTTGCAGTTACACCTGCAGACAGATATGACCTCAAGTTCCAAGATTCCATTGGTGCAAGAGCAGTTACTAACTACGGTCAAATCAAAACTCTCACTTTCACACCTACTTTCGACTTAACGGAAAACCTCCAAGTAAAAGTAGACTTAAGAAGAGATTGGGGTCCTGGTCAACAGTTCATCGATACTTCTGGAAGACCGGCTTCTCACCAAAACGGTATCATCGTCGGTATGGTAGCAAAATTCTAAGGAGAAAACAATGAAAAAGAATATGAAATCCTTTAAATCTGGTTTAGTAGGAATCTCTTTGGCACTCCTTTTGGCAGCTGGCGTTGTTGGCTGCACAGAGTCAGGTGCAAAAAAAGAAGATAACCCAACGGCTCTACTTTACCTAGTCAACGCTGGAAGTTTCAACGAAGTTCAACAAATCTGTCTAGTTGCATATACAGCAGCAAACTCATGCGTTGGTGGAAAAGAATACTTCAACTCAGGGAACGGTTGTTCGCTAGTTAAATTGGAAGGTAAAACGACTGATGATTTGAATGCATTGAAAGAATGTGTACTTAAAAAAGTCAATGACCCCATTCAACCTTGTAACTTACCTCAGTTTACTTATGGCCTTGCGCAACAAGCCCTTGCGGGTGCGTTTGCCGCTTGTAACACATCGTATACAACAGCTGCTGGCACAACAGTAGATTTAACCAGTTACTTGGTATACTAACAAAACTTGAGTCAGGAGATGACCTCTCCTGACTATTTATTTAACTTTCAATTATCCCTACCTAAATCTTTTCAAATTTGACCTTAATCGGTTTACAGAACCGGCGTCATAATAAATAAGCTAAACTTAAAAATGAAAAATGAATTTTAAGATTAACGTATAATCCTATATTCTGAATTACAAAAACAATGAATTCATTCTTATCTCTTTCTCCAATGCAATGATTGGAAAAGGTTTCAACAATCTGAGGGAGGTGGATATCTCCCTCAATCAACAAGGAAGGTTTTTAAGGTTTTTTATAATCTACTTTTTCAACGAAAGATCTGCGAAAAATCACAGTGATTTCTTTATCTGGAGGAGAATCACCAGAGAATTTACTAATAGGCCGTTTATAAATCCAATACTCTCTATCGCCTCCTCTTTTGACTTCATCTGGGTCGCCAATAAATTCTCGGACAAAGTTTCCATTTTTACCTGGCAAAGTGTCTTTGATCTCTCTACGCAGTTTCATTCCTGCCAGTTGCTCCACTGTTAGTTGAGCCAAAACTTCTTCACGTTTTTCTTCTTCGGATTTGATGTCTTCAGCCGATTTAGACATAAACTCGCGACATTTAACTTCATCTTGAAAAGTCTTCATACAATTTTCAAAAAGACTCTCTTTGTTTTTTACTTCCAAAGTACGAGCACATGAAGCCGAAACGAACAATGTAATTAGTATTAGGGATCTGTTCACAAACCCTCCCATTCTTACACCTATAAAATTAAATGATTGATTTATTGAATATCAATAATCGTTAGAAGGTAAGTGGAATTTTTTTCGTCCACTGTAGGAAGATACACAGTTCTATGACAAAATTTCTTTCAAAGTTTTCCATTCAGACCAGACTCTTGCTGCTACCGATTCCTCTCATTGCATCACTATTCATCATTTTGCTTATTTTAGTACGTTCACTGAATGGGAACATTGAGTTCTCCGAAAAAGAACAATTAGGAATCCAAACACTAAAACCAATCTATCTGGCTTATAGAGAAGGTTTAGAAAGGCTAAAGATTGGACAAGAAAACACGGATGATTTGGTTCCTCTAATCAAATCTGCTCAATCTAAAATTAAAGAAACAGACCTTCTCCCAAACGAAACAAAAGAACTTTCTACTTGGAATCAATATACAAAAATCAAAAGTTTTGACCAACCCACAGCAACAAAGTTTCTCTATGACACACAAGAACTTGCTTTGAAAATTGGCGATTTTTCTAATCTAATTCTTGATCCGGAAGTTAACTCTTATTACCAAATGGAAATTATTTTCTTTCGAGTACCTGAGATACTAAAAAACGTAGGAGTTTTAAAAGAAGTAACTCGTGAAGAGTATTCGAGTGCTAATTACAATACCAAACAATATTCTAGCAGTAGTTTTACCAAAGCCTTGATTTCCATTAATTCTATTGAAACCACATGCAATGAAATTCAAAAATCCTATACAAAATCCGTCGAAGATCCTTCTCCTTATGTTGGAGAACTAAAAAAGGCAACTGAGGATTCTAAAATCACTTGTGAAAACTATATCCGAGAACTGAAAGATACATTCATCTTAACAAAAGTTAAACCAAATTCAGCAGAGAAGTTATTTGCAACTATCCATAAAGGGACTTTGATCGCAGGTGGAATCCAAAACAGTTCCATCGCAATATTAGAAAAGTTAGTAAACGATAGGATCCAATTATTATCTTTCCAGAGGAATATAAACATTATTTTAGTTTTGATTTCTTTACTTATCTCTAGTTTATTTGTTATATTCATATTTAGAAGTATCAGCAATCCATTAACAACTGTTCTTTCTAAAGTAAACGAACTTTCCAGCGGAGAGGCAGATTTAACAAAAACACTTCCTAATTTTGGAAACAATGAAATAGGGAAAATTACAAATTCGATCAATCTTTTTTTGAAAAACCTCAATCATATCATGAACCAACTAAAAATCTCGGTAAGTGACGCAGAGAAAGTTTCATATAAATTAAAACAAGATGCAATTTCTGTTTCAGACAATGCATCCTCCCTTGCTTCCATCTCGGAAGAATCTGCGGCATCTCTAGAAGAACTAACAACTTCATTTGAAATTATGTTTGAATTCATTACAAATGAAACGAAAAACATTGTTAAAATTACAGAGGAAATGAAGAAAATAGAAGGCTCTATTTTTAATATTGAAAAAGCTCTTTTTCAGTTAACGGATCAATCTATTACGTCAACAAACTTAGCTAATTTTGGTAATGTTTCCATTCAAAATACTGACAATGCTATGACTGAAATTCGTTCCGTAACAAAAGAAATCACGGGTATTGTAGATCTGATCACCGAAATTTCAGAACGGACCAACTTACTCGCATTAAACGCAAGTATTGAAGCTGCTCGTGCTGGTGATGCGGGGATGGGTTTTGCCGTAGTAGCTGAAGAAATTTCTAAATTGGCTGATAAAACACAATCGTCAGTCAAAAACATAAAACGACTCATTGATAAAAGTAACTCTGTTGTAATCATTGGGGCAAACCATGTACATGAAACTGTTAATGCACTTAGCGAAATTGTAGAACAATCCAATAGAATGCAATCTGGTGTAGACCACTTGAAAGGCGAAATGACAATACAAACGAATAGTTTAATCAATGTCACGACAGAGCTTAACGGATTGCAAGAAATGGCGGAAACTATTGAGTTTTCTAGTCGGGAGCAAAAAAAAGCTTCGGAAGATATGGTTAACACTATCAATACTCTTTCCGGTAGTGCCCAAGAACTTGCTAATAATTCAGAAGATTTAAATCAAGTCAGTCAAAAAATTGGTGAAATTGCTGGAACAATTGCAGCAGTAACAAATTCCTTTCACACAAATTAAATAATTAACGACAAGCAGTCTAAAATTAGAATTAGTTTTCTCAACTTTCACTACCAAACGAAAAACCGGATCCAAAATTTGAATTGAAGGATTCGGGGTAGATTCCTTGTTTGGTTTCTATGGTTTCACCTCCATTAATTCGTTCAGACAAACAAAAACTTAATCTACTATTTTTATGTTTAATACATATAATATCTGCTAGTTGCAATATTCTAACTAATGAATCAAACAAAAATTATATAACCAATAGTTTGGTTTCTTTAAGTATCTCATCAAACATTATGTATGCAATGGAAATCCAGGCTGTTGCCAGAGAAAAAATTGGTCAATTACCGAGCTTTGTTCCAGGTTCTGAAACAGATTCAATTGCCAAAATTAGTTTAGGTAACAAACTTTTTAGAGATAACAAACTTTCATCTAATCATGTGCAATCCTGTTTGACCTGCCATCCAATTGATGGAACTGCTGCAGGTATGGATCGACAATCCACTTCACGAGGAACGTTTGGCCAACTGGGAAAAAGAAACACTCCTACGATTCTTAACGTTGGCTTTTTACCTATAATTTTTTGGGATGGAAGAAGAGATACATTAATCAACCAAGCAACGGACCCATTCATTAATCCTTTAGAGATGTCACTACCATCGGAATCCGAATTATTATCTCGTGTTCAAAACGATTCAAGTTATACAGCTTTTTTTGCAAATGCTTTTCCCGATTCGCCAACTCCAAGTATTCATTCCATTCGACTTGCATTAGTTGCCTTTGAAAATTCTCTTGTATCAAAATCAAGATTTGATGATTTTATAGAGTCTAATTCGTTTGCTCTCAATAAAGATGAGTTAGACGGATTAAAAACATATCTTGAGGTAGGATGTACAAACTGTCACAACAAAAACCTACTTGGCGGATCACAATTTGCTAAATTAGATACTGTGCATTCATACAATCCTAATGATTTTGGAAGATCTGAATTTACTGGAAATCCGTCAGACAATTATTTCTTTAAAGTACCACCTCTTCGAAACGTAGCATTAACGGCACCCTACTTTCATGATGGTAGCGTACCTACTCTCAAAGAAGCTGTCCGACGGATGAATCATTACCAACTGAACCGACCGATGAATGATTCAGAGATCGAAATGATTGTTAACTTCCTAAAATCATTGTCAGATAAAACAAAGATAAACTAAATCCATTGACAAAAAATATTGAGGTGGGAACTGTGGCATTACCTTCAGGGAGGAAACAGGTGAAAGTCCTGTGCTGACCCGCAACTGTGATGCACCTAATATAGTATAAGCTATATTAGGTGATAAGCCAGATCTTCCCCGCAAAGTTTTCTCCGTGGATTGGGAACTTTGCACACTTACATCTATCTGTCTCACAGATGGTGTAAAGGGGCCCCGAAGGTAAATTCGGGGCGCCCGTATGGAAAAAACATTACTTACATATCTTTCTATAGATTTTAAGATTTCCCGTCTTCTGGCGAGGATAAACCTATTTCCTGTTCGTGTTCCCCTAAATTCAAATCAAGATTTAGGAGAATCTAAATGAAAACAACTATCCAACTAACAATTGCTATTTTAGCAATTTCATTTTCAACTGCCTGTTCCGACTCAGGAAAAGTCGATGAGTCAGCAGCTAACACTAATTTATTCACAGGCCTTCTTGTTGGACAACAACAAGGTAAATCAAGTGTAATGGATTCTTTAGCAGAAATTAGAGGATATTGGAAGGGAGGATTTTGTAGTGGTGGAAATTGTACTAGTTTCACTTCCAATGTTTCCATCGTACAAGATCCATCTGGATTTGGTATTTGGGCATCGGGAACTAGTTATTTAAGAATCATTGCAGTTGATACTGTCAATCGCACATTTATCTACCAATACCTTCCATCGGATGCATGGAGTCCAAGTAAATACACAAAAGTTATTTGGACAGCACCTACAACTGTTGGTTGCGAAAACTCAGCAAACAAATGTTTCTACTATTGCACAGTATTTCCAAACTTCGCGACCTTAGCTGAAGCAGAAAATGCCAATCTATCCACTTACAGTTCTGCTGATCCTACGAGAACGGGTTGCGGCGGTTTCGGTTGGAGCAAAGCACTTTTCGTTTCATCCAATCCAACAAGCTGGTAGTTAACTTTATTTTTGGCTCTGATTGTATCAGGGCCAAAGGGAGTCATTTAATGAAAACAAAATCCGATCATTCCATTAGATATCTAATGATAATATTACTATTCTTAAATTTGATTAATTGTTCACCAAAGCCAAAAAACAACCAAGTTGAACTCTTAGCGCTATTAGGCTCCAATCAAATTACGAATAATACAAGACTTAATTGTCCGTCAGGAATTTTGCCTACTGGAATTCCTATTGCAGATACAGTTGTTTCGGCAAATTCAAATGTGAGTGGATTCAATGATTCCTCTAAGGCAATCAACGGTATCTGTGGAGGTGGAGATCTTTCCGGATCGTTAGATGTATATGCTTTAAACTTAACAGGAGCAGGCGCAACATTAGTTTTATCCTGGGGAGGGAAAACAGTTAAGAATATTGCTGGAAATGATTTTATAGTTTATGAAAACTCATTTCGAGTCACAGAAAGTAACGACCGTTATGCCTTCGATCCGATGGTAGTGCAGGTATCTTTTAATGGTACCAATTATTGCGGTTTTGATATCAGTGGATTCAATTCCTCTGTCGCAGACAGTAATAAAATTTCTTCCTGGCCTGGTTTCGGTGGGCTTAGACCAGTTCTCTATAATATGAGCTCCAATCCTTTGTCATTAGAACAACTGTTTACGTCGACGGGAAGTGGATTTTTATTAGGTGGTGGAGATGGATTCAATATAGACGATTTAATTACAAATGTGAGTTGCGATACTACAGTATTAAACAATATCAAAACACTAGGATTCAAATTTATTAAAATGACATCAGCATCGGCAGTCACTGATCCGAACACAGGTTTGGGATATGTTTACCCACATTCCTATAATAATGGATCCGATATTGATGGTGTGGTTGCCAAGTCTATAGAATAAAAACAAAAATTAGAATCGTAACCTATCTATACAACATTCTAAAATTTGATTCAACGTATTAAATCCCAACTCTCACCATAGTGCCGAAGACTATTTGCAAGAGTTGGTTTTTTTTCTTTTTATAAAAGTAACTACTTACCTATTTTTTGCGTCGGCTCGATTTTCTTTCGGAACCACCACCAGAACTTGTTGTCGAAGAGACTTGAGGTTTGGTTTTATTGGACTTAACTTCATTTCCAAACATATCCACTTCCGCTCTCTGTTCCTCGCCAATTTTTTTGTATTCTTTTGGTGAAGATTCATCTTGGTTACGGTCGGATTCAGTCACTTCAATCTTCAACAAAAAAGAGACTACTTCGTTTTTAAGACTATCAACTAACTGATCAAACATCTTAAACCCTTGTAGTTTGTATTCGATCAAAGGATTTTTTTCTCCATAACCAACAGTCCAAATTCCTTCTTTCAAATGGTCCATGGCATATAGATGTTCTTTCCATCTATGATCCAAAATGTCTAAGAATACATTCCTTTCGATCGATCGCCAAACCTCTTCCCCAATTGAAGAAACTTTGGATTCATATAGTTCTTTTACTAATTTAGAAACTACTTCGAATACTTTGAGTTGTGGGTTAGATTCTTTTTTGAATTGTTTTGGATCAATGGTTTCGGTGATACCTAAACTTTGGATCCACTCGTTAAGAGATTCCGCTTCCCAAGCATCCACATTATTGCCTTCGCAATAAAGAATGACTTGGTTCTCAACTACTTCATCAAAAAAATCAACAATGGTTCTCGACATATTTCCTTTGTCTAAGAGTTCATTGCGAATACCGTAAATATATATTCTTTGACGGTTCATTACATCGTCATACTCTAACAAGTGCTTTCTGATATCGAAGTTATGACCTTCCACTCGTTTTTGTGCACGTGCAATGGCATTGGATACCATACTATGCTCCAACTCTTGACCTTCTGGCATCTTGAGTGTGTCCATAATACGTGCTATGCGGTCAGATCCAAAAATACGCATCAAATCATCTTGTAAGGATAAATAAAATCGAGAAGAACCAGGATCCCCTTGCCTACCGGAACGTCCGCGAAGTTGGTTATCAATTCGACGGGATTCGTGCCTTTCGGAACCAATGATATGTAATCCACCAGCTCCAATCACAAAGTCATGATCCACTTTCCATTTCTTTGCTTCCGCTAGAATTTTATTACATTCTTTTTTGATGTTATCATTACGAATTTCTGATATTTTAGACTCTGCCTCTTCAAACTTTTGTTTGATCAAATGTTCCCGAAAACTGTAGATTACTTCGAGTTCTGCTTTCGCTTTGATCCCTAATGAATCAGATAGTTCATCTAACTTTTCCAAGTCTTCTTTGTATTTAGGTGCACCTCCAAGAACAATATCTGTCCCACGACCCGCCATGTTAGTAGCGATGGTAATGGCACCTGGGCGACCTGCATTGGCTACAATTTCGGATTCCCTTTCATGTTGTTTTGCATTTAATACGTTGTGAGGAATTCCATGCGAAGTTAAAAGTTTAGATAGTACTTCCGATTTTTCGATTGAAATTGTTCCCACGAGCACCGGTTGTTTTCTGGAAACTTTTTCCTGGATGTCTTTGACAACCGCATCAAATTTCTCACGTTCAGTTTTATAAACGCGATCTGGCATATCTTGGCGTTGGATCTTTAAATTGGAAGGAATGACAATGACATCTAAATTATAGATTTTTTTGAACTCTTCTGCTTCTGTATCTGCAGTTCCTGTCATACCTGACAACTTCTTATAGATACGAAAATAGTTCTGGAAAGTAATGGATGCTAATGTTTGTGATTCACGAGCAATTGCCACACCTTCCTTTGCCTCTAAGGACTGGTGTAATCCATCAGAATAACGCCTTCCCTTCATCAAACGACCAGTAAACTCATCAACAATGATGACTTCACCATCTTGAACTACATAGTCTTTATCTCTATAAAATATCTTATGAGCTTTTAATGCTTGTTGCACGTGATGTACTAATTCAATATTTTCTGCTTGGTATAAGTTCTCTACACCTAACAATTCTTCTACGTGATGAACACCGGCTTCAGATAAAATTACATTTTTTGCTTTTTCATCGATCTCGTAATCTTCCCCTTCAATGAGTTTAGGGATGATTTTATTTACCTTGAGATATTTGTCTGTTGATTCTTCCGCAGGACCCGAAATGATGAGTGGAGTTCTTGCTTCATCCACTAAAATGGAATCCACCTCATCTACGATCGCATAGTTATGTTGTCTTTGTACGCGATGTTCTTTGTAACTAACCATGTTATCACGTAAATAATCGAAACCAAATTCATTGTTAGTTCCATAAGTGATATCTGAATTGTAAGCTACTTTTCTTTCTTCGTGATCCATATCATGTTGAATCACTCCTACCGAAACTTTTAAAAATTCAAATACAGGTCGCATCCAATTTGCATCACGTTTCGCCAAATAATCGTTAACGGTTACAACATGGACACCTTCTCCAGAAAGGGAATTGAGATAAATAGGTAAGGTTGAAGTAAGCGTTTTCCCTTCCCCTGTTTTCATTTCAGATATATTTCCCCAATGTAAAGAAATACCACCCATCATCTGCACATCAAAATGCCTCATTCCCAAAGTTCGATAAGCAACTTCACGTACTGTGGCAAATGCTTCAGGTAAAACATCATCTAAAGTTTCTCCAGATGCTAACCTTTCTTTAAACTTTGTTGTTTGCAAAGACAAGGTTTCATCGTCCATTGCTTTGATTGCCGGTTCAAAAGAATTAATAGCTTCTACAATGGGATTGAGTCTTTTCAAATCCCTTTCATACTTACTTCCGAATAAAATTGTTAATATTTTTTGAAACATACCGAGTCCGTTATAATTTTATAATATTTCGAAATATTGTTATGGCAGTTTCTGCCATAACTTTCTGTTTGTCTGCGATTTCAGAAAAATCACCAGTCCCTTTTGCGATAAAATCTTTGTGAACCGACTGCCAGACTTGTAACATCTCTAAAGTTGGTTCCAAATGTGTTTGGAAAGCAAAAACCTTGTTTTTGTAAGAAAACATTTGGTTAGCATAAAAATCACTAGCTAGCAAATGTTCTGCACCCACTGGAATGTCAAAAATATCTTCGTGAAGGTGAAATGCCAAAATGGAATCCTTTTCTATTCCATTAAAGATGGGATGTTCTGGTTTTAAAACTTGAAGTTCAGAAAATCCTGTCTCTGGACCTTTGGTGCCAGGACGAACATTTGCACCTAACGCTTTCGCAATGATTTGTGAACCTAAACAAATACCAATTAGTTTTTTGTTTTGTAATGCAACTACATTGTTTACAATATCATAATATGGTTTAAAAAACTCTTGTTCCTCAGGATCTGCAACAGACTGAGGACCACCTAACATAACGATTAGATCAAAATTCAAATGAATTTCAGGCATCAAATGAATTCTTTTGTCATACGCATTTTGATAACTGATTCGGTAACCTGCTTCCCGTAGAATCGGCTCTAAAATACCAGGGCCTTCACAATCGATAAACCTGATGAATACTGCTCTCATAATGATTCCATTCCAAATTGGTATCGAAAGAAATTGAACTTTGCATCTTTACGAATGTTATCCACTGACGTTTGTTCCGAAATTGATCCCAAAAAGTTATAATACAATCGCATGGGTTTTGTAACAAAAAGTAATGTTTCCGGGGTTCCGGTAATGAGTCCCCCTTCTTTTACACGAAAAGGTGGTTTCATAAACACGATAGGAACTTGTATTTTTCGATTTTTGACTTCAATGTCCATCCGTGTTTTTGCTAACTTGTATACATCACCAAACGGGCGATCGTCGGTGATGTCTGGAACTATTTGATACGGATCGACAATCATGTATAAAGCTTTCGAAGGAAACTGACTTTCGATTTCTGCATGCAGAAGATTGAGAGCCGGGATCTCTTTCCAACAAGGAACACAATCGGGGGAGTAAACATTGAGTGCGATTTCCTCTTTCTCCAACCTGGAAAAAGAAATTTCGGCACCACTGGCGGTAAGTCCTACCCATGATTCCTCTCCAAAGTAGGAGGATTTAGCGGGAGCACAGCTAATGAGACATAAACTAACAGTTAAGATGAGGGAGGCTTTCATAAATCCCATTTATTGGACGGTCCATCCCCATGGTTTGGACTACGAGAAGGTCTGTAAAGCCCGTTTTCGAACTTTACCTTGACATCTGACCCCTGCCCCTCAACCTGGTCTAACATTCCACTCCTTCCATCAGGGAATCAAAGAAAATGAGCCAATCGCACAAAGAAGACTTCGATATCGTATCCTTAATAGAACTTTGCCGGGAAAAAAAATACGAAACTTGCGTGGCCGGTTTCAGCACGATCGACAAAATTGACAAGATCACTCTCCCGAAAAAATTAAAAAACCGCAAGTTAACCGTACAAGCATTATACGCACTTACAAACAATATGGTTCAGTGGAAATACCTTTCCTCTGAAGAAAAAGCAATTCTCCAAGCAGAAAAAGACAAACTTGCTGGAGTAACTTCCACTGCAGGTGCTTCCTTTGCTCCTCATGCAGAAGAAGATATCGAAGAAGATTTTATCCCTGAAGAAGAAGCTCGTAAACCAGAACTGGAAGATGGTTTTGAGGATGAATTTGGTGATGAAGCAGAAGAAGAAGAGGAAGACGACGATGATGATGATTTCGACGACGACTCCGATGATGATGCAGAAGCTGACGAGGAAGAAGAGGACTAGAGGTTACTCCCATTCCTCTAATCCTTCACTTTCAAAACAAACTTCTCTATAACTTTCAAACCCCCGACAATTTTTATCTACATTCCAAAGTCTCCCCTGAAAAGGAGGCTTCTAGATTTTTATCCTCTCTCCTACACGATTCCATTCCCGTGATCCTGGGTGTAGGTGCATTACATAATGTTCGGTCATTTATAGAAAATCCAAATGGTCACCAAATCATTGTTTTTTGGGAACCGAATCAAGAAATTTATGAGTGTAACGAATTCCAAACGGAAATAGAAAGTTTGGAAAATCTTGCAAAAACCCAAGGATTATACGTAGTTTTTGCCAAAGGTAAAACACCGAATTGGTTAAAACTAAAAACCGAAGTCCAAAACATCTCCCACTTATCCCCTTCACTTCATTCCAAATGGAGTTTGTACATTACTCCTAGTTATGAACGAATTTTTCCAGAGCTGGTCGCTCTATGCCGAGAGGGATTTCAATCACAGTTTCTCTCCTCGGGGATCAATCAAAACACCATCCAACATTTCCAAAGGTTGTGGACTCACAACTACTTGAAAAATCGGATGGCACTACTGGATTCAAAATCAACATTTGAATGGTTCCAATCATTTTCTTCTCCCAAAAACCAAGTTCTATTTGTGGGTGCAAGCCCTGGGTTAGAGACAGACCTGGAAACTATAAAGCAAAATCGTTCCTCATTTCTTATTTTTGCCAGTGATACGGCTCTCGGATACTTAGTACCGAATGGGGTGATACCCGATTACATTGTATCTTTTGATTCTGGCAGAGGGACAGCTTATCATTTTTTATTGGAGATTCCGTCACATATTCCCATAATCACTTGGTTAGGTGGGGCAACTTTCCTATTCGAACTCCTCAATCCTAAAATTTTGGTCAATACAGGACATCCCTTAGACCAAATTGTGGAACACCAACTCAAACAAAAAAGTGGGAAAGAATGGCCCCACTATTCCAATCCTAGTTTGAATTTACTTGGTATGGTTTTATCGATTACAGAGAAAATAGAAGGTAGAGATTTTTTTGTGAGCGGGGTGAGTTACTTGGCAGAACGAGGAAAGTCTCATTGTAAGGGAACCGGTTATGAAAGGTTTTACTTACCAGAAACCAATCGGAAAAAAAGTTTAGAGCTTACCACCAAACGCCTGTACTCTGGAGATAGAAAAGGCAAAAATCAAATTGCTTGGGAAGAGATGAGTAAACAAGGAACAACTACAAACATTCAATTTCTCTCCAAATCCAAAGATAAAAGTTTCCATAAGATACATAAAATGACACAATCATTACAATCTTTTCAGGGTTTTCCCCCATCAATAGCGGAATTGGCAAAGTGGGCCAACCAAGACCATTCCGGTATCATCCATCGAAAAACCCTCACCACTTGGTTGCGGTTTTCACTAAGTTAAGCACCAAATAGAACCGGTATTTCTTGTAGATTCCACTCTGCGCGTTCTTTGTTTGCGGGAATTCTATCAAAAACTTTTGTTTTTTTGGATTTCCCCTTAGGTCTTCTTTCAATATCCTCAAGAATTTTTTCCAACCGCTCTTGCATAAGCAAATGCAAATTCATTTGGTCTAACATATCCATAGTGATTTCCTCCACTGTTGTAATCACTATACAATGCGCCTGGGACAAAATAGAAATCGGATGAGAAAAAAATATCTATTGCGTCCAAAAGAAATTAAAATATAAGAGTGTTACGGGAAAAAGCGTTTGTGAATTTTCAAGATATTATCTCTCAATTAGAAACCGCAAAAGAATCCAGAATTAACTTTTACTTTGTTACTGAAGAACAAAATCAGGAGATATACGCATTACTTGTCCATGTAATGGGGTATATGGACAAACTCTATTTAGTAGAAGTCATCTTTACTGTTTTAAAAGAACTTCTCATGAACGCCAATAAGGCCAATGCAAAACGCGATTATTTTACCCGAGAAAATTTAGACATCCAAAACGCTGGTGATTATGCAAAGGGAATGTCCCGGTTCCAAGAAAATATCATCATGAAGTGGAATGAACAGTTGGATCGGTTAGACGGTGGAAATTACTACATAAGTCTTCTGATGAAAGTAGAAGGTAAGTCCATCCACTTTGCGGTGGAAAACAACGCACCCATTACCAAAGAAGAATTAGCACGAGTTAATCGAAGGATCGAAGTAGCCAAAAATTACAATGATCTTTCGGATGCATTCACTGATGTATCAGACAGTACCGAGTCTGCAGGTTTAGGATTAGTACTCATACAACTCCTTTTGAAAAATTCTGGAATCGGTTCTGAAAAATTCAAAATCTTTACTAACGACAAAATAACACGCGCTACACTTTCTGTACCGGAAGTCACTACGCCGGTAGAAATTCAAACAGACCTAAAAACAAAACTTTTGAATGAAATTGATGGCCTTCCTCCATTGCCACATTCACTTACAAAAATCATTCTCCTATGTAACAATCCGGATTCTGATTTACATATGATCTCTCAAGAAATTGAAAGAAATCCCGCTTTATCGGCAGACCTACTTAAACTTTCAAATTCCGCTTTTTTTGCTAACAGAAGTCAGGTGAGTTCTATCTTACAAGCGGTTAAGGTTGTGGGTTTGAAAAACTTACGAAACCTTCTCTATGTTTCTGGGGTTCGAAAGATTATGGATGGCCAATACGGAAAAATGATGGATGTTTGGGATCATTCCAGCCGTTGCAGTTATTATGCGAGATACTTAGCGACAGAAAACAATCATACTAATAAAATTGCCGATATCATTGCCGTCAGTGCTTTGTTACACGATATTGGGAAGTTTCTATTACTTTCTGTGGATCGTGGGTTCTTCAAAAAAATTGAAACCTACCAAAGAGGGGCCGATTCTGGAAACTCCACTCTTTTAGAAGAGATGGCGATTGGTTTGAGCCACCCTCAACTTGGTGCTCTACTTGCTGAAAAATGGGAATTTCCACTGGACCTTCGTGTGGCCATTGAATACCACCACAAACCATTTTTAGCACCACCGGAATTACGTGACCTTGTAGAAGTGATTTACATGGCCAATATGATGGCTGATTATCATGAACAGAAAAAAGGTTTCTATGCCATTGATAAAAACCTTCTCGCAAAGTTTAATTTAGATAATATCGATGTGTTCTCTGCCGCCGTGAACAAAATCGAACTCCTTTTCAAAAAATCAAATGAATGAAGTAGTTCTTTTTGATTCTGTTTCTTTTGTTAGAAACGACAAAAAGATTTTAGATAACATTAATTTTTCCTTAAACCAAGGAGACTCTCTTGCCATCATTGGCCGCAACGGTGCGGGAAAAACAACCCTCATCAACCTCCTCTTTGGTTATTCTTGGCCCACAACAGGTTCCATCTCTGCTTTTGGGGAAACATACGGCGAAACTCCCATGGCACCTTTACAAAATCGAATTGGAATGGTACAACCAGGCCACCAAGAATCCTTATTACAAAGACTTACTACTTTTGAAATGGTCCTCACAGGTGTGATTGGAACTCTTGGCCTTTACAAAGAACCGACAAAAAACCAAGAACAAACCGCAGAATCTCTGTTAAACTCCATTGGCCTTAGCCATAAAATCAACCAAACTTATGCAACACTCTCTTCTGGGGAAAAAATGAAGGTGTTACTTTTACGTGCATTTGGTGTGGGAAAAGATATCCTCGTTTTGGATGAACCTACAGCTACCTTAGACATCACAGCAAGGACAGATTTTGGGAAATCATTATTACAATTAAAGAAGAACAATCCTCGGCTCACAAGAATTCTGATCACTCATCGGATTGAAGAAATTCCAGAAGACTTTTCCAAGGTGTTATTAATGAAAGAAGGAAAGGTACTTAGTTTTGGAGCCAAAAACCAAGTATTAACAGATAAAAACTTATCGGATCTCTATGATTTAGACCTGCAAGTGAACGAAAAAAAAGGACAGTATTCCGTTACTGTCCTTTCCTGATACATTCAATACCTAACGAGAATACATCGATCTTTCAATGAAGTTAGTGGCAGTACAACCTGCAGTTCCCACATCCGAAATGGATTTGTCTTGTGCTATACAGAAGATTTTCCACCAACGATTGGAATGGTTAGGTGCAATGGAATAGTTTCTCACTTCCCCTACACTTCCTTTAAAGATCCGAACATTGGCTCCAGAGATTCCCATAAGTGCTTCCCCTGACCAATTGTATATACTGTAATAACGATTGGGTTGGTTCCAAACAGTTCCTTGGAGAGTGATGGTTTCTGGACCATATCCCGTTGTGATATCATAGTCCAAACTTCCATTACCCGCACCTAGTGGAGTTTTGTTATTCCAAACGATTCTATCATTTGCGGAGTTTCCATATTGCAAATGGGAGTCCAAATCACGAGGTTTGGCACCCCAAGATAATACGACTCGCATTTCATTTTCTGGAAGGATAGGAGTTACAAGAATGTTTTGGTTTGCAGGTGTTTCCGATCCAGCAGACACTACTGTTCGGTAAGTAGTAAGATAACTTTCCTGCACTGAAGTACAATCCCCTCTTTTTCCTGCACCCGATACTTCTAGAGTATAATTCCCTGGCGGAACTGATGGAATCACATAAGAACCATCGGTAGAAGTTTTAACAGAGGCGATGGTCACTCCATTTGCATCAATCGCATAAGGACCTGACTTCACATTTACACCTGGTCGAATGCGTGCCGTTAGGTTACAAACTCCCGTGTTATACAATGCTGACAAGGCCCTTCCAGTAATAGATCCGCTAGTTTGGCTACCAGGCACAAAGGTAATGATATCAAAGTTGGTGGTTACATCCGCTTGGATATCTACAATACCTTCCACCGTTTGGTAACCGGCAGAAACAAATCGAACCTTCCAACGACCTGCGTTGATGTTAAAAATAGTGTATTGGCTTGCATTCGAAAATATGGTAGCTCCCGTGGCAATGGAAGCTGGTTGTACGCCGGCGGAAGGTCGAAGATTTCCCCCGTTTGGATCTACAATCTCTAAAGAATAAGTTCCTAGAAAAGAAAATCCGCCCGGTGTTCGTACTGATCCTGTTAGATGGCCACGACCATCACTTGTTATCACAGGCGTGTTTACTACTACAGTTCCCCCACCAGTTCCCACTTCTACAGGGAAGTATGTGGTGATTCCATTTTTTTCCACACGGAGTTGGTAAGAACCTGGTGAAAGGAAAGGGAAACTATAACTTCCATTAGATTGTGAAGTCACAGATCCAACCACTTGGTCGGCCCCGAAAGTCCTTGTGGAAGACACAGTACAATTGGGTGAATCAAATCCACCCGAACAGTCCCGATGTACATCAGCCGTGAAATTGCCACCGACCAAACGACCAAGTGTCACTGTGGCACCACTTACATTTTGCGTGGAGACTGCATCCGTTACAACACCAGTGACTGTTGCTCTTGGACTGTGCATTACAGTTCCATTTACGGTAAATACAGCGGGACTCGTTGCGTATTGGTTTGTCGCTACTGAGGATGTATCCACACGAAGACTTGCAGAAGTTAAATAACTAGATTGGTAAACCGGAGCCACACGATCCACTACGATGAGTTGGTAAGAACTTTGGCGGAAATTGTATTCGTCTCCATTGATGATATCAATGGAAGCAGAATTATCATTCGCACGTGCGATGTTTGGCGTTTGCGATAAGGTGGTCGCAAGTCCAGAACCCAATTGGTATAAGGCATAACCCACACGACCTGCTTCATCATTGGTAAATGGAACAGGTAGAACTGCAGGTAAAGTCACCACATAGGAACTACCACCAAAACTAAACTGGCCCGCAGATGTTGTAGTGATATGAGCAAGACTGGATCCGTCTATAGACGTGTTTCCAAGTAAGACCACAAATAATCCAGACTGGTTTGTATGGACTGCATTTGCTGTGGGAGCAGTGTCTCGAATGGAAATGGATCCAAAGATTTGGGAACGAGATGCAATCGACGTTAAGGAAATGGTTCCTGCGTTGAGGTTACCACCATTCAAACTTACTTGTAATGGATGGGAAGAACAAGGTGAGGTATTGGAACCACAGTAATTTTCAAATCCAGGTGCCGAAATATAATATGCCCAAAGTCCACTCGCTCCAAGGAAAGATACTTCTTTCGTTGTTGGATTTACTTCGTAGAGTTTGTTTCCGTAAGTTTGGTAAGCCCAAGGTCCTGAACCTTGCACAGTCGCCAAACAAGAAGCAGTTGGATTCACTGCGCAAGAACAGATTGATCCTACTTGGTTTAGAGAACAATTCGTTCCAGCCACTGCACTCAGCGCTTCCACTATCCAAAGTTTGATGGCATTTCCTAATATAGGGTCATCTTTTAAATACAGAAGTCGAGAAGGGGCTTGGTTTGCCGAAGGTCTTACATTGATCACAGTACCTGCAACATGGTTTCCATTGGAATCTTTAACAAATCCAGTGACAAGAGAAGGTTTTGCGACAATATAAATTGGGTCGGTAAGGTTTACGTTTTTGGTTCCTCCAGTGGGAGAAGCCGTAAACAAAAAGGACCTAGAGACGGTATAAAAAACAGGATTGGATACTTCTATGTAGTACACACCATTGGTAAGATAACTTCCTTCAATGGCAAAACTTCCATTCCCCGTAATTTGAACTGTTTGTAAAATAGCGCCTTGTTCGTTCTTTAATTTGATTGTGAATACAGTGGTAGAATCGGAAGGTAAGGCCCCATTCAAAATATTTCCAGTTAGGTGGAGATCACTTTCTGTTGCTGCCATCCAAGGAAGGCTTGTTTCTCCTAAGTCCACTTGCGCCACAGTATTCGGATTGGTTCCAGGAAAAGTAAAATGGATGAACTCGGTCGTATTGGCAAAGGGTTGGCCAGATACTTCTACAGAATCTCCAGAATACACAACTGTATAATTTCCATTAGGCAACGGGTTGATCGAGATAACATAAGATCCATTGGCATTGGTCACTCCAGTCCCTACTGTGTTTCCATTTGCATCCAGGATAGAAACAGTGATTCCAGCGATTGGACCTGCAGGAACCGTCACACCACCACCGGAAAAACCAGGACTTGTAACAACACCAGTAAATTGCGCCGGACCTTGGCCGTAATACAAACGTTCTGCGAGAAGATTTCCTACGTTGACGAGGGTATAAGGATTCTGTGTAGGATCAAAAATGAAAGAAAAATCTTGGTAAGTATAATTGAGACCATATCCTGTATTAATCAATACTCGATAGTTGTTATTGGGAAGGTCCGTTAGATCAAATTGGAATTTTCCATTGGATTCTGCGTTGGTCACTGCAACGAGAGTGTTTGTCTCACCATTGGCAACCTCGATCCTAACAGAGATTAAAGTAAGGTCGATACAAGCGGGAGCTTGCGGGGCCCCTGGATTTCCACAAACTACGTTTGCAGGTACACCGGAAACGACAGGTACGATGGTTCCGATGACACGAGCTGGACCATGGTTAGGAACTTCTTGTTCGGAATTGTTACCGGGAACTTCTTCAGGGTCAGTCACGCCGACAGAATCACCAGGAGTAGGAAGAGGAACACCGTTGGAATCGGGAGGTGTGAGTGCACCAGTACTTGCGTCAGAGACAGCACCGCCAGTTCCTAACAGGAACCAAAACGGCATGGATTTCTTTTTGCGGGAACAACCCACAACTGCCAAAGAGATGAGAACGAGAATTGTAAAAATTCCTCGAACGCGCATAGACTTACCCTCTAATCAAAATTCGCTTTGTGGCAAAACCACAGTTTTCAAATGCCCTTCGGGAAATACCTAAACCTCTCCGAAGTGTACCATTTGTAGTTCGTTTCCGTACACAAATCAAATCTTTTTTAGGGGTATCGGCAAAAAAATAACAAATGTTACCGAATTTAGGGAAAAATCAACACCCAGAGGAATTTCGGTTGCCCTTGCCCTCCCTTTTTTAGCTTACTCATAGCGGAATATGTGGGAGAATTGGCTTACACCAGAACAGTGGAAACTCCTAATGATTCCCTTTACCTATGGATTTGTGGGTTGGGTGACAAACTGGCTTGCCCTAAAGATGACCTTTTATCCAATCCAATTTGTAGGAATCCCGCCCTATCTGGGTTGGCAAGGAATCATTCCTAGAAAGGCCCACAAGATGGCCAGTAAGTCCGTAGATGTCATTACGGAGCGCCTCCTCAATATCAGAGAAGTATTCTTAAAAGTAGATCCTAAAAAAGCAGAATCGGTTTTTTTACCTGCTTTAGAGTCTAGCATCCGCTATACGATGCGAGAATTTTCCGATAGTTTGGATCCCAAACTTTGGGATCTGATTCCCGAAGTGGTCAGAGAAGAAATTTATCATAAGGTCAAACGAGAAAGTGGCGTAACGATCCGAAAGGTGATTCGAAAACTCCAAAAAGATATCGATTCTTTATTTGATGTAAAGGCCTTAGTCTTAAAAAAACTATCCGGGAATAACGTAGGTCTTGTTGTAGAACTTTTTAAAGAGGTCGGAGCCCCTGAGTTTCGATTCATTGAAAGGTCTGGTTTTTATTTCGGATTTTTACTCGGACTTGTCCAAATGATTTTTATGATTTATTTTCCCTTAGTTTGGACTCTTCCCATCCAAGGTGTGATTGTGGGATATCTAACAAATTACCTCGCATTGGAAATGATCTTTCGCCCTCTTCTGCCCAAAAAGTTTTTAGGAATTTTTACATACCAAGGTTTGTTTTTAAAAAGACAATCTGAAGTTTCAAGGCTCTACGCAAAACTGGTAAGCGAAAAAATTTTAACACCAAAAAACATTCTTTCAGAACTTATTTTTGGAAAAGCTTCTGATGATATCATTGCTATCATTCGGAAAGAAGTAATCCAACATGTGGATACAATCACTTTCCTTGCAAAACCCGCCTTATTTGCTTCTGGGAAAATAGAAGAGTTTGAAGCAGCAAAAGAAAGAATCGCCGTAGCTATGGCTGATCATGCCGTAGAAAAATCTTTTCATTTAGAAGAGTATTTAGGGGAAGCATTAGAGATTGAAAAAATGATGGGAGACCGAATGTCAGCTCTTCCTCCCAAGGAATTTGAATCCATCTTAAGGTCTGCATTTCAAGAAGATGAACTGTTATTAATTTTAGTAGGTGCCGCACTCGGTGCCATGGTGGGATGGTTTCAAATGGTATTTATCGTATGACAAAAACAATTCTTATCACAGGAGGGAGTGGTGTTCTTGGTAAAAGATTATTATCTAATTTGATTGAAGACTATAAGATTATTGCGATTGGCAAAAACTATGTTAGTTTTCCCGACTCCATCCGATTTCATAAAAATTTCAAATTTTACGAACGAGACCTTGCCTCCATTACCAAAATGGAAGAATTTTTAATTCCAGAATCCATCGATTTGATCCTTCATTTGGCAGCTGTAGTTTCTGGAGTCAAATTGACCGAAGAAGTGTACCACCAAATCAATGTTAATTCCACAAAATTACTTGTGGAATATGCAAAATCAAAAAATGTTCCCCATTTTGGATTTGTAAGTTCTGTTTCTGTTTATGGATCCAAAGAAACCAATTTGAACATCAACAGTGAAAGGTTTGGAACTACCATTTATGCAAAAACAAAAGCATTGGCAGAAGATTATGTGTTAAATTCAGGGAAGGCCTACTCCCTATTTCGAATGGCAAGTATTTATGGCCAAGGGACAAAAAGTTTTATATCCAAACTGCGTTCTCTCACAAAACGTGGAGTATATCCTTACATTTCGTCCCTTCGCAAAAAATCGCTTATCCATATAGATGATGCCACAAGGGCTCTAGAGACATGGACCAAACAAACATTAAATGGAAAACCACCCAGACCAGTGTATGTATTTTCTCATCCTGAATTTGTCACAGTAAACCAAGTGATTCAAACCTTTCAGAAACTCGGGATCGCAAAGGGTTTCTTAATCCCCATCCCTGTGGGAGGATTTTGGGCCAAATTTGTGGAATTAGTATTTCGCCTTCTCTCCTTTTTAAGAAGGAAACCTTTTCATGGTTCTCCTCTCCAACCACTTCTCGAATCGGTAGCCATTTATGATTCCCAATCCTTTGAAAATTTAGGATTTTTTCCAGAACAAGATTTACGAAAAGGACTCACTGACTATCAATAATGAAGGTACTGGGGGCCGATATTCTAAGTATGAAAAAGCGACTTTGCCTACTTGTTTTATTATGTCTTACTCTTTCTCATTTGGATGCAGCCACCTGGATCGAAGACTCTTTGAGTTTTGCATTCGAATATCCAAGAGGTTGGGCAAAGTCTGTTTTACGCCATCCGGACACAGTCCGAATCCAATTTTCAAAAACCAATAGAGAAGCCATCCTCCAAATTGATGTCGCTCGTAGGACCAAAGATTACGATATCGACAGGTTCATTGAAGAAACAGTGGATACTTTTTTAACAAAATACCCAGACTTAAAGTTAGTTCGTGAAAAATTATTAGAGAATGAAATCGCTGGATTCGATGAATCCGTCTTTGTTGTGTTACACTATACAGAACACAAACAACTGGTTTCCAATCGCTTTTTGTTTCATAGAAAAGGTGGATTGTATTATGTAATTCAGGCAAAAACACCTAGGGCTTATTTTGCAAAGTATTCCAAAGATCTAGACTTAGTGATGAAAAGTTTTCGGCGCGATACTCGTACAAAAAACAGATGGCGTAATGATAGTTTGGCTTATCTTGATCCCGTTAAGGATGAAAGGATCATCCAATACATTTCCATTACCATAAGACCGATTGATTCCTATCCTCATGAACAAGGCGCCGTGAAAAACCAAGAAGATGGATGGTTGTTTTCTGTAGAGGGGAACAAAAAGCCAAACCCAGGAGAATGGGACAACCGCACCAAACCGACACCAACAGACAATGGTTACACACCATCCGATGTCAAACCAGACACCCCTACTTCGGACGAACCTGTAGTCATCCCGGATAGCTCTGGAATCTAAAAGCTAAGCTCCTATAATTTCTAAAAACCAATCCTTTCCTTTTTACGACATTCCCCGGAAATCCAGGGAATGTCCGGCTGCCCAACCTCGAAATTCTTCCATTTCCACTTGACGGAAACAGGGCAATCAATTAATCGTATATCTACGATAAACTATGGCTCAAAATAAAAAAACAGAATTCCCGGAAAACATCCAAAGGATGGCTAGCTTTACCAAACTGCTCTCCCATCCGGCAAGGATTGCCATCTTAGAGGTCTTAGCTAAGAAACAAACTTGTGTTTGTGGGGAAATAGTAGAAATCCTTCCTTTAGCGCAATCTACCGTATCTCAACATCTAAAAGAACTAAAAGAGGGAGGTCTTGTCAAAGGCGAAGTGGAAGGAACTACTTCTTGTTATTGTATCCATTGGGAAAATCTGTCCCAAGCTTATCACGAATTTACAGAACATATTGAATTCATTCAGAAATTTAAAATTAAGGACGGGAGCTGTTGTGAGTAATCCAAAAAATATTTTAATCCTTTGCACAGGGAATAGTTGTAGGAGTCAAATTGCAGAAGGTTGGATGCGTTTCTACGCAAAAGACAATGCCAATGTTTATAGTGCTGGGATCGAAACACACGGTGTGAATCCAAAAGCGATTGCTACGATGAAGGAAGCGGGAATTGATATTTCCCATCACACTTCTAATCATATCAACGAATATAAGAATATATCATTTGATTTCCTAATTACAGTATGTGACCACGCTAAAGAAAACTGTCCTTATTTCCCCACAAATGCAAAAAGTTTCCACCATAACTTTACTGACCCTTCTAAAAAGGTAGGATCAGAAGAAGAGATTAAAGAAGCCTTTGCATTGACAAGAGAAGAGATACGAAATTACTGCGAAAACTTTGTAAAAACTGAATTATAGGAGAGAAAAAATGAAAACGCTTACTTGGAATGACTTTAAAACTAATTTGGATTTATATCCAAAATTTCACTTAAAATTTGAATATGGCAAAAACCAAACCATATTTCCCAACTATCATATTACCGAATTCAAACTAGCAACTATCCAATCTGTAGATTGTGGTGGGAAAACTGATTCTTGGTCTGAAATCATTTTACAAGTGTTAGAGCCAAAGATAGAAAAAGATACCGAATCAATGACACTTAACAAAGTAAATTCCATTCTAAAAAAAGTGACAACTTCAATGAATATACCAGAAGAAGCCACCTTACGCATTGAATTTGGAAATGATGCAACAGCGATGAGACAATACTTTGTTTCGGAGATGCAACCAATCGGAAATTCTCTATTGATCCACTTAAAAGATGGAAAAACGGAATGCAAAGCATCCGCAAGTTGCGGTTTACCAAAGGATGTAGTAAGTTTTCCAAAATTAGAGAAATCAAGTTCTGCTTGCTGTTCACCAAAAACAGAAGACATAGGTGAAAAAGTAGGTTGTTGTTAGATGAAAAAACTCTCTTTTTTAGATAGATTTTTAACACTTTGGATCTTTGGAGCTATGGCCATTGGGTTGTTGATTGGAAAAAATTTTCCCTCTGCAGTAACCCAATTTTCTTCTCTTTCTATTAGAACCACCAATATCCCCTTGGCCATTGGATTGATACTAATGATGTATCCCCCGCTGGCCAAAGTGAAGTATAAAGAATTGGCGAAGGTTTTTAAAGATGGGAAGTTACTCACTTTATCCTTAGTTCTCAATTGGATCGTTGGCCCGGTTCTTATGTTTCTCTTGGCGATCACATTTCTTACAAACGAACCAGAATACAGGACTGGACTGATCCTCATTGGTCTTGCACGATGCATTGCCATGGTGATTGTTTGGAATGATTTGGCAAATGGAGACAGGGAATATGGGGCAGCACTTGTAGCACTTAATAGTATTTTTCAAGTTTTCTTTTATAGTTTTTATGCCTATTTATTCATAACTGTTCTGCCGCCTTATTTTGGTTTGGTTGGAACAGAAATTTCGATTCAGATTGTTGATATTGCAGAAACTGTGGGAATATATTTAGGAATCCCGTTTTTTCTAGGTTTTATTTCTCGGTATGGATTTGAAAAATTTGGTGGCAAAGAGTATTATGAAAAGAAATTCCTTCCCAAGATTTCACCCTTAACACTTTCTTCACTTCTATTTACCATTATTGTAATGTTTAGTTTGAAAGGTGGAATGATTTTAGAATTAACGGATGATGTGATCCGTGTTGCGATCCCCCTACTTTTATATTTTGGAATTATGTTTTTTGTAAGCCTTTGGATTGGATACAAATTAGGTGTGGACTATTCGAAAAATGCGGCTGTTAGTTTCACTGCTACAGGAAATAACTTTGAATTGGCGATTGCCGTTGCCATCGGTATATTTGGGATCCAAAGTGGAGTTGCCTTTGTAGGAGTGATTGGTCCACTCATTGAAGTACCGGCCCTCATCTTACTTGTTAAATTTGCGATTGGATTTAGGAACAAATTCTATAAAGAAAAAACAAAACTTTCGTAAAGGAAAAATTGCAGGCAATGTAGGTCTGCAGTATCTTTTTAAACGAAACAAACTTTCTCAATTAGGAATGTTGTGAATCCACCTTCGGTATCGTTTCGTCAGTTTCGAAAGCCGAAATTGGTCCATAAGGAGTCTTAAAATTGGAGAAACATTTACCGTGGGAAGTTTGTTTTGGGACAAACGATTCAATTGGTAACGAACCATAGCCATATTTGCCAAACCCTTTAAAGTTTTAGATTTCCAATCAGGATTAGGTAAGGAATGATACATTTCTTTATTTTCTTTCCAATCATTGGGAAGGTTTGGATTGAGTGCGAGTGCGGTTGCGATGCCAACCAAGGGAACCCCTGAATCCAAAACAGATTCTGCAATTTGTTTTCTTCGAATCCCTCCTGTGACAAGGATTGGCACTGTTGCCGTCTTTGCCACTTCACTGGCAAAATCTAAAAAGTATGCTTCTCTTGCTAATGTAGAACCATCCCGAGATTCTCCCTGCATAGCGGGAGCCTCATAATTACCACCTGACAATTCAATAAAATCGACACCTAATGTTTGTATTTTGGCTATTACTTCTTTGGCATCTTGAAATTGAAAACCACCTTTTTGAAAATCAGCTGAGTTCAATTTTACCGCGACTATAAAACCAGGTTTTACTGCTTTACGGACCGCACGAATTACTTCTAACAAAAACCTCGATCTATTTTCTAAACTCCCACCCCAAATATCATCTCTCCGATTGGCAATAGGAGATAAAAACTGACTGATCAGATATCCATGAGCCGCATGAATTTCTACACCATCAAAACCAGATTCCATAGCCAAATGGGAAGTTTTTGCAAATCGTTGGATTGTTTCTAAAATTTCTTTTTCTGTCATGGCTTTGGGGTTTCCTAATAGTTTCGATAAGTTCCCAATATCTACTGGTACCGCAGATGGTGCCCAAACCTCACCACCTAACTTTGCTAATATTTGTCTGCCAGGATGATTGATTTGCATAATGATCTTTCCTCCGGCAACTTTTGCTTTTGATGACCATATACGAAATCCGTCAAGAGGAGTACCTTCCTCCAAAACCACTCCACCGGGCCCAGTCATTGCTCTGTGATCGACCATTACATTCCCTGTTATCATAGTCCCAACTCCACCTCGTGCCCAGGATTCATATAAATTCCAAAGAGCGTTGTCTGGTTCTAAATTTGTATTGGAAAGATTTTCTTCCATCGCCGCTTTTACTAAACGATTGGGTAAAGTGGCTCCGTTAGGAAGGGTATAAGAAGTGAATAATGGGGAATTGGAGATCATTTGTCTTTATTAGACAAAGAAACTTAAATAGAGAGAAATAATTTCAAATGAAAAGGTTTTATACTTTTTTTCGAGATCGTTTGTTTTCATACAATCTTCCATCTGCGATGGCCATTAAAGTTTCAGGTTCTAAACCATCCACAGGATAAAAAGCAACACCTACACTGGTTTTTATATTAAGTTTGGTGGACTCGAATTGAATTTCTCCTTCCACCATATTGACAATACTATTGAGGAGAGCTAAAACTGATTCGTTAGATTCATTATGAATCATAATGAGTCCAAATTCATCACCACCAAGTCTTGCAAATACGTCTTGGTTTTGGATCAAATGGTTAAACCGACTCGCAAACCGAGATAAATAAAAATCACCGGCAGCATGTCCATAACTATCATTAACTACTTTTAAACCATCTAAATCGAACAATGCAACGGTCAAAGCATCACCTTCTTTTTGAGTTCGAGAAAGTCCTCTCCTTAAAAAGTCATAAAATGCCGAACGATTATAAACTCCAGTCAGAGCGTCATGACTTGCAAGATAAGCCATTGTTTGCAGGCTTTTTTCTCTTTCTGCCCATCGGTAAGCGTTATGTAAAATGGCAGCAATAGTTCCTGACAACATATTCAACACATAGGTATCGTTAGGTGAATAGAACCCAACTTTAGAACTATGGACTTTCAATACCCCGATAACTTCTGAATCAAAATATAATGGCAATACAATCATGGAACGAAGGCCAACGACGCGACAAGCTTCTCGGTTGACACGATCATCAACTTCGGAATCGATACAATATAAAGTTTGTTTTAATTGAAGAGACAGACCAGAAAAACTCCCTTTGTTAGGGATTCTGAGTCCAATTTGTTTTTCTGCACTTCCACTAGCAGCACGGTAAACTAAATCATCTCCTTCCACAAGTTCAAATACAGCACCCTCTGAGTCTGTGATTTCTTTGGCTCGGAGAGTGATGCGATCTAAAAGATAAGGAACATCTGGTTTAGCGGCTGTTAACTCTGTTTGGAGTTTTAGTATTTTTTCTAATGTAGAAGCAGGAGAGGAGTTTTCCATGGATGCCCTTGGAAATATATTTTTGAAACTCCTCTCATTTGATCTAGCTTAATTTTCGAATTCCCTCTGCTAAACAATAATTAGCAATCGCAAGTAAGATATGAAAGATATCAACGTTCAGAACTGGCCCTGTTGATCCTTTAGTACCAATCACAAGACCTGCAACGATAAACAAAATTGATCCAATGATTCCCATCACAGCAGCATTTGATTTTCTAGGGAAACGAACTATAGAACTAATGAGGATGATAAACATTGACAATCCACCAACAACTGTCGAGTAAACAGGAAGTGGATAAACATAAGAGAACACTAAGTAGAGAAGAAATGCGACTGCAATGAAGAGCAAAAAAGTTTTTTCCGATAGGGATCGAAAGGTAAAATGAAAAAATGCTAAACCGAGTAGTGGAACACCCACACATCCAGACAATCCTACAAAGAATCGATAGATGGAATCAAGAGTATTGATGCCTAAAAAATGTATCGATCCAAGTCCAGCGGATATACCGATGATGGCAAACCCGTAAAATGCTGAACGAGATGGGATAGATGACTTCCCGACAAATCGATAGGCCATTGCCAAGGTAATTAAGGAAAGAATTAAGTCTGAAAGGAAAGTTGAGAAAACCATGGCTACGAATTAGAACTAATTTAGTAGAAGAAGCAAGATAAATTAAACGGTCTTAAATAATTAATTCAGGGAACTATGACTCGTTGGGATTTTAGTACAATGTCCTGAATGATACTGTCCAATTCTTTGGCCGATTCGATGAGATGGTCCAAACTTTGGCGTTCTTCTTCATGTGAAAGTGCTCCCGTTTTGATCAAATCCACAATTCCCATGATTTTTGCCAAAGGATTCCGCACCACATGGGACTGGGTCCAAGCGATGGCTTTGAGTTTTTCATTTTGGGTCTGGATTGCTGTAATTTGAAAAACTCGTTCTGTCACATCGTGAAAGTTATCAACGATCCCACCAATGTTTTCGTCTTCAATGAGATTGGTAATGGTAGACTCCACCCACCTCCATGAACCATTTTGGTGTTTGATTCTAAAATTATGACTCGGCAAAGAATTCCCTTGAGGAATGGAACGAACCTCTTCCAATCTTTTGATAATTTTGGGAACATCATCTGGATGTAAAAAATCAAATAAGTTCATATGCATTGCATCCAATTCGGAATATCCCAATACTTTTGTAATCGAAGGAGATACATACTTGGCTTTACCTTCGGTACTAAGTATGGCAATTACATCGACACCATTTTCCACAAGGGCTCGGTAACGTTTTTCACTTGCGACAAGTTCCATTCGTTTTGCCATCAAATCAGTGATATCTTTAGAAAAACAAGCAAGGCCAGTGATTTGATTTTCTGCATTTCTGATCGGATTAAAAAATACCTCACGGTGTTCTTCCAGCTGGGTGATGGGGCTAATAAATCTTTCGTATGTTTTGAAACTTTCTCCTGATAGTCCCCTCTCATAATACCCCTTCCATTTTTCATAGAAAGCTTCGCCTTGGCTCATGATAAGAACCGAATCACCTTCTTTAGCTGCGGTTCCGAGTAAAAAACTCATCACATCGGAAAAAGCTTTGTTAGCGGCAATCAAACGAAACTTAGAATCTAAAGACCAAATCAAATCAGAAGTTCCATTGATGAGTGCTTCTTGGTTTCGTTTGATACGAATGAGTTTTTCTTCTGATTTTACTTTGTCTGAAATATCACGAGTTACACTCAGTACGGACATGATCTCTCCCGATTGATTGGTCAAAGGAACTGCTGTACTTTCCATCCATCTTTCAGTACCTTTCAGGCCTATGATACGAAACCTTGTACTCGACTTAATTCCTTGCAGTGCACGATTATGAATTGATTGATAATATTTTAAATCCAACGGGTTCACTAAGTTTTCTACCTTTTGTCCAACCGCTTCCTCTGGAGAGTCTGCCTCTATCATTTGTAGACCAGCAGGATTCATCTCTACTAGGATTCCATCTGGAGAAACTACTTTCACACATTCTGGTTCTGATTGTAGAATCGTACTTAATCTTAGTTCTTGTTGTTTTAAAGTTTCGTAAGCTTCTCTTTGTTCGGTGATATCTTGAAAGATTCCTACAATTTGTAATGGTTCGTTTTTTTCATTTCGAATCACATCAGCGAGAGAACGAATGGATTTGATTTTTCCCGAAGTGGTGATGAGCCTACATTCTAAATCGTAGTCAATTCCAGTTTCGAGAACTTCTTTCATATGTTCAATGGCACGTTCGCGATCATCAGGATGGACAAAAAGAAAACCTGTTTCTAAATTGATCGGCATGGAAGAAGGATCCAATTCTAAAATATGGAACACTCCTTCCGACCAATGGAGAGTTTGGTTTACAAAGTCCACATCCCAGTGACCAATCTTTGCCAAAGTTTCCATCTGTCGCAAAATCAGTTCTTGTTTGTTTTTTATTGCATTAGGGGGAACTTTTTTTTCACTTTGATTCTTTTTCACAACAAATCTTTTGCCCCCTCAAAAATCAGAAGTATGATTTTGTCCGACAAAGAATAGGCAGTCAGCCCTTTTTTTAATAAAAATGGAAAATCTAACACACTAAAGTTGGAAATTTCTACCGTCAGGGATACGAAGGATGCCGAAAGCACCCTGGTTTGGCGATAGACAAATCAGGGGGAAGCGAAAGCGGACTCCGGAGTAGCCCGCCCGGGCGGCCAGAAAAAGTCAGACGATTTGTTTCTCAAAACATATGGCAGTGGGATCTGATGCCCATTTACCAAACGCCGGAATTTCTTTGAATCCAAAGTTTTTGTATAAAGTTAAAGCTTCTGGTTGTGGTGCGCCCGCTCGTAGGATCATGGATGAGAAATGGTCGATTTGGGCTTGTTTTTCTAATTCAATTAACAAAGATTTGGCGACATTATTTTTTCGAAACTTGGGAAATACGTAAACAGCATCCAATTCACACTTTGAATCGTTGAACTTTGTATAGGCTGCTGATCCTAAAACTTCATTTGTTTCATTATGTTCTGCGATGAAGAACTTTCCTCTTGGATGCAAAAAATCTTGAAAATCCATTGGGTTTGGCGCTTGGAATCCATATCGATTTTGGATCTCTTCCCAAAGATGATCCAAACAAAGTTGTGAGTTTGGATCTAGGGTTTCGAGCAGTCGAATTTTGAAAATTTGATTCATGAATGTAGAAAGATGAACTTCTTTATATTAAAATTTGCAAATATATTTTTTAGATGGAGAGAAATTGGAGGATGTTGTATAGGGAAGTTATTGGGTGGCGGGATGTATTGCCTACACAGTTGTGCAGTATCATGGGCATCCGCCCCCAAATCAAATCTACAGATCCTTATTTCTTTGCCGATCGTTTTTCAATCGGCGAAACATTCAGAAACTTCTTAATTGCTAACCGAATTACTTTTGATCGATCCATTTCATTATTTGCCGCAAATTGATCTACAGCATTCATCAAATCTTTCTCACAAGAAAAAGTCGTTCTTACATCTTTTTGTATCGCCAACATCCCCACCCCCTTAGCTCCAAAGTTGGATAACTTCCTAAAGATTAGATTTTTCCTGGATTATGTCAATTAAAAAAGTATGAAATTTGCATGATTATTCACAATTTAATGGTAGAGACACAAAGACACTAGAGACACTATTTTCTAAAATTCGGCGGATTCAAAAAAAATAGGATTGAGTATTTATTTCCTTCCCAAGAGAGTAAAATTCATTTTCTCGTGTGTGAGGTGTT
Organism: Leptospira terpstrae serovar Hualin str. LT 11-33 = ATCC 700639; assembly: GCF_000332495.1. Classification (NCBI taxonomy): domain Bacteria; kingdom Pseudomonadati; phylum Spirochaetota; class Leptospiria; order Leptospirales; family Leptospiraceae; genus Leptospira; species Leptospira terpstrae. The sequence goes on along the minus strand of NZ_AOGW02000009.1, from coordinate 308,692 downwards.
TTGTGGCAAATTTCACTGATTCAATGAGTGACAAAAAATTCGGACGTTGGATACGGAAACAGGTAATGCGTGATTTGTTCTGGACGGATTTTTTACGTGAGTTGATCCAACGAAATGAACTTACCGTTTCTCTGAAATCATATAACGACTTCCACGATCACTTCAAAAAACGTGAAGACAATGCAAAACAATTTGAATCACTGAACGAGGCATTTAGTGAATTTATAAAATATACCGAATCTAAAAACCCGATCAGTAGAGCAGAGTTTCAAGAGATTTATAGAAACGTGCATTCTGTGCAACAGACTGTTAAGGAAATTTTTGCACATATCAATCAAACTCTCACGGTTAAGTGTGTGGATGATGTTAATATTTTTGAATGTTTGGGTAATATTTCTAGCGAATTAAACACTCTGCGAATTCTTCTGGGGGATGTATCTACAGATCATATTGAAAATTTTGAAGAAAGTGACCGCCATGCTTTACAATCAAGATTTGAATCCAAACCTCTTCCTAGGGGATTTGTTGAGTCTGAACTATTGGAAATTGCTATGGATGAATTCAGGATAGAAAAATATTTGATCCGAAATAACGGAGTCCCGAAGGGCTTTACGGAAAAATAGTGTTTCAGAAAGCCTTTCCGGTACTACACAAAATCGTTTTTTTGATTTAGGCGTTAGGTGGAATGCTTAAAACTGTGTTTCATTCCTCACCAAAACTAAACCTTCGTCTATTAGGCAGTAAAAAATTGTATCTTTCTGCATGTCGAAAGAAGATAGAATAACCTTTGTTTGGAGTTCTATGGATAGTTTTAAGCAAGGTTCAAAAAGGTCATCTTTTCCCGTAGTGTTTAAAATGCCGGAAATGCAAATACATTCCCCTTTAGATCCTTTGAGTCTTTCGCTTATGTTAGAAGGACGAATTTCGTCATTGATTTCATCGTTTGTTAGTAGAATCGATTTCAATTTCTGATCGAAGAATTCTATCTCTTCGTTTACAAAAACTGTTATTGTATTTTGAACCCAGTATCCCAAATTTGCACCTTCAATACCAACCAGGTTCGCTTCCATTTCCAAACGATACCTGCTATTATTTTACTTTCACTAGTTCATCTAGTTCTTTCAGAAATTCCAAAATCATCCCTTGTCTAATTGTCGCATACATTGAATCATCCAACCGAGAATCATCTAGCTCGGAATATTGTTTCAATAGTTTTAATTTTAGATTTTTAATTCTGTCTTTCATAACTTCCGTTTGACGATAGGAGTTAGGAAAGATTACAGCTACTTTTTAGATCCTTAATCTCATTCCTAATAAATTTCAATTCAGGACTAAATAAAGCTGAACCCGGCATTTTAGCAGATACAAACTTTTCTACTTTATCCATTACTAAAACCAATTTAGATATTTTCTCTTCGTTCGTCATTTTCTGTTACCTGATATTCTTTTACTTCAATTGCATTTGGAAATAACTTGTTCCGAATCTTTTCTTGCCGTTCCACTTGCTTTTTATGCAACTGGAACTTTTCTATTTCCTTTTTAAGATTCGGATCTATCTTTTTTAATAAGTAAGGAGTTCCTTCTTTAAGTATTGCCTTTGATATAGCAATTGCAATACGACCTAAAGGAAATTTCTTTTTCATGATGATGGAATTTCAGCTTCGAAAGATTCACCCCTCCAAGCCTTACCTAAAAATTTTACTCCGGTAACCAATAGATTTACCGATTTTTCTGGATCTGCGGAAAGAGCTTCCATTGCACCTTCAGCAACTTTTCCTAAAACATCTGTAAAGCGGAATCGATCTTCTCTTATCCTCTTGCGAGCAAGAATTTGTTCTTTCTCCAATTCCCAACGCTTTCTTTCCAATCCAAACTCTTCATTTTGGATTTCCATTCTTCGTTTATTTGCATACTCAACAGAATCAAGTTTTTCATTCAAATTTTCTTTTTGTTTGTTGATCCTTTGTTCTACTTCCTTATCGTATTCAGCGAACTTGTCAGAATACTTTCTAGTCACTCTCTCTAAGTCTTCAGAATAAACACGATTCATTTCAAACGTGGCTTTCATAATATCTAGAGGAGTAGTTGGAAGTTGTGGGCTAGTAGCTTCCTCTTGCTTTTTTTCAATAGGACTAAACTCTTTCAATATTCCAGAGCCAATTACATTTCCATCTTTCTTTAGTTCATAGTTAATGAAATGAGGATTTTCTAAGTTTCTATTGATAACTGGGAAGGAAGTTGGAATATCTTCACCTTTTATCACTACTTTGTTTTTTTCTGTGAATAATTCTAAAGTATAATCGGAATCAGGAAACTCGTTTTTCCTTTTTCCATAAAGAGTTTTCATTTTGCGGAACGCATCGTCTGAATCAACCATACAAATTTTCTACCTTTTCGCTTAGTTTTTTGTAGTATCTTTGTGAAAACTAAGTGATTACCAAGTAAAAACCAAGTGACCACAAAGTACATATTAAGTGAATGAATGATTTTTATAAGGCTTGTCAAGAGAAAAGTAAATATTAAGAAAGTGCTATGAGAAATTCTATCAAGATCCAAGCACGTTTAAGCGAACATAATTTAGTTTTATCATGGGAAGAATATAGGAAGGAATTTATAAAACAGAATGGATTTAATCCAACGCACTCGGATGTCTTAGGATCTATTCTACATAAGACAAGTGATTATCAATATACATACGATAGGCGAATAAAGTTTTTGAAAGATAAAAAGGAAAAGAACTCTTTCGATTTGAAAGAGATAGAATATCTAGAGGAAATTTTAAAATTGAATATTAGTGCGGAGACTCTCCGGAGTTCTGTCTCCGGAGATGAATAGCTTTTTAAGGCGAAGGTAAAAAAGGTATTTTGATTTTGCCTTTTATATAAGCATACAATCCTAGGATTAGAACAATTAGAGAAAGTGCAATGATAGACCAGTTTCTCAATGCTTTTAATCCATCTGTAAAACCCGCATCCCTTTGAAGATCCGAATTTTCCTTTGCTGTGCTTGCTTGGTTTGCAATTGCAATACGTGCATTCTCATCAGAGGAGTCAATTGTATCGGCTGCCGCTTCTAGAAGCTCGGAAGTCTTTTGGTCACCTAGATCCTTCTTTTCCTTTGCAGAGCTGCGTAGAAGGCTTGTCAGGGGCTTAGAAGATGGGTTCTGAGGAACGCTAAGACAACCAAAAAAGAAAATAAATAAACAAATGAATATTTTCATTTTCTTTTCCTCTTCAGTTGTGGCCACGTACCAAAAGAATTCCGAGTTCGCCACTTTTCCCAAGCAGTCGGGTAAATTGGAGAAGCAATAAACATGATTCCCAATATAGACAAAGACCAAAAAGCCGGAAAAGAATTATCTCCAAGGATTTTCACTTCCGGAGCACGTTCAAAATACTGAAGAACTGCATCGGCAATAAATCCTAAAAAGAAAATTGCAATCCCGAACTTTTGTAAGAAGTTTAAAATTTTGTTTTCGCTTTTCATTTTTTTTCCTGTAAAAAACCAATGTGACAAGGTGCTTTCGATGGACCATTGATTGCCTTCTTAAAGTCCGGAAGTGGAATGAAAGAATTGTCCCCGTCATGGTCCTTGTAATTAGTTAAAAGTTTTCCGAATGGATCTTTTAATTTAAAACCAAGTAGTTTTCCATTTAAGTCTTCTCTGTATCCACTTCCAAATGTTAGATGACCTTTTCCTGAAGGATACCAATCCTTTATGTAAAGTGAAATCATCAAAGGATCTCCTTTCTTCATAATCTTTTGGATTGCTGAAAGAGTAGCCTTTTCAAAATCAAACATGAAATCTGAATCCTTTAGAATGACCTCGTTCATCAGTCTTTTATGAACTGCCCAAAGGAATCTTGTTTCTCCCTTTTTCATTACTTTGTCTAATGCAAGTTCATATGCGACTTCATCGACAATAGTTTTGATAATTCTTCTTTCGTGTAAGAATCCACAGAACATGGAACCAGCAGATATAAAACACTTTGTAACTCGATCATAGAGTAGGTGTTCGTATTTTTCAAAGTCTTCTAAATCAAAAAGATACTTTCCTTTTTTATCAAAAACTTTTCCGTCCTCGATGGTGTAAGGATTTATATTATCTCTTTGAGAAAGATAATCTGTTTCCGTTAAAAGATGATCTGTAAATGAATCCATCTTTTAACTAGAAGAAAAAACCGGCTGCAATCGCTGCTATTACCAAAAGAACACTTGAACCAGATTTCTCTTTAGCGTTCGTTTGATTTGTGGTCACGTTTGCCTTTGGTGGGGTTTGGGTTGTAGTGGTTGTAGTTGAAATTGGTTTTGTTTCAACTTTAATAATTCCAACACCCGGATTCATTGTTTGAAAATCTCTGATAGCTTTACCGGCAGTTTCTCCGATTGCTTTTCCATTTACATCGACTTCAGATAGAAAAGAAAATCTCTTCTCTTGAGTGTTATACAATAGTCCTTCTACTTTTGGGTAGTTGTACTTCTTGTTTGTTGGTACATAAACATAAACTCGACCTTTCATTTTCGCTTACCTCTTAAACTATAAATTGAAATTCCAATAACTGCTACGATAGGGAAGATAATCTTGCCATTGAGTCCTGGAACAAATCTTCTCCAACCTTTGATTTGAAAATGAGCTGAATCTGGGAATTTTACTTTCTTCTTTGTTTTAGTGTCGATTCTCCAAAAATCCATTCCCCAGGCTATATCAGAGTTTTTACTCAGTAACTCTCTAATGTCTTTTTCTCTGTTTGTAAAATTGACATTCCTTATATCAAAAGCCAAACCATGATTATGTGGAGAATTTCCGGCTGTTGCATAAGTTACGATCTCTCCGGATCTCGTTCTCCCCAAAGAATAAAGATAGGTTTGTCTTTCGTTTGATCTTTTGGTTTCAAACAATTCCGCCTCTGGAATAGCTTTCTTTAAATCCTTCCAAAATGATTGAAGTCTAGAAGTAACTAGTTCAATTGAATTGTTAGCCTGTGTTACTTCTAAACTCATTTACTTTCTAAGTAAAAGAAAAAGACCGAAACCAACTGCTGCATAGGTTCCGTATTTTAATCCATCTTTGACTTCTTCTTTTTTGGTTCCGGTTGTATCTGCAATGGTTCGGATGGGATCAACTAAACCGCCTTCTTCAAATACATACTCTTTCAACTGATTCAAAGAAGTATGTTTTGATAAGATTGTTTCTCTAAATTTCTGGATCTCTTGATCTGTTGAAAAAAGAGTAGAAGCAAGAGTTTTCCGAAAGACAGTTTCCTTCTTTACAACAAAAGAAAGTCGTTTCAATTCTGCATTGTGCTTAAAGCCTTTGAATTGGCTTAAATAGTTGAAAGTATCAATATCAAAGCCAATCGGTTGTGTTACTCCGCTTAACGAGTAATCCAACGCATAACGCGGAACGCTGTTTTTACTGTTTGGTATCCATGGAACATCCCATCCCGGAATTAAAGATTCCGTTGGCATTGTTTCAAGAAATCGATTTGGATAATAGTTTACATTGCTCATTTTCGCTTTCCTTTACTAGTTGGCTTCTTTTCAAGCCCGACCATTATTTGTTCATATATTTTTAAAACTAAATCTCTTGTAGCTGAAGACTCATCAGAGAACTTTCTCATGGTGGTTTCAGTTCTTTCTAAATTTCTATTTAGAGTTGAAAGTTCAGACATGACCTTATCATTGTTGCGATCATGCTCTGATTTTACTTCAGTAATCTTGTCAGTGTTGGATTGGATTTTTTCGTTTAACTCTTCTTTGAAATTAGAGAGCTTCTGATTTACTTGTGAATTTACATAGTAAATAGAAATACCTGTTACTGCACCAACTAACTCTTGGAAGCCGATTTCCATTATAAGTGACCTGCCCCTAAACCTGTTCTAGTTGTCATAACTTTATTTCCTATATGGCAAACAGCTACTAATGTTCCTAACTTTGGAGACCAACAAACTGAATACCAGGAACTTCCATCTGTAGGTGTTGATCGTTGTGTCCAGTTTATACCATCAGGTGAAGTCATGACTTTGTCAGTGCCAGAAATAGCAACAGCAACGAAGAGGCCAAGTTTAGGAGCATAGCAAACTGATTGCCAACTATTTCCTACGTTTGGTGTTATTCGAGAAGTCCAAGTTATACCGTCTGGAGAGGTCATGACTCTGTTACCTATTCCAGAAACTGAAACAGCAACAAAGATTTCTTTTTCCTCAGACCAACAAACTGATTTCCATTGATTATCTGCAGCACTTGTTCTTATGGTCCATGTGATGCCATCCGGAGAGGTCATAACTCTGTTGCCTATTCCATCACTTGAAACAGCAACAAAGATTCCTCTCTTTGGTGACCAGCAAACTGAATACCATTGATTATCTGCAGCACTGACTTGAGAAGTCCATGTAATGCCATCCGGAGAGGTCATAACTCTGTTACCTGTTCCAGTGCCAGCTACAGCTACAAAGATTTCGTTTTCCTCAGACCAACAAACTGACCACCATTGATTATCTGCAGCACTTGTTCTTATTGTCCAAGTTATTCCATCTGGAGAGGTCATAACTCTGTTGCCTGTTCCGTTATATGAAACAGCTACAAAGATTCCTCTCTTTGGTGACCAACAAACTGAATACCACCCGTTATCTGCAGCACTTGTTCTTATGGTCCATGTGATGCCATCCGGAGAGGTCATAACTCTGTTGCCTGTTCCAGAAGCAGCTACGGCTACAAAGATTTCTCTTTCAGGAGACCAACAAATTGAATACCAATTGTTATCAACTAAACCTGATCTAATTATCCAATGATCTGCAAACCATCCAGCAAATGCTTTGATTGCCTCGTTAGTGGACCCACCTCCGGAGAGAGTATCAATTTGAGATTGTAAACTAGCTAAAAGAGCAGGAAGCCCTAAGATGTTTGCTTGTGTATGGTTGTGAGCTGTAGGAGGAAATGTTGAAGGTTTTCCCGATATATCTTCCCAAGCGTGACCATGAGGACTTGCTGGAAACGAAGAGGGCTTTCCTGATACCTCATCCCAATCGTGTCCATGAGAACTCGGAGGAAATGAAGCAGGCTTTCCATTAATATCAGGCCAATTATGATTATGATTACTTGGAGGGAAAACTGTTGGTTTATCTGTTAGATCGTTCCAAGATGAAACCCCTCCACCTAATTCACCTAAGTCGGTAATATCTGTTTTTGTATGTGTGTGATGTGCAGGAGGAAAGCCTTCCGGCTTTAATTGAACGTTTTCCCATTTAGGTTTATTTTGTACAATGCGAGGTCTTACTGGATTTGCATTTGAAATAACTATTCCAGTTGAACTGTCTGAATCTAAACCATTGATCTTTTCTCCAAGTGCATTGGAAAAAAATTGCATTTGTTGTTTGTACCCGTCGATTTGATCGGTTGAAATAAGTTCAAAGAATTCCCATAGATACTTCCTATGACCATTCCTTGAATCTTGAGAAGGTGCTTCACCATGAGCAAGTCTATCGAACCTTTCTGTAAGTTCGTTAAACTGATCTAAGATGTCTTCTCTTAGATCATCTAAATCGGAAACTTCCGCTAAATCAGCGTATTCGTTTTCCCAATCAGTAGCATATATGTTTGCAAAAATTTCTCCACCGACTGGCCAATCTAACCAAGCGGAATAAATCTGTTTCGACATACTTTATTCCTCCTCATCTTCATCAGAGAGGGAAACGATTGAAAAATTGATACGACCACTCATTGCGACCCTTGTTCTTTGGCACTTTGCAGTATAAGGAAAGAAATATAGAAAACTCTTTCCATTTGGGTTTTTGATCGGAATATCTCCGGGGACAGGATAAGGAGTTCCATTTAAAAGAAAGGTATCTACTAAAGTGTTACCGATTAAAAGTTTTGAAGCAGAAGCAAAATCATATTGAGGGTTTGAGAAATTCTCTTCATCGATATAATCTTCATATTCTAAAATGTCCTCATAACAAACAATCGTTGGCATTCTAGAAATTTTATCAGCAACACTTAATTCTGGAAATGGAGAGTTTGCTGGGATATTGTTTTCAGGAGCAAAGATTCCCGATCCATAATCAACTAACTTTGTAAAACCGTCATTTAGAACTTCTTCTAAATTATCGGCTAACACAATGGCAAGAGTCACCGGGTTCGAAAGTGCCTGAGTTGATCTAAAAAAATAACTCTGAACAAGTGCGTTTCGTATCACCAATTTCTTTTCTTTTTCAATATCGATTTTTCCAATACTGAAAGTCTCCGTATAAATCGGCGGAGGTAATTCCGAAGAAGCTCGATAGTCTTGCGTAAATGAAAATGGATGGGAAATTCGACGTTCCATTATTTTTTCTGAACCACTTCCTTCGAGTCGTCCAATTCTTCCATAAGAAGTGCTATCATTACGCTTCTTTCCGGAACAGGAATAGCCCAAGTCTTTAAGTGAATTTCGATTGCAAGATTTTTTGTAATTAAAATTCCATCACCAGGAAATGGGAATATTTGAAATGCAGGAGTAGAAAAGTTTGGTGAAATCTTTGAACCCAAAACAGCTAGGGCAAGGTCTCCAGAAATCGGAGGATTGTTTTTTGTTTTAGAAGTTTTGAATTCTATACAAACGTCATCAATTTCACCTTTGTATCTTAATATAACACCAATAACTCTTCCATCTTTGTTCGTGTTGTTTTCGATAGTCATAGCCTTTGTATAGCTATCTCCATTCACGGGACTGACTGTTTTATTCATCCCGGCTAACACTGTATAGTCATTGCCTTTGTAATTTACTTTAGTATTCATTTTTTCGCTTACCGTTGCAAAGACCGGCTCTTCACCGGTCTTTAAATTGAATTAGTTTCTTTAGAAACGTTTATTTTGGGAATTCCACACCGAGTGCAGTAACAACCAAAAGGTGGTTATTCAATGCTGCATCAACACCACCACTTTGAGATGGTAGCCATGCTTCAAAAACAAAGGAATCGTTGTTTGAAAAATCCACTGGAAGATAAAGTACTCTTAAACCAGAGTTTCTTTCTTCGATGTTTCCTGTTTGAGTTTCTACTGCACTTACAGCAACCAGACCGTTTTCAATTCCAGTTCCAACCTTGGAAGGCTTCAAAATTCTAGGAAGAGGGTCAATGATCGATTTGAAAGATCCTTCACGAAGAACTGTTTTGTTCTTTGTGATTCTGAATCGAATCATATTGATTAGTTTGTTTGCCGCATCTAAAACATTGTAGGTTCCGTCACCTGCAAGGTTTAACGCTGCAAAGTCAGGCCCATGTAACTCTACTTGAAACCCTACGAGTTTCCCTTTTTGAGACTCGATAGGGTTTTTACCACCAAGACCATAGTGAGCTAGATGGCCATAGTTTGCCCGGTCTTCATTACCAGCAAAGAAACCAAATGATTTATCACCAGTGGCCAATTTAGCAGTTGAATGAAGCTCAATTGGGATTCCTCCCTTTTGCATAAGAAGAGAAATTTCAGATTGAACTGTCTTTCTCGCATTTGAATTTTTATTAACACGTGCTTGTGTCGGTTGTTGTTGTGTTTGCATTTTTCGCTTACCTATTTTCGCTTTTTGAAATCATTTACACGAGGTCGAAGACCGATTCAGCACCGGAGACTTCTTCTTCTTCCTCGAATTCATCGTTACCAAACTCATAAACTGGTTCTGACTCACCAACTTCCGAACTTTCGCTTGGAGCAAGATATTGAATCTTTCCTTCGTTGAATGCTTGTTGAATTCTTCGATCAACTTCCGCATTGATTTGGTTTTCTGCCTCTTCTCCAGATACTTCGATGTATTCATCGGTTTCACCGGCTAACGCACTTACAACACCAGCAGGAAGGGCATTTTGAACCGTTGGAATTCTAGTTGCCAAATGAAGCGTAGCGGATGCAGATCCAGCAACGATACCGACTCGGACTAGTTTGTCCTTAATCTTGTCTTGGAATTTGATTGCTCCCACTGTTATACCAGCGGACACAATTACAGCTCCGGTTTCTGGAGATTCTTTCATGATTTGTTTGGAATACTCCATCGTAGAAAGAAATCGGTTCAAAGCATAACCAACAAAAGCAGCTCCTCCAAGTTTGGCTCCTGACATGACGTTTTGTTTAAAACTCATATTAAGCCGCCTTAACTTTGTTCACTGCACTTCGAATTTGGTTGATAAGTGCTTTCTTCTTTTTTAAAGGCTCTGTTTTTGCCTTCACTTTCGCTTCCCAAGCCTTCACTCGTTCAGCATAACGCTTCCAAACTTCTATAGAAGCCGATGCCTTTGGAGCCTTCGGCTTCTTTGGAAGACTTCTTTTTTTTCGTTTTGTTCCAAACATTTTCGCTTACCTACTTACTTATTTTTTAAATAAAAATAATGCACCAACAGCAACACCAACTAACAAGATGGTGTTTTTACTATCACTATCAACCTTATGGGTAATTTCAGAATCTAAGATCCCTCGTGAAGTTGAACTACCGCTTGCATAAGCAGCACTTGAAGTGGGCTTTGCTATTTTAATACTTGCCGCTTTTGTGGGAGTGGCCTTTTTAATTTTCACTGGCTTGTTAGTTTGAGAGAGAGCTTTAAGAATTGCATCCGTAGCTTTTTGCTTTGATGCTTTTTTGGCGGCTCCCTTTGCAGCTTGCTTTTGTTGAATGGTCGAAGCTGCACTCATCGCCATTGGAATAAATTGTGCAAATCCAAGTTCGCCACTCATTTCTTCTTCCTCTTCTTCATAATATTGCTCACTTTCTTCTTCTGAATATTCTTCCGATGGAATTTCCTCTTCGTATTCTTCCTCGACTTCTTCTTCTTCCTCTGGTTCCTCTTCAGGCATTCCAGAGTCAGGACTAAGGAGGCTTCCTGCTCCTTCAGCAACTTGTGACAAAATATCTCCTGCACCTTTCGCAAGTGAAGAGACACCTTTTCCGATTCCTTTACCGATGTCAGAGATTGATTTAGTATATGCTTGTCCGGCTTTGGATAGTCCCTTGCCGACGCTGCTAACACCTTTAGAGATTCCTTTACCGACTTTGCTAAATCCTTTAGTTAAGCCGCTTGTTTTGATTTTGGGAGCTTTGAATTTTACTTTAGGAAGTTTGCCGAGTTTCATTTTCGGCATTTTTGGAAGACTAAAACCTTTGAAACCTTTGAAGCTAAATCCTTCTAAGGTTTCATATTCATGTACGTTTCCTTCATCGTCTCCAAAGACAAGGACAGCGTCTCCGTTTTCATCTTCGAAACCATAGACAAGATATCCTGTATCTTCATCCTCACCTAAGAGAAGATATTCTTCTCCATCGTCTCCAGAAAGGAAGACAGGTTCGTTTGAAAACAAAGGTGAATCAATTTCCTCTCCATGAAGAATTGAATCATAACTTACTAAAATATTTTTGACCGATTGAGGGGGAGCTTCGTCCCCCTCTAATCGAATTGATTCTACTTGTGACATTTTCGCTTAACAGAATCACTTTATAAAATGAAAAACTGTAAACAGGAAAAAGATTAAAACCTTAACAAGTATTAAACTAATACAACCTAATACTAATTAATGATATATATTTAAAGTGAATCAATGTTTTTTAACTGGATGGTTTTCCTCATAAAAAACCCTTTTGAACTGTGGAATGTATAAAGTTTTACCAAAATTGTTCCAAGGATAGGTACAATCATAAGGAGACCATTGACTTTCCAAATTGGTTTCGTCTTTGAATTCAACGTAGATATGTTTGGGAACTGCATATCGTCCAGTGACAGCCAATCTTGTTTTGAATTTTGTTCCTTTTAAATTGTTTTGAAGGAGAAAGAAACTAAGCGACAAGATGGATCTATCATCACAATCAAAAGGATGGTCTGTATTAGCACGTTCCAATAGAATCTTTGGTCTGCTTACGTGTTCCTTTCTATAAGGATCTTTTACGTACCGAATTGACTTAATGTATTCGTAAAACTCACGAATAGATAAATCCTCCAATGGTATGCCGTTGGCTTTGAATAGGAGTAGGTCTTTCCAATACAAACGAGCAAGATCAAAACAATCTGCTACCGTCTGTTTGTAAGTTAAAAGTGGTTGTCTAGTTCGAGTGTATTCCCCGACTTTTTCGATTTTTCGCATAATCGATATTTCGGGGTGTAAGGGTGAGTTTAAGTCAAGAGGCTTTTTTTGTTTTTTTCCTTACCGCTTTCCCGTCTGGATGTTTTGCCTTAGATAAATCAAAAGTATCCTTGTTCTTTTCAACATCGGAAAGGATCTTTTTTATCTTTTTGTCCTCGGCTTTCGTCGGGGTTACAATGTTAAATGCAACTTTTGTTTTCATAAATCTTCCCTGGATCGGATAGCGTCCGTTTCATCTTTGCTTAGCTTATACTCCCAAGCAGTAATGACAAAAAAATGTTTTTGTTTCTTTGTCATTTTTTGATTTCTAAAAATCACTTTTAAGGAGCGATTGGAAGTCATTCCCACAGCCTCAAAGCTACCATCTTTTCTTTTTATCGCCAAGTATTTTTCTAGTGAAAAAAACTCATAAAGTTCCAAGTCAGTAACTCCGTGGTCTGCTACGTGGGTATTTCCAAGATCGACATCGTAGTAAATGTCGAGAATAAATTCCTCTTTATACAAACGAATCACATTCATTGAAAGAGAACCTGGTCTTCCATCGCTTTTTTTAAAGCAATATCCTTTTGCTTTTTGAGTTTTGATTTTTTGTCTCTTATGTAGTTGAGGTTATCGATTGCGGTTTCTAGATCACCTTCCAGCACTTGAATTTCTAAATCAATCTTCTCTATTTCCCTTTTCCAAATTGGTACAAGATTTTTTGAGTCCATATATGCCGACTTAGGATCAACCGCTTTTAGAGCTACCATCTTGGGCTTCTCCTTTAGCTTCAATAGGCTTCCCATTAGCGTTTGAAACAGAATCCGTGCCTTCTGATTCCTTGGGAAGTAATGATGCCCCATTAGAAATAGATCCAGTGCGTAGGTCATCTCCAGAAATATTTCCTTTTGGCTCTTTTGCGTTATTTCCTTCATTGTTTAGATTCTCCCTAACTGCTTCGTGCATTGAAAGTCCAAGAGTAGGATTATAACCTCTTAACTTCATTTCCTCTTTAAAAGATTCTTCGTCGATGATTGCATCGACATCTAAAACAATCGTAAGACCAAAAGTGTGACACCATTCCAACCAAACCATAGTTTGGAGAATACGGATTGCATCCCATTGACTGATAGGATCTTCGTTTGGTTCCTTTGCGTTCTGTAAGGCTATTAAGAAGGAATCCAAATTTGAATTCAATCTGACTCCTTTCTTTGAAAATTCCTTTGCTAGTTTTGTGTAATCTTTCATCTTATTACCTCCGATGAATCTCCTTTATTCTTTGAATAAATGCTTCCTCTGGTGACGAATTCACCGTTCATTCTTAGCGTCCTTTGGCACTGTTCGAAACTTCCTCTTTCAACAACATGATCGTGAATGAAAGCTTCAAATTGTTCTTCACCATCGATAAATTGATTTAACTTTTCTAAACGAACGGGTGGTCTCATTTCGTTCTCCATTGATTTTATTTTCTCTGTGTTGAGTTCTGATAGAATTACAGAGAGTGTTTTTATTTCTTTTAAATGTATGTACTTATCATGTTTTAGCTGACCCAAAATTTTAGTTCGAAGATTTTCATTTTTAGGATTGGAACGAGAAAGCTCGAACTCAGATTTTACTAAGTTTATATGTTCTAATCGAGATTTCAATATTTGAATTCTGGCTTCAATTGGTCTCAACTTCATACTCTCTTCACCCAGTAATCCAATATATCGATGACAACCATTGTAATAAAAAGAAAGAAGATCCAAACATATAGATCCCAACCCTTAACCTCACCAAAGATAAGATTAAAAAAAATAAAGGTGAGAGCCAAAGAAGGGATAGGTAATAATAAAATTTTCGTTCCTGTTTTCATTGATCCAATTCCGAATTTTAAGATTTTAGTAAAGAACCATAAAGGCCAAATGTTAGAAGTTTATTACATGCTTCATTGAAATGATCTTCGCAAAGTAAACGTCCTTGGTATTCATGCACAGCGAAGCTGTCACAGAACTTGCAAAAGTCCGGCATATTGATTTTTTGAACTAGGTTTGTGTGTAGATCACGGCTTTTCATCGAAGACCAAGACCTTCGGCAAAGAATTCTTGAAACATATCATCAAAATTTTTCTTATCAGATTCATGGTTTGAAAGAATGTTGGTTTCGATATGAGATAGTATAGAAACCAATAAATCTTTAGAGTGATCGGCAAGAAAAAGGTGATCTCTGATGTCTTTGCCACGAAAGTATATTTGAAGTTCGAAACTAAAATTCTGATCTTCTTTGGCGGCTCTTATTCTATTAATGAGATCTACTTGACCTTCTGAAATACTTAACTTGTTCTTTAAATTCCACAATTCATCAACTTGCTTAAATTGCTGTTTGATACTACGTTTCATTTTTTATTTTTCCTCTGCCGTTTTTTTAAAAATAGTGTCTCTAGTGTCTTAGTGTCTTCGGTCTTTTTTACCAAATATACTCTGTGGTTTTTATCGAGTTTGGCTCGCACGAAGTTCATTTTTACTAAACCTCTACCAATCCAGGTAGTGCTCATTTTAAAGGTTGGATGTTTCTCGCTGATATAAAGATATATATCTGTCGCACTTAGCTTTAAATGGTTTTTGTTTTTTTCATCGTATTCAATTTCCTGCAAGGGACGAAAGTATTTAAGAATAATCTCGTATTCATTATTTGAATAGTTATATTGGATGTTATTTTCATCGACTTGCCGTTGTTCGGTGACATTCCAATGTAACTGATTCCAGCGCATTTTTTTGTATTGATGAAATACTTGCGCCCAGAATTTTTCGATTGGAATCTTTTGAAACTTATCTATCTGAATTGGTTCGGCTAACGAGAAAATGATAAAACGGCGATTACCTGTATCATCAACAAGGAACTCCACCTTATTGCAAGCACCAATGAAATTTGATATTCGAGTAAAATGCTCTTGGTTTCGTCCATACGCCTTACGTTCTAAAGATCCTCGTCGTGAGAGAAATTCTCGGAGTTCTGCGGCATCACGCTTATTTGTAACTCTATCAATTTCGTCGAGAAACCAGATCCAGATTTTAGAGGCAGAGACCACTAGATCAGTTGCCGTTAATTTTTCGGGAATTCTTGAATTATAATAAGGTTTTAACTGCTTGGGTATCAAACCGTGAACGAATGTTGATTTATACCAACCCTGTGGCGATTGTATGATAATACAATGCTCTTGATGAAACTCATTTTCACTAAATAGAGAGTAAACGGCTCTTACACACCATTTTTCTAAATAATTTCTAAAATCGAGTTCATTCGATACTTTAATACATGAGCACACTTTCCCTATCCAGTCCGTCTTCTTATCCCACGGTTCTAGTGAACTTAAATAATCCTTAATTGGGTGGAAGCTTGGAATAAAATTTGAATTCAAAATAGATATTAACATATCTTTGGAAATATATTTATATTCCTTGAGCCTTCGTAAGTTGACATATAAGTCAGAGAAATCTCGATCAGACCACGTCTGATAATTTTTAGTACCTTTAGGCTTATGCTCAAGATTTTGAGAAACTAGATTGTAACGAATGTCAGTGTTTTCCTTAATATAGGTTTCTAATTTATGGACTTCGCCATCATAATCGATCTTATCTGATTTTTTAACTGGTTTTGTTGTATCGATTTTTTCCAATACAATAAGTTCAACTTTTCTTTTTCCTACTGAGTTTGCTACTGCAAGATCAAGAAGCTCAAAGTATTTATTTTCTATGTGTCGTTTGGCTGACATAGCTCCGGTGCCATCGAGTCCAAATATGATTTTTGATTCAGTCATCTTGATTAAAGACATCTCTCTGAAAAATCTATTGTAGTAAACGGCGGGGACTGTTTTTTGAAGTTCTTTTTGTATTTGGTTATCTAGCTCAGACATAGTGAAATACTTTCGCTTCCTTTAAATCAATTTTCATTTTTTTAAACTCGTCCGACAAACAGTCCTTACACATATCGTATTGATACAATTCAACATTCGAAGCCCCGCATTTTTTGCAGGATTTAGGATCTTCATTTTCTTTCTTTTTAGGTTCATCTTTTTCTATATTTATCATGCGCAAATTTTGTCTAAACGTCTTGTTATAGCCGAACGATCTAAGGAAGAGTGAAGATAAGTTCTCGCAATCACTTCAGCGGTGTTTCCTGCAAACTCGGCAACGGCTCCTATGTCGTTTCCTTCTCGGATCATATCTGTTATGAAAGTGTGTCGAAAGAGGTGGGGGTAAATATCTCGTCCTAGATATTTCTTTCCAATAGCAGAAACGATCTTCCAAATTGCGTGAGGTTTGTACTGATCTTTGTTTACAGTTTCGAATAGGAAAACGTAACCACAAAAGGTCTGTCTGATTTGGTGAAAGAGGGAAATTGGAATAACAATATTCCGTTTCTTTTCACCCTTTCCTAATAATTTAATTTCAATTAGGTTGTTATCTAAAGGACGACAATCCTTTAGTTTGATACTTACTAAATCCCCGGCTCTGACTCCTGTTGTCCAAAGAAAAAGAGAGATAGACTTTTGACGTGCAGTTCCAAACTTATTGATCCTTTGAATTTCTGTTAGAGTAATTAAGTCAGATTCACTAACTCTAGTTCTGGGAACTTTAATTGGAAAAACTTCGTTTAGCTGTTTTCTGAAACCGTCAATTGCAAAACCTAACTCGGTTCCAACGGTTGCCTTTTTCATTGCTCGAAAAACAGAGTTTTTGTCGTCTCTAAGGGTGGCGGATTTTATTCCTAAATTTTTACGTTCTTGTAAAAAATTTAAGAACCTTCTAGGTGTCACCGTCTCACCTTTGTTCCATGTAAGGAATTTAGTTACACGGTATTGGTCGCGTGTAGTGAGAAGTGGTAAACTATCAGATATTATGTGAGGTTCGATTGATCTTATCATTTATTTTTTGGGGATAAGATCGGAAGAAGATTAGGAGATTCTAAATTTGATATTTTACGGGGAATGGCCTCTAATGAGACATCATTCGGTCAATGCCTGGCGGGTGGTCACACCCCACCCAATTCAGGGCGGGGATACCTACATCCAACCTGTACCACCCGAACAAAAAAAGCCCCCATCTCTGGAGGCTCCCTTTCGACCGAATTTCGGTTCGAAACTCTTAGTCTTTTTTAGATGCTGCTTCTTTAATTACGTAAGCTGCAATTTCATTTTTTTGGATTTGAGTGGTTCCTTCAAAGATAGTGAGGATTTTAGAATCTCTCATTAACTTCTCAACTGGATACTCTTTCGTGTATCCGTATCCACCAAAAATTTGCACTGCATCAGTAGCACACTGAACTGCACATTCAGATGCGTATGCTTTTGCAATTGCAGAATATTTTGGAAGGTTAGGATCGTTTGCATCAGAAAGACGAGCTGCTTTGTAAGTGATTTCTCTTGCAGTTTCTACTTTGATAGACATATCAGCTAACATGTGTTGCACTGCTTGGAAAGTTCCGATTTTCACTCCGAACTGCTCTCTTTCACGTGCGTAACGTGCTGCATGGTCAAGAGCGGCTTGTGCCACACCTACACCCATAACGGCTACGAATGGACGAGAAGCATTCAAAGTTTGAAGAGCGTAAACGAAACCTAGGTTTTCTTTTCCGACCAGAGCATCTTCACCCACTTCACAATCTTCAAAAATCACTTGGTGAGTAGAAGAAGCACGGATTCCGAGTTTGTCTTCTTTTTTACCAACAGTCAGACCTTTGGCACTACGTGGAACGTAGAAACAAGATACACCACGTGTTCCGCGGTTTTTATCAGTATAAGCAAATACAGTAAAGGCTTGTGCATCAGATGCACCAGTGATCCATTGTTTTGCTCCGTTGATGATCCATTTGTCGCCTTTTTTCTCAGCGCGAGTGGTCATACCAGGAACGTCAGAACCTGCACCAGGTTCAGACAAACAAAAAGAAACTCCGAACTTTCCGTCCGCAATTTCTGGAAGCCATTTTAATTTTTGTTCGTGAGTGGCACCTTTTAGAATGGGAAGAATTCCAAGACCAGTGTAAGCAAATCCTAGAGCGATCCCTAGGCATCCCCTTGAAAGTTCTTCGATCGCTAAACACTGTTCAATCGCGCCGAGTCCCCATCCACCGTATTCTTCCGGAATGACAAGACCGTTAATTCCTAGTTCCGAACGCATTTTATTGATGAGTTCTGTTGGGTGTTGGTTCTTCTCATCCCAGTGCAATGCTACTTCATGTGGGATTTCTTTTTTTACGAAGTTACGAACTAAATCTCTGATTTCAAGTTGTTGCTCTGTGAATTGGCTATACATTCCGGGATGTTCCTTCTGAGAATGGGTATTTACTACCTTTTTTCGTACGACCCTTCCTATGCCAATGTTTTTTCTCTCTTTACAAGAAAGCAAAAACACTGTAATATTTTCCATTTGTATGGCTAAATCGTGTTCTTTATTCCACAACCTCAGGCAGCTGTCTGCTGTCTTCCTCATCACTGTTTCCTTTGTCCTTGTTTCTTGCAGTGGGCGACCAAAGTACGAACCCAAAGCAAACTTAAGTTATGCGAACTTTGAAGTTTATTTCCAAGAGAAGTTACAAGAAAGCAAAAGAAAGAACCACAGACCAGGTAACGAAGAACGTTATATTAGTTTTGGTAAAAAAACTCCTCTCGCTTTTTTATACATCCATGGATATGGAGCTTCTCGTGCCGAAGGGGAAGAAGTGATGGAAAAGTTGGCAAAAAAATTTAAAGCCAATACTTACTTACTTCGTCTTCCAGGTCATGGAACCAACAAAGAAGACCAAAGAGACCAAACCTTTGCCAATTATTTAGATGCTTCTCGTGAAGCTTTGTATATGATGCAATCCCAAGGAGATAGAGTGGTGGTGTTTGGAAGTTCCATGGGAGGTCTCCTTGCGACTTGGCTTGCTTCGGAATACCCAGAAGAAGTAGATGGACTTGTACTGGCGAATCCCTTCTACGCTCCAGTAGATGGAAGTTTGAATATTTTAAACTATCCTGGGGGACTTACCTTCATCCATTTGCTGAAAGGAAAAGTGAGAGCCTCAGCACACAATAACAATCCTAAGGTGTTACCCGAAAGAAATAACTTTTGGTATCCAGAACAATACTTCTCCGCACTCGTAGGTGTGAATGATTTAAAAAACTATGCAGCAGTTCCTGAAGTATTTCGAAAAGTGACTTCTCCCGCATTACTTTTGTACTACTATAAATCTGAGAAAGAACAAGACCCAACGGCCAGTGTTCCTAAAATGTTAGAAGGATATACAAATTTTGGTTTGGAAAAATCACCAAGTCCTCTCAACAAAAAAGTAGCAGTGGAAAATGGAATGCATGTTCTCATGTCTAAGTGGGTCATCACAGACAAAGCCTTTATCGAAGCGCAAACCGAAAAATGGCTCACGGAACTGGCAAAGTCTAAGTAAAACCAGTCTATAAAGAAAGGTAAAAAAACTTACCGAAGGAGATTTGAATCCATGAAAGCAACCAAGGAACGCATTGCCCTTGTTACAGGGGCCAACCGAGGGATTGGGAAACAAGTCTCCATAGATCTTGCCAAACAAGGAATTTATGTGCTTGTTGGTGCCAGAAATCCAGGAGAAGCTGCTGACACCTTGGCGGCGGTCCAGGCGGTAGGGAAAGGGGAAATCCTTTCCCTTGATGTATCTAAGGAACAAAGCATTAGCGAAGCTCTAGACACAATCACCGGGAGTTTTGGTAAATTAGACATCCTCGTCAACAATGCGGGGATCTTTGCCGATCCTGGATCTTTTTTTGATACCACCAGTGAAGACTTACATAGAACCTTACTCGTAAATTTGTACGGCCCACTTCGTTTGATTCAAACATTTTTACCATTGATGATCCAAAACAATTTTGGACGGATTGTGAACGTAAGTTCTGGGATGGGACAATTGTCTGATATGGGGGGTGGTTATCCTGCTTACCGTATTTCCAAAACTGCCATCAATGCACTCACCAATGTTTCCAGTGTAGAAGCTGTGGGAAAGAATATCAAAATCAATTCTGTTTGTCCCGGTTGGGTAAAAACCGATATGGGGGGAGCCAGTGCGACAAGACCCGTGGAAAAAGGGGCAGAAACCATCGTTTGGGCGGCAACGTTACCTGACAGTGGTCCTACAGGAAAATTCTTTCGGGATAAAAAAGAGATTAGCTGGTAGGTGGTGAGTCCGAAGAAATCAACAAGCGGACGTTAGCTGCCTTAAGCCAAAACATCTATCTAGAACTGCCTTGGCTCTTACAAAAAACCTATGAAAGAAGAAGTCAAATCAACAGTATTTTTTAGTTTTTTTATCTTTTGGACTTTTTGTTTTTTGAATGGATTTTTTAATCCATCGTTATCTGCAAATAAAGTACTGTTCTATTTTGTGGAATTGTTAATTTAATTGATACATTTTTATATGGCCTTACATTTTCATTTTTTTTCAATAAATATAAGAATGTATGGCCACTGATTATTGCTCATATCCTCACCGATGTAATCGCTTTTTATCCGAATTACTGAATGGAAAAATTTAGTATGTCAGTTTGCCTTATTCGTTATGTGACTAAGACAAAACCTTTTCCCTTTTTTCTAAACAACCTCAATTAGTAATTTATCCAGCTCCAAATAACATTCCGCCATTCCATCAGCCGCACCACTTTCCACCATCATCTTACAAACTTCGGCGGAAGCGTATCGACAGAGATGTGTCATCAGTGTTCGTTTGCCTTCTGTCGTAAAAGTGCGAGACTCGAATGTTGCATTAGGATCTTCTGGAGCATTCGGATTGAAGTCCGACATTTCCATAATGTAATTCTCTGTATTGGCTAGTGTTTCAGGTACAACCACTTCACGAAACGTTCCGTAAACACCGGATTTATTTCCCTTTTGGTCTGCATAGAGATACAAGTATTTGCCACCTACTTTTAAATCTTGTTCGCAAGTATCAAGCACCATACCTTCAGGTCCAATGAGCCATCTTTTCATGAACTCAGGTTTGGTGTGGCAATCAAAAACCAATTCCCTTGGCGCATCGAAGTATCTTGTAAACACAACTTCTCTTTCACCTCGACGTTCTAACTTCACTTCATTTTTGTTTGTATTCATTTTTTCCTATTTCCCTTTGTTTGTATTGTTTGTAATTCGGCAAGTAATCCATCTAACACCTGATATCTTTTTTCCCACATCTGGCGGTATTTTTCGATCCAGTCGATTGCGGTTTTTAACGGTGCTGTTTCCAACCGTCGGGGCCTCTCTTGCGCACGGATGGTCGTAGAAACAAGGCCTGCTTCTTCCAAAACTTTCAGGTGTTTGGATATAGCGGGTTGACTCATTCGAAACGGTTTGGCAAGTTCCATGACCGTTAAATCACCTTTCGCAAGGCGCATAAGAATGGCCCTTCGAGTGGGGTCGGCAAGGGCAGAGAATGTTGCATCAAGAGTTTGCATAACTAATTGGTTATATAATCATTTAGTTATCTAAATACTAAAAGTCAAATCTTTTTTTAGAGAAGAAAAGAAAGAAATTAAATATGCCGATAGTTTTTTTGGATTTTCCTTAGAATTGATCGTAGGATTCTCTTAAAAATTAGATCTCCAAACTGTCTAAGGATCGATGGGAACTGGGATAAGCTACCCAGTTCCCAATAACACTGGAAAATAACCAATGAAAGTTCGCAAAATAAATCAAAACAATATTGAAATCGCAATGATTGATTCAGAAGAAATTCTGATTAAAGATGGTTCGTCTGCCCTAGACTTCTTTGCTACTGTCCAATACGATTCAGGATGTGACCGTTTCGTTTTAAAACAGTCTCATTTTACTGGGGACTTTTTTGATTTAAAATCGAAAATAGCAGGGGAAGTTTTACAAAAGATTGTGAACTACCGGATGAAACTGGCAATCGTAGGAGATTTTTCTATTTATTCAAGCAAAAGTTTAAATGATTTTATCTACGAAATGAACACAGGGAAAGATGTTTTTTTTGTTAAAACTGAGAAGGAAGCAACTGACCACCTAAGCAATGTCTAATCAACATTCAATAAGACTGTTTTACTCGGTCGGCAGTGAATCCTTCTCCAAAAATACTATTTTAGACAACAAATCAATGTTATGTTTTTCGATCGTGTTGGCTAGGCCAATCCCCATCAATTCAAACACACGTTGGAACAATTCTATAGATTCAATCTTTTGATTCTTTATTCCGTAAAACCCTAAAATACCAATGGTTTGGTTATGGACTTTTAGAGGAAACTCCATAAGGCAAGAGATCTCTGCTTCTAGTAAGTGCTCTCTAACTTCCACACTAGAAGAAGAAATTTCATTTCGAATGATCGCCGAATTGTGGGAATGTGAGAGTGAAAATTTAGATTCTTCTTTAGAAAATCTTTGTCCCTCATAAATTCCATGTACATATCCTTCGACCAAACTGTATTCCCAGTCATCGCCGATTTTAGAAGTAATCAAACCCAAGGGCAAACCAAAAAGTTTTGTACCCGTTTGTAAATAATTTCGGCAAGTTGTTGTTAGGTCAGAAGACTTTGCGGAAAGTAGACGAAACAATTCCGCTAATGAATGTTTCACAAAAGAAGCAGTATTTAAAGTTTCAGAGATCAATTGTTCATTTTTATATCGAATTAGTTCTTGGCTCAATTGGTCGGCAATGACATCGATCAGTTTTAAGTTTTTAAATTTATGTTTAAACTTAGCTTCGACCACCATTCCGATCACTCCGATTACAGTCCCAATATCGGAACGAATGGGATAACCCAAATACATAGCGGAGGTTTTGTCAGAAAGTGTTTTCGCCAAGGGGATAAAAAAAGATTCGTCACCTGCCAAATTCAATTCAAAAATCATATTGGAATCGACAACATGATAACAAGGAACGGAATATTTTGGTACAATAGGTGCGATTTGAAATTCAGAGTGGCTATGCAGCGCCAACAAACGGAAGTTTTGTGATTCTGGTAGGTATTCAAAAATCCATGTGGAAATGATTTCTGGAATGCGTGCAATGGTTTTTACGGTTTGTTCCCAGACCACTTCCGACGACCTTTCCGAACCAAAAGAATGTAAGTCATCCGCTAGATCAAAAGAAAGAGAAATTCCAGAAAAATAATCGTTAGGAGCCAATTCTGAAAGCATAACAACCACCTCTCTTGTCCATTCGACAAGGAAGTTCAAGAGAGGCCAGAAACTTAATCCGTTATATAAGATTTTTATTCAATATAACGACCAATATCTTCTCCGATTGGTCAATCGAATGATTATGCTACTTCCATACCCCGAGCCGCTTCCAAAATGGAAAACCATTCCATGCGACTCAGAGGATAGGAAAAACTACCAGCCGCTGACTGAATTCGCTTTATATCATTTGTTCCCAAAATGGGAACAAGTCCTGAGGGATGATTCAAAAACCAAGAATATAAAACTTGGTCTACCCCAGAGCTTTTTAACTTAGCGATTTCCTGAAGTTTCGAAAAGGTTGCCAGTTCTCTTTCTGATTTAGGAGTAAAGATTCTTCCCCCTGCTGTAGGAGACCATACCATCGGATGGAAATTGGATTCCAAGGCTTGGTCAAATGTTCCATTAAACAAAGGTTCGGTGTAGAAAGGATGAAACTCAACTTGGTTTGTGAAAAGGGGTTTCTTATAAACAGATTGTAACATTTGGAACTGGGAAGTTGTGAAATTGGAAACACCAAAATGGAGTACCTTTCCTTCTTTGATGAGAACTTCAAAAATTCCGGCCAATTCATACGGATCCATCAGGGGATCTGGTCTATGGATGAGTACCACATCCAACTTGTCAACTTGCAGTTTACGTAAGGATCGTTCTACTGAGTAACGAATGTGTTCTTTAGATGTATTGTAATGTTTGGTGGGAAACTTGGGTCCTGGAATTTGAATTCCACACTTAGAAATGATTTTGATTTTTGATTTTAAGGTCGGAATTTTGCCTAAGGTTTTGCCAAATAGTTCTTCATTCTCAAAACCTCCATAAATATCAGCATGATCAAAGGTATCAATTCCCAAACTGAGACAAACTTCTATTTTTTCAAGAATCCTTTCTGGCGAAGTACCTTCTTTATCTTCATGCAATCGCCAAATTCCATATACCAATCTAGAAATAGAAAAATTATTTTTGGTAAATTCAATTTGTGGAACTTTCATTTTCTTTCCCCAGTTGTCAGTGGTGTCACAGGAATTCCTTTTGGTTTTCTACCTTGCGCTTCTGCAAAGTTAATGGTGTTTAATTTTGGGAGAACTGTTTTTGCAAAAATCTTTGATTCCTCAAGTAAGGGATAACCGGAAAAAATAAATGCGCGAATTCCCATTTGAATGTATCTCTGGATTTTTTCATATACTTGTTCTGGAGTACCTACGATTGCCGAACCACAACCGGAACGTGCAAGGCCTATCCCAGACCAAACCATTGGTTCAATAAATAAATCAGAATCTGCAGACCTACGTAACTCATCTTGACGCAAAACTCCAGCAGAATTAGAATCCAAAGCTCTGTGTTTTATATCGTTTGCTTTTTCTATATCAACTTTAGATAACAGACGTTTCGCGGCTTCCCGTGCTTCTTCTTCTGTTTCTCTCACAATCAAATGAATCCGAAGTCCAAAATCAATTGTCCTTCCAAAGGTGGCTGCCCGAAGGCTCAAGTCCTTCATAGTATCTGCAAGTCTCTCTTCTGTTTCGGGCCACATCAAAAACACATCACAAAACTCTGCACAAAGAGCACGCGCATCAGGAGATATTCCACCGAAGTACAATAGGGGTCCTCCATTCTGTTGGTAAGACTTCACTGGATCAGTGGGAAGATCCAACTGATAGTGTTTTCCTTGAAAGTGAATTCGATCTTCCGTCCAACCTTGTTTTAGAATTTGAATCACCTCTTTGGAAATTTCATATCTTGTTTTGGAATCTCTTTGGGTTCCTGGTAAGTCAGAGGAGATGATATTGATATTTAATCTTCCCTTTAACATATGATCCAAAGTGGAAAGAGTTCGAGCAAGCATAGGAGGATGGATTTCGCCGCAACGAATCGCGGTGAGGAGAGAAATTTGTTTTGTCAATTGGGAAGCGGCGGCGGCAAAAGTTAAGGTATCCTGTCCTGTTTGGTAAGAGGAAGGAAGGAGGATGTTTTGGTAACCTAACTCATCCGCCAAACGGATGATATCCGAACAATGCTCGAAACTAGAACGTAAGGACCCATCGGGAACTCCTAAGTATTCATAGTCTCCGTTACAAAGGTCACAAAACCAGGCAACTTCGACAGCGGGGTTTTCAGAGCGAATGATGGGTGCTTGGGGAATTGGCTTCATATTTTTTTCAAGTAATGGATGATAGAGGTTTTCCAGGCAAGAGTGAATTATTAGAAATCTATCGCTTGCCATAATTTCAGAAAATATCTAATATGGCGAATCAATTATCTGTTATGATAGCAAGTATCGACATCCTATTTTTTGTCTGTACCTTCCTCTTGGTCCTTGGCGTGGGGATGTATGCGGGAAGAAAGGAATCTTCCTCTTCTGACTATTTTCTTGGGGGCAGGAGTCTTCCTTGGTGGGGAATTGCCGGTTCCCTATTTGGAACCAATATTTCCGCAAACCATCTGGTCGGAATGCTTGGCATTGGATTTTCCGTCGGGTTTGCCCAAAGCCATTATGAATTTGGATCCATACCAGCTATCGTTCTTTTGGCTTTTGTTTTCCTCCCTCTCTTTCGTCGTAAAAAGTTTTATACCTTATCTCAATTTCTGCAGGGAAAATTTGGAGCCACGGCAGGTAGAATTTATTCTGGAATCTCACTCATCCTCATTACAATCCAACTCACAGGAGCGCTCTACATTGGGGCACGAAGTTTTCTTCCTTTTCTGAAAGATGCTGGTATCAACATCACCTACACAGAAGTTGTGATTTGGATTGCCTTCACTTCAACCATCTATACGTGGTTTGGTGGTCTTAAATCCGTTGTATATACTGATGTGATCCAAACAGTTCTCATTTTAGCTTCCGGAATACTACTTGCTTACCTTTCCATCACGAGACCAGAAGTCGGTGGAATTTTTGAACTTTTAGCAAAAGAAGAAAGCCGTGTAGATGGATTGAGTAAAATGAATTTGTATTTACCTCCGAACCATCCGACACTTCCTTGGACCGGGGCACTCAGTGGACTTTTTTTATTACATATTTTTTATTGGAATACAAATCAATATGTCGTACAGCGAACATTAGGTGGAAAATCACTTAGAGAGGCACGGTTTGGAATTTTAGTGGGTGGATTACTCAAACTTACAGTTCCATTTTTTTCTATCCTAACGGGTGTGGCTGCATTTCAAATTTGGACCGCACTGGGAGCAGCCACAGAGATTGCTCCTGACGAAGCATTTTCAAAATTAGTAGTCCTTGTGGTTCCTCTTGGTTATGGGCTTATTGGAGTGATTCTTGCCGGATTACTTGGTGCCATTTTTTCGAGTATCGATTCGATGTTACATTCGGCAGCCACTCTTTTTACTATCGATTTTTATAAACCATTCAAAGTTAGAATGAATCAAAAACTTTCTGATAGAGATGAAATGAATTCCGGAAGGATTTTCCTAATCATATTTTCTTGTTTGGTGACAATTCTTGCGATTCTTTTTGTAGATCCCAATTCAAAGAAAAACTTCTTTATCGAACTTTCAAACCAAAGTTCTCATTTTACCCCTGCCCTACTTGTGGTATTTTTATTTGGAATTTTGAATATAAAAATTGATAGTAGGATGATTTGTATTACCATCCTTCTTACTCCAGTATTTTCTTTTCTTTTGCCTTCTTTGTATTCCTATGTATCACCTACCTTCATAAAACAAATATTTGGTGATGACCTCAACTTTTTGCACCGTGTTTTTTTCAGTTTCCATTTTGCTATTGTCATTTTGAGTTTTGCTGCATACATTCAATATCGCAACACGAAAGGACCAGTGGACGCCAATACACAGAAAACGGGAACATTCAATGGAAAATTGCTACTTTTCTATTTCCGCAGCATCGTAAAACCAAGTGTCAGGAATTGGATTTTATTTCTTTTTATATTTTTGGGGCTGGTCACTACTAGAATCAAAATTCCTGAAATCAAAATCTATGTATCGATTGCGGGTTTTCTAATGTTTTTGATTTTTTCTTTTTTCATTACCATTCGGAAAAGAATGCCAAAACAAAACTTAGCAACATTATTTCGCAAACGAGACGAGTGGTTGTATGGAATCCTGCTAGGAACCACTTTTTTCTTTTACCTTTGGTTCTAACCAGATATCAAAAAAGTCAAGACCATACAATATTCTGATTTTTTTGGTATAAAATAAAGAGATTGGCAATTGATTCAAAATTTACAAGTATTGACGGAACCAACTAACAATGTTTGTATTTGAGAAAGCAAACCATAACTTTAGAAAACCAATCCTAACTTTTGGATTTATTTTTCTGTCTATGTTGACTTTGTTTTTTAATGATCCTAAATCCTATGCATTCACACCCAATCAGGAGATTGGTTTCAATTTAGTTTTCTCCTTCTTTTTTAATTCTTCTTTTACGGAATGGCTTACAAATGCAATCTATTTGTATATGTTTGCTGACAATATAGAAGATGTAATCGGACATTTTTATTTTTTCATTTTATTTCTTTTTTTTGGAATCCTAACCAACCTAACCTATTTTTTATTTCATATACATTCCAATATACCTGTTGTTGGCACATCTGGTGTTGTTTCAGGAATTCTTGGAATGTATTATGTATTTTTTCCAAATGTAAAAAGTATGATGGTATTCGAAAGGATCAGTTTTCGAGATGTACCAATATTTATTAGTCTCAGCGTTTGGATTCTCATCCAATCCTGTTTCTATGTAATTGAATTAGACAACCAAGTACGCAGTGTTTACGGGGGGCAAGTAGTTGCTTTTTTAACAGGTGCTACCCTTGCTCAAATTTTTGTGCGCTACCGATTTATAGATCGATTAGAAAATAACCTACGGATGTCTACTTTTAGAAACAAAACTGTTCTTTGTCCTTCTTGTAATAAACCAATTCCTGCAAAAAAATATGGAAGGTTCCACTGTTCGTCTTGTAATACAAAATTCACTTTCGATCGAACTGGAAAGAAATTTCTCTAACTTCTCCTTGTTGGTATTTATATCTAAATTCTCTTAAAAATATTCCCCTAGTTTAATTTCTCGTCGACAATTTGTTTTCCCTGTTTATAATCCTCCGTTACCTTGCAATGGGAGAATTATCGATGCAAAGAATCTCGTTCCTTTTTCTTGTGTTTGCCATTTCCTTTTTTCCAATCTTAGCGGAAGAAAAACCAACTCCACCAGGTCCTCCCAAGGAAGGTTATTATATCATCACTTACAAAAACTATGGCATCAATCTTGAAATCAATGTGAATGGATATGATGTAAGAGATGGATCATCGAATGAAGACTCCTCCGGACAAGCAGATATCAACTACTGGATTTTACCTGAGAAAAACAAAATCAAGATCCGACTTACAGAACGAAAGGGAAAACAAAAAGAAAATACTGGACTTTCCAAAGAAGCAGAAGTCAAATTATTCATAGGCCAAAAAGGACAATTCCCTGACGAGGGAATTTTGTTAGAACATTTCCAATGGCCAACGTCCACCAAAGATAGATTAGGTGAATGGACAGAGATTGAGATGAACACACCTTTTGTTCCACCCAGTCAATTGTGGAAACAAGCAGAAACCATCACCCTTTCCAAAGAAAAAGAATCTTCTATCCGTACATTTGCAAAAGAATTCACAACAACTCTCAATTCAAAAGATGCAAAACAAATCCTTACTTGGATACAATTTCGTGCGCAGGACACTTCTGAAGTTCGTTACTATCCTTATGTAGAAGCTGACGAACTAAAATCCGTATCTGGAATGACTAAGGCCATTGGCTCAAGTTGGAAATTAGAAACTAAGGACATCCGTTTTTCATTGATTTGTAACAACCAAATCGTGAGCGTAACAAACAAAAAAGGGGAACCCATCATTGCTTCAAAAAAAGGGGCAGCCATTCCTCTTTACTTAAGTTGGATAGGTGGCAAATGGGTAATTGTACGTTAGCTTAATCTATCGATCGGATCCATACAATAGCGGAGTAATTTACTTGATTTCCCGCATTGTATGTTTTCCACTGCTTAGTTAGATTCAGTAAAAACCGTTCCAACCGTTCTCATGGTTAAAAATCACCTTAGTTTAGTCATTCCCTCTTACCGTGAATCAGAAAGACTCCCGCTCTTTTTGGAATCTCTTTTGGATACATTCAAAGGTTCCAAGTCTATTGAATTCATTGTAGTCGATGATGGAAGTCCACTCGAAGAATTCAAAACTCTAAACATTAAAATCAAACATTTACTTTCCAATCCCCAATTAAAAATAATTCGCCAAGAAACAAATTCTGGTAAAGGGAGTGCCATTCAATTGGGACTACAAAATGCAAAAGGCAATTATTATGGCTTTGTAGATGCCGACGGTGCGACCCCTGCTTACGAAGTTTTACGCATTTGGAACTACGCAAATGATCACAAAGAAATAGACTTACTTGCGGGTTCTAGAATCATCATGATGGGGCGAAATGTAAAAAAGTCATTCTACAGACATCTTACCAACCGAATCTTTTCATTTTATTTTTCCTTAGTATTTCAAATTCAAATGTATGATCCACAGTGCGGATGTAAAATTTTCAAAAAATCTTCCTATTTAGAAGTCATTCAAAAAATTTCCGACTTACGTTGGTTATGGGATACTCAATTACTAGTTTTATTATTTAGAAATGGATTTAAAATTGAAGAATTTCCTGTGGATTGGAAAGACATCCCTGGATCCAAATTTAGTTTTATGAAAGATTCAATTCGTGTGGTCCTATCCACTTGGAAATACCGAAACATTCATTAATCAAATATTTTTTATCCTAATATTTTTTCTTCACACGTTCCGAAATGGCAAATATTTTCTGTGGAGAACCAATTCCTTTGAGTTTGTGTTCCCCTAGCTCTTCCCAGCGAACAGGGATTTGGTTGGCTAAATTTTCGGAGGCCAAGACAGCTTTACCTAACTCTCCACACATCCCAGCAATTCGACTCGTTAGATTGACAGCTTCCCCAATCACCGTAAAATCCAACCTTTCTGTAGATCCAATATTTCCATAAAGGATTTCGCCGGAATGTAAACCCACCCCATGATGGATGGGAAGTTTTGATTCTTTTTCTCTCTCTTGGTTGTGGAGAAACAAACTTTCACCTAACTTTCTTACTGCGAGAAGCACTTTCTTTCCAACATAGGTTTTATTCGATTCTGTATAAGGAAATACAGCTAAAATTCCATCACCTAAAAGTTTCAAAACTTCTCCGCCATGGGATTCAATCATTGGAATTGCTAAACCAAAATAATCGTTTAACAACTGTATTACCTCACCAGGGGACAATTTTTCACTCAACCCAGAATAATTGCGAATGTCAGAAAACCAAATTACCGATTGGATGTTATCAAGTTCCCCCAAATAAATTTTTCCCGAGTAGACTGTGGAACCAGTTCGTTTTCCAAGATAAATACTCAGCAGTGATTCGGTAAGTTCTGATTGGATGAAAGCCATCCATTGAAGAGAAATTATTTTTAAAACCTGATCTAAAAAAATAAGTTCTTCTTTTGACCAACCATTTGGTTTGTCTGTAACTAAACTTAAAAAAGCATAACTTGTTCCTTTTTGTAAAATGGGAACGGCAAAATAACCAGTGGCACCTAATGGAGCCAAATCATCCAGAATTGGATACGGAAATGTTTTTTCTTTATGATCCACAAAACTAAAGTAATACGGCTTTTTTGTAGACATCACATATTGAACAGGACTAACCGCAAATTGAGAAGTTTGCAACGATCCCAATCGAAAACGCACCTCTCGAAGGAATCCTATTTCAGATTCAATCGTTGTTTTTGAATGTAGTAACGGTGTTGTGGATTCATCAAAGTATTCTTTTTTTTCTTTAGGAACCCAAGTATAGGATAAGGATTCAACTTGCGGGTGAAGTGTACGAGTACCCATATTGACTCGAACAATTTGAAATCCTTGCCTTTGTAAATAACCAATCGCTTTGTCAAAAAGTTCAGCGGATGATTTCACCGCTTGCGATTCATTCGAATACCATTCTATAAATTTAGCGATCATTTGTTTATTTGACTTCAACAGCGAACTCAAAATCACCTTCCGTTATATTTTTTGTCCAACCTACACCATATGCAACTTATTTGTAAATTTTGCATGTTTTGTTTCACGAATATCTAATGTATTAAGAAGATTGAATGTACGATAACTAAAGACGATTTCAAGGAAATATTTGATTCAGGAGAAAGGTGGGAATAAAAAACCCCACTCAGGTATGATTGAGTGGGGTAATGGGTGTAAACTTATTTTAGTTTAGAATCCAAACGTTTTTGTACAGCTTCCATAAATTGGAAAGTATCAAGTTCTGTTTTTTTAGCAGCTGTAGAAAGAGAAAGTAAGTCTTTAGTCATCTCACCACCTTCAATGGTTTCAATGATGGCTTCTTCCAATTTCAAAGCAAAGTTCACTACATCAGGAGTTCCGTCAAGTTCCCCACGTTTCGCAAGAGCTCCTGTCCAAGCAAAAATGGAAGCAACAGAGTTTGTCGAAGTAGTTTCGCCTTTTTGGTATTTACGGTAGTGGCGAGTCACAGTTCCGTGTGCCGCTTCATACTCATACTTTCCATCGGGAGATACTAGAACTGAAGTCATAAGACCAAGGGAACCAAATCCAGAAGCAACCATATCACTCATAACGTCACCGTCGTAGTTCATAAGGGCCCAAAGTTGGCCACCTTCGTTTTTCATGATCTGTGCAACAGCATCATCGATAAGGTAGTAACTATAAGTAATCCCAGCAGCCTTCATAGCAGCATCTTGTTCTTTTGCCATGTTATCAAAGATATCACGGAAACGAGCATGATACTTTTTAGAGATTGTATCTTTCGTTGCAAACCAGATGCTGATTTTTTCAGACAAAGCATAAGTAAAACAAGCTTTGGCAAAAGATTTAATCGATTCATCTAGGTTGTGCATAGCAAGAGCCACACCAGCACCTTTGAATTCATTTACGAGTAGTCTTTGTTTTTCTTTTCCAGATGCATCTGTATAAACTAGTTCTACTTTTCCTGGACCATCCACAAGGATTTCCACATCACGGTAGATATCGCCATAGGCATGTCTTCCAATCGCAATTGGTTTTTTCCAAGAGTTAACAGCTGCTGGAATATTTTTAATGATGATAGGTTTACGGAATACTGTTCCATCTAAGATGGCACGGATGGTTCCGTTAGGTGATTTCCATTCTTGTTTTAAGTTGTATTCTTTTACGCGGTCTGCGTTCGGAGTGATGGTTGCACATTTAACACCTACGCCATGTTTTTTGATCGCATTTGCAGAATCTACAGTGACTTGGTCATCTGTTTTATCACGGTATTCAACGCCTAAGTCGTAATATTCTAAAGTGATGTCTAAATAAGGGTGGATGAAACGATCTTTAATTTCTTTCCAGATAATTCTTGTCATTTCATCGCCGTCTAACTCAACAAGCGGTGTTTTTACTTTAATTTTTCCCATTGATTTCTCCTAAACTCGGTCCATTTTTGATTCGTTTAAAATACAGTTATGTTGGATCTGCCATGTACAAATTCCACAGATAGTGACAAAACTCCGTAGAATTATTGATCGCTCCTGAAATGGTATGAATTCCCGTGAGGGATGTATATCTTTTTCTATAGGCATCACGTTCTGAAATCTCAGAAAGTTTTACTTCCAATCGAACAAGAATCTCTTTCCAAAATTCACAATGTTCTTTCACCAAAGGGTCTTTGGCAGTGATCCTAAGGTTTTCAGCTTTCTCAATTTGGATCTCCCAAAAATGAGAGGGAAATGCGGGCGGTGTGTACCGGTCCCGGATAGCTTCCAAATCTTTTTCTATGTCTTGGTCTTTGAATGTGGTAAAAAAGAAAAATCCGCTAATTTTTAAAGAGATGGGTAAGTAAAAACTAAAAGTGCGATCATTGGAGACCATCTGTTGGAGAGTCCATTGGGCAGATTTTCCCTTCGGTCTTTTTTCTAAAAAGGACTTAGAGTCCAAGGATGCTAATTCATCAAAACAGTATTGGGCAAACCGGAGTTTCTCTTTCCAGAATATTTCTAAAATCTCCGTTACCATATCCGTTTCGTTCATCTTGGATAGGGGAAAGTATTTTTCAAGTGAGAATCCTTTTTTAAGAACCAAAGTCAAAGTTCCACCACCACACCGGATATGAAAGAAACTGAAGTTTCCTGGCGTGAACTTATGACAAAAAAAGAAGAATTCTTACATATCTTACGAATTCTGAACCACTACTACGAAATGAGAGGGGAAACCAAGTCCAAACAGTTTGCCTTCCGCCGCAGTTTAGCCGACTCACCACCCGAATCGGTTCAAATTTTCTTCTCCAAATTAGGGCCTTTTGAATACCAGGTTGCCTGTCGCATCCTTCCAGAAGAACAAATAGAAACCTGGATCCATATCGACGGAATCGCCGAAGAGAGAGAACGGCTTGGACAAATTGGCAATACAGAACATCCAGTGTTTTCGCTCGTTTGTCTCGGAGATTTGTTTGCCATTTCACTTCCCAGCACGGTTTCCATTTAAAGGAAAACCCCAAGAAAAATCTTGATTCTTTTACAAGCGCCCGTTAGGATTTGCCGGTGTTCCGGCAATTCATTCGATTGGTTTGGCTATCTCTTTTTTTTGCATTACTGCCCACAGAAAATCTACTGTCACAAGATTTTAAGACCCAACATTTTCCAGACGAAGGTTACCTACAAGCTTGGAACTTTACCTTTCGAAATGAAAAATACAATATGTTTGCGACTTTCCTTGTTAGTAATTTTGGACCAGGTTCGTATAACAATGGTATATCTCTTCTTTTAAAATCAAAAGACCAACCGGTTTTCTATTCCACTCGTGAATTCGATGCCGATGAGTATGAATCCAAAAAAGGCCAGTTCTACCAAAAGAGTGGAGAAAACTGGATGGAATACAAAAACGGAATTTATTCCTTCTATATGAACTATGGGGACTGGGAAATAAAGTTAGACTATAAACCAAGGAGAGGTTCCGTTCCCATCTCCAAGGGAAGATATCCATTGAGAGACGAAGGAAAATTTGTCCAAGCAGACATTCCCTTCTCTTTCTCCCAAGTAACTGGGACCATTCGTTACAAAGATACAACGGAAGAAGTAAAAGGTGTGGGTGGGTTGGAACATATCCTCTCAAACGAAGCAGTATATCAATATTCCAAAAAATGGGAATTGGTTAGGTCCATTACAAAAGATGGTCACAGAATTTTTACCGGTGGGTTTGTCGGGAATTCAGATTTTCCTGGTGCCTTTTATCGTCGCGTGGCAGTCCTTGATCCTACTGGACATCTGGTTTTAGAAGGTACGGTAGAACGAGCAGAGGTTTTGGATTGGGAAAAAGAACCTACTTCTGGTTATACGATACCAAAAATAGAAGTCCTTCATTTTAACGAAGGGAAATGTACGCTTCTTGTCAAACGAATGCGCCCCATTGCGACTATGAGCGCCCTAGAAAACATCTCTTCATTTTTAAGATTCTTTATCCAACTTTTCTTTGCAAAACCATACCAAATCCACTGGTATGCAGATTTAAAACTGGATTGTCCCGATTGGTCTGGTGAAGCAAAAGGTTACCATTCCAATTACCTAATCAACGAATGAATAGAGAAAGTTCACCTACAATCATTCACTCTTTTTAGAAAGGGTGAAACAAATTTTTCTACAGGATAAACTTTTGTCCTTCATGAGCAATGTGCACTTGCATTCCACCTGGTTTGATTAGTCTAGCTTCATCTAAAATGATTCGAGCTACTTCATGATCCGTGTGATCTGGTTCATGGTGTGTGAGAACAACTGAACGAATTTCCATCATTTCCGCAAACTCTACTGCTTTACTGACTGCCGTATGTCCCCAACCTAATTTTTTTTCCGCCTCAGCAGTGCTATACTGTGCATCGATGATAATAAGATCCGCTCCAGCAATTTGAGGTTTCATTTTGATTAAATGTTCCCTGTCTTCTTCACGATATTCTACGTCTGTACAAAATAGAAAAATTTTATTTCCTTCGCGAATTCGATATCCCGTACAAGAACCTGGATGGCGAAGTCCAAAAGGGATAATTTTAAGTCCACCTAACATATAAGATTCGAATTCTTTCCAAAGATGAAAATGTTTTTTGGATGCCATTTGTTGAAAAGTAATCGGAAAGTTTTCAGGATGTTGTTGGCGAACCAGTCTTTCTTCTAAATTTTCAATACATGAGTAAAAGTGAATATTACAAGAGGGAGAATAACCCGGTTTAAAAAAAGGCCAACCTTGGATATGATCCCAATGAGTGTGAGAAACAAGAATATGAATATCCATTTCTTCTCCGCTAAATGCCTGCGGTGCCATCTGGTTACCAAGGACACGAAGACCTGTCCCCATATCTAAAATAACTTTTTCTCCCCCGTCTCCTTCAATGAACACACAAGTAGTATTTCCACCTAGATCTTGTGATAAGGGAATCGGTAAGTGATTTAAAAATTCCTCTTCTGAGAATCCGGCTGGATCCTTACGCCACTCTTCTTTGGCCATTTGGAGAATCTTTAGTGTTTTCTCACGTTGTTCTGGTTTAGAAATCGGTGTGGGGAGAGAACCTCGAACACCAAAAAGAGTTATTTTCATCTAGTTCCTTTTTAAAATCCTGACATTACATCATCGGAAGGAATGCAATTGTTAGTTAGCCCAGAAATCCAAGAAAAACTTTGGAAGTTTACTACCAAGACTTCCTATCAATCAGACTATCTCCTGCAACCTAAAGACCGCGGAAAAAAAATCGATCTAAAAAAATCTTTCCCGGAAACCATACAAAACTTTGTTTTAGAACTTGGATCGGGATGGGGGGAAGTTGCCATCGAACTGGCTAATGGCGACCGCCAAACAGGTTACCTACTCATGGAAAAGAAGGTAAACCGAATCATTCATACCGAAAAACAACGAAAAACGCTAGGCCTAGAAAATATCCGTTATATGACCGTTAACTTCCAGTGGTTTTTTGATGAACTATTGGAGAAAGAAATTTTTGACACTATTATCATCAACTTTCCTGACCCATGGCCTAAGAAAAAACACCGTAAAAACAGACTGATGCAACCAGATATGCTCGAACAGATTTATGATTTGTTAAAACCAGGCGGGAGATTGTTATTTGCGACCGACTACGGCCCTTATGCGAGACGGACCATATCCCTATTTCGAAAATTTCCTAAATTAGTTTGGGAGAAAAAAGAATATGAATTTGAAAGACCAGGTTTCCCAGTTTCCTTTTTCGAAACTGAAAAAAGAAATGAAGGGAAACGAATTTATTATCTAAACCGAGTCAAACTTAAGTAAATGATTGATCGGCTTTCTTTTTTGCGTTTGGTATCAATCTACAGTGACTGTACTAATGCGAAGGCCATCCCGGTCTCCCTTCCAAGGAACAGGAGTTTTCTCCCGACCTTTGATGAGGAGTAATTCTTTTGACCTACCTTCTACGACAAGTCCATCCAATGGATAATAAAAATCCCCTTCGATGGAATAAGAATCTTTCCACTTAGAGCCACCTTTCCAAAGATAGGCGGTATTTTCAGTATTAAGAAGCAATGACTCTGGATTTTTGACAACCGAGCGAATGGTATCTGTATTACCTAAAGAATACAACTTTGCCTTTTCAGTTCCTTGGTAGATTTGATTGCCCAATTGAACTAAACAAGTGTCTTCTAAACATCCGAGAATCTGAGCAGATTCTTTTGTATCTTTTTTCACAATAGGATTCGATACCTTTTTGTCTTTATCGGAATTGGAACTAGCTCCGATGGAAAACACTTGGATTTGGAATTCTTTCTTTAAATCTCGTAAGACAAAAAGTTTTCCTTCTGAAGTATGTGAAAAATTCAAAAAATCGTTTCCATTCCATTCTTCCTCAATTTCCAAATTAGGGTTGGTTCTTACAATCTTACGATCATTACCTTTTTCTTTTTCCAAAAGAAGTAAAAATCCATTCCCTTCTGCAGAACCTTGTTTGACTTTCCAACCGACAAGAATTTGTTTTTTGAAGCTAGTTTTACCCGATTCTGGATAGATCTTCGTGGCTGTATCGTTAGAGATTCCAACAAGTTCTTTACCAGCGACTAACAACTGATAAGGAGAAGATGTGTATTGTTTCCAAACCAGTTCCTTGGTAATTCTATCATAACCCACTAGGGCAGTTCCATAATTTACGATGATCCGGTTGGGATACACAATGGGTGTAGAAACTGGAGTTCCTGAAAGATTGAGATCTGTCACGTGTAGTGGTTCATCATCTAACGCATCGGAAGGAAGGAGTCTTGCATATTTAGTTTCGCCGTATTCCCGTAAAATTTTCTCTTTTACTTGATTTCTTTTCGCTTTTACTTTATCAGAAGGAGATTGTTTTTGTTTGGCATCTAAAATACGAAACTGTGCAAACAAAGCTTCCGCAGAAGGTTCTTCTTTCAATACTCGATCAATGATCTTCTCTGCTTCTTCCAATTTGTTTTCTTTGAAGTAGATGTAAGCTAATTGGATCTCACCATCCATAAAATCAGGATCAGATTTGCGAATGGATTCTAAAATGGATTTTGATTCTTTTGTCAGGTCTTCATTGAAATAAGCAATCGCTAAGTTATAAGAAGAAAGTCCAAATTCAGAATCTTTCACTCGTGCTTTTTCAAATTCACGTTTTGCATTGTCCATTTGGTTTAGTTTGTAAAATGCCAAACCTTTGGCCACGTTACTTGGTGCAAAATTTGGATTCACTAAAATAGAACGATCAAATTCTCCAATGGCGGCTTCGTAATTTTTACGTTTCATGGTCACAAGACCTAACATATAGTATGCGTAATAGGAATCCGGTTTTTCTCTTAGGATGTCGTAGAATCCGTCTTCTGCTCGTTTTAACTCACCTTTTTTATAATAAAAAGAGTAGATTCCTTCCTTAAAAGAAATTGCATTTTCTTTGTTGGTGCGAACCGCATTTTCCAAAATGGAAAGGCCTTTTTCTTCCTCACCTTTTTCAATATAACATTCTGCAATTTTTACAAGTAAGGAAGCTTTAGGAACTCGATCGTATGCCTTTTGGTATGGGGATACTGCCTCAATGTATTTTTTACGATTGAATAGAGAATTTCCTTCTTTCACAAAAGGCAAAATCTCCGCAAAACGAGAGTTTTCCGCTACTGTCTTTTCCGTTTCAATCAGTTCAGGAATGTCTTTTGTATACTTTTTTGACTTTTGAATGAACTCATTGGCTCGAGAGTAGTTTTCTTTAGAATTTTCCTCTACGGCTCGTTTGTAATACAAACTTCCCAATCGGTAATCAACAGCATCATTGTTCGGGAATTTTTTCTTTAGTCCCATATAAATGGACTCAGCTTCATCCCACTTGCTTGCATCTTCTGCGATTCGACCTAAAGTGATTGCACTAAAAGGATCTGTAGCAGAAAGAATTTCTAGTTTTTTGATGTATTCTTTTTCTTTTTTGGATTCACCAGTTTTTGCATATACTCGAGCTAACCCTTGCAAGGCGCCAGGGTTGGTGGCATCCATTCGGTAGGCTTCCAAAAAGGAACTTTCTGATTTTTTGTATTCACCAAAGGCAAAATAAGCCCGGCCAAATGAATTTTGTGCCGCCGGATTTTCTGGGTTCACACCCATTGCTTTTCCGTATTCATCAAATGCTTGTTTGCGTTTGCCTTGGCGTAGAAAAACATCTCCATCAGCAATAAACTTTTGTGATTCTGCGAGTATCTTTGCCTTACGAATCTCTTCTTTTTTGGCCTTGGGATGAGACTCTGCTTTTTTTAATACATCCAAGGCTTCATCAAACCGGCCAGAATCAATCAACACATAGGCTAAGTTGAGTTTTGGTTCAAAAAAATTGGGATCCCATGAAGCTGCATCTTGGAAACTAAGCGTTGCTTTTTTAGTTTCACCCCATTTCCATTCGCATATCCCTTGTTTGTTGCGTATCTCTGCATTTTTAGGAATTTTTTGTACGGCTTGTTTGGATGT
This sequence comes from Leptospira terpstrae serovar Hualin str. LT 11-33 = ATCC 700639, assembly GCF_000332495.1. Lineage (NCBI taxonomy): Bacteria > Pseudomonadati > Spirochaetota > Leptospiria > Leptospirales > Leptospiraceae > Leptospira > Leptospira terpstrae. Next base: position 269,393 of record NZ_AOGW02000009.1, on the reverse strand, counting down.
TTTTAAACAATCAGAATAATTATGCGTTTGAATGTAGACATTACACAAACCCACATATGCATTGGGATTTGTGTCAGAAAGAGAAATTGATTTTTTAAAACTATCCTCACTTTCTTTTAGTTTTCCACCAAGTAACTGCGCGTTACCAAGAAAAGACCATACAGAACCATTTTGTGGCTGTAACTCAGTGGCTTTTTTGAATTCTGATGTTGCCTCTGCATAATTCTTTTTTGCCAAAAAATCATTCCCGCGTTGGATGAGAGATGCTATTTTTGTGGAAAGTTTTGCATCTTTTGCAGTTTTTAATTCAGGATTGAGTTTTTCCGCTCTTGCGAAGTAAGCTTCTGCTTCCTCATATCTCTTTAGCTCTAAACAAAGATCCCCTAATTGATTTAACAATTCGATAGGATATGGAAATTCTGGTTTTGTTTCCAAAGGTTTTAGAACCACAAGGCTTTCTTGGTAACGACCCAAGTTTTTTAAAAGTAATCCTGTTTTATAAGTATAAATGGTTTCTTCGGGTTTTAATTGGCTTAGAGTTTGGTAAGTAGCGAGGGCTTCCTCGTTTTCTCCTAGTGTAGATTGAACGGTTCCAAGGCCAATCAGCAGTTTTTCATTTTTGGGTTCTAAGTTTTTGCCTTTTTCATAAGCAAGTTTTGCATTCTCATAATCACCTAACTGGTAATAAGACGCCCCAAGAAGAGAATAACCATCTATAAGTTCAAAAGTTTGAATGGAGGACTTTGCTTTTTCTAAAGCAACATCCATATTTCCTTTTTGGAATTCGTTACTTCCTTCTGCGACAAGTTCCCTTGCTTCTTCAATTTTCTGCCGATCCGATACTTCCGATTTTTCTACCACAGAATCCTTTACGGAAACGGGTTTAAAGTCTCGTGATTGGCAACCTACAAAAAAAACGACGGTAATTAATAAAAAACTAAGTTGTCTCATTTTTGGAGCCTTTCCTCAAACTTAACCATATCAGGATATCGTATTTTTAAACCTCGAAGAGGTGTGCCCGTTAAAGGCGCGTTATGTGGAGTCAAAACTCCCAAATTCCAAAAAGTTTCAAAATTCCATGGAAGTTCTTCCACAGTTTTATTACCCAAAGACAATCGAATCATCTTCTTTTCGATATCAGTCGAAAGTTTGATACTTCTACCCTTGAGTTCATCTTCTTTGTTCCAACGATAGGAAGAACGAACAGGTGCTTCTTTTTCTTCTGCTGAAAACTTTATGATATGAAAGTCTGTTTTGTCGACATAAACAAGAATGGCATTTTGGTTGTGGTCAGTAAAAGACAAACCAACTGCTCCATTTATATCCTTAACAAGATCTAACACAAGTTCGGCTTCGAGGTAATCCGGAATGAGATCTTCAGAATACACTCCATACCAACCAGTAGGAAGGTCTTTGTTTTTGGCAAAGGTAAGTTTGCCAGGAAATGTCGCAGAAAAATTCGGCGAAGCTGAAGTCAGATTCCAAAATTCTTCGGATTCCCAACCTACTCCATCTTCCAAAGATATAGGTAACGCAATGGAGGTAATTTGTTTTGGTCTAATTTTGATTCCCGCTTTTGCATATTCAAAATGAGAATCGTTTTGGGTTCGAATGAATTGGATCGGATAACTTCCGTAAGGAACTCCCGATTCCGCATATTGTGTTTTCCCTTTTTTTTGGCCATCCACTACGATGTCGAGACCAGCGGGAAAACTAGAAATCACAATGGTTCCTTGGGATATGTCGTCGTTCCATTCTTGGAACACACGTGTGGTTTTCCCTGCACGAATTAAGATATTTCGTTTCACTGGATCTTTACCAGGTTTTGCAAAGGATAAAGTATGTTTTCCATTGATAAGGGAATAGGAAAGTAAAGGAGCTTTACCCACTTCCACACCATCCAAATAAATTGTGGTACCTGGTGAGGTAGAAAACACTGAGGCATTTCCACGTAAGGAGGAAGTAAAATAATTTCGTAATTCATCTTCCGATGGGGAAGAAACTTCTGCAAAATACACAGGGACACTTCCTGTCAAAGGTTGGAGTTGTCTTTTTCCATGGAAAACGTCAAATGATTTTAATGACTTGGTTACAGGTTCTTTTTCTTCTTGGTAAACAAAGATCGCCTTGCCATAGTTTTGCGACAAAACAGGATCTTTGTATTGGACTTCAATCGAATGTCTTTCGGCACTGCGAGTGAGAGACAATTCCAAAACCAAATCTAAATCAGAAACTTCCGAAAATTTTGGATCTGGATCCTTGGGGGCTTTTTTGTAAATACCCAGTTTGTTGTGTGGGAAGAGGACTTTCTCTTCGAGTAACAAAAGGTCAGATTTTGAAAACTCCTCTGGAACTTGTTTCCAGAGGAGTGAAAAATAAGGAGTGGATTTATTTACCAGTCGTTCTTTGTAATCTCTGCCCGAAGGAAGGGGTTCCGACTCACCCGGTTCTGGAGTGATGAACTTAGGTTTTGTAAAACTTCGATTTAAAGTTTCGATCTTTGTGACCGAAGAACAATAACCGACTAAAAAACAAAGGACCGGTAAATAAACATATCTCATTTCGTCTTATCAAAACTCTCTTTTGGTGCCAATTTTAGGGAATCTTTCTGAACATCTTTTTTAATGTATTTAGAATCTTCGATAGACTTAGCAGTTGTGATCACTTCGTCTGATTTAGATTTAGTAATCTCACGAGATTTTGCTGCTTTTTCCAATTCTTCTACTGAAGATCCAATGTTTAATTTTTGAAGTTCTTCGTTGTTGGACTTAAGTTCATTTGCAAGAGACTCAAATTGTAACATCTTAGTATTTTCAAAAGCCAACATTTCTTTCATCTCTGAAAGGGATTGTTTGTCCATTGGTTTGATCATTTTATCAGAAAGTTTAGTTTCATTTCCGACTTCAGCTGTTTTCTGTTTGTCGACTACGATTTCATTCTCTGAGTTTGATTTACGGATCGCAACCGCACCATCAAGTACAGTATACTTTACAACGCAGTTTCCAGAACCACAAGCAACGTTTCCACCTTTAGCTGATGGATTTTCCACATTGGTTAGGAAGATCGTTCCACGAACACCCGCAATCGAAGTAGGAGTGACAACACTGAAAGATTCTGTTTTTCTTTCTTTGCGTAGAACAGTCACTAGTTTTCCGTATTGCATGTTCACTTCTGTAGCGCGAGAACCATCGTTTGCGGCAAATGCTTGGCTTACGCTAAGAGAAGTATTTTTGTTTAATTTCAAAACTCCGTCTTCGCCAACAAGAATTTCGACCGAACCATTTTGGCCAGTTACAATTGTATCTTTGGAAGTTAAAACATCACCTAAGTTTGGTTTCACTTGTCCACTTTCACGGATCACAACCACATCACCTTTTACAAAGGCAACTACAACATTACTTTCTTGTTGGGATTTATCTGTAACAGTTGTTACAGATTCTTTAGAATCTTTTTGGCAAGCAGTGAAAAATATGGCAAAAATTGCCACAAATCCCAATACCGACAACTGATTGATTATTGTACGTTTCATATTCCTTCCTCCGGAAATAACATTCTAAGAATAGATAACAACTGAGTGCTTGGCAACTCTTTTCCCTAATGCCTTTTTGTGACAGCTTTGGTCCAATGATCCCTTCTTGTCACCCTGTGGGGGTTTTCTAGGCTCTCAATCATGGATTCTAAGCTCTTTTTTCGGGTTTCATCCATAGACTCGTTAAGGTGTTTTCGCATGGAACACTCAGAACCTAGTTCACAGCAATAAATTTCCTTACATGTTTCTTTAATCTTTCGTAATTCGGGAAAACTTTCCCAAAGTTCGACGGGTGTCAGGTGTAAGATGCCCCATTCTTTGACTCCTGGAGAATCGATCAGGACAGTGTTTTCTTCTAAAAATAAAGCAAAGGAATTGGTGGTTGTGTGTTTGCCTTTTTTGGTCGTGCCACTGATTAGGTTTGTCCTCTGCACTGTCTTTTTTTGGAGATGGTTCATGAGTGTGGACTTCCCCACGCCTGAGTTTCCACAAAGAAAGGTTCGTTTCCCACGGATTCTATCCCACAATGGTTGGATGGATTCTTCTGAAAGTAGAGAAACCGTCATCACCTCATAACCTAACTCACGGTAGTAAACTTCTCGTTCTTCGATTTCTTCCTCAGTGATGAGATCTTTTTTGGTAAAAATGATGAGTGGGGGAATTTGTGTATGATAAGCAGCTGCAAGCAAACGGTCGATAAATCCGGGTTTTGTTTCCGGATCTTTACAAGAAGCAAGGATGGCTAATTGGTCTAAGTTTGCACATAACACATGACTGTCGCCTCGATCACTCTTTCTTGTTAAGTAATTCTTTCGTTCCATTCGTTCGGATATGACCCACTCTTCGCCAGAAGATTTTTCGGCAAGGACCATATCTCCCACAACAAAGGGATGGCGCTCTCCTGAATCCTTTAACCGAAGTTTGCCCTTAAGAACGGCACGTACATACGTGGTTCCTTCTGAATAAATTTCGTAATAAGCTCCAAAGATACGAGCGATTGTAAATAGTTCTTTACCCAAGTGGATTCTTCATTAAAATAATCTAGTTCTTACATTCTATACAGATGACATGCAAACACAAGTTTTCTTTCCTTTTGGAATCATAATCCTTTCCTCTTTTAGCTGGTTTGTTTTTGCCTATGCCTTAAGCACCTCAGATTCCACAAAAAACTTCGTGATCCCAAGCTTTGTCTTGGGGTTTTTGACTCTTTCTCTTTTGTTCTTTTTACGCAGAAAACGTTTATCGCAAAGTACAGAAAAACCTAAAAAACGAGATGAACTCGTCCAAAATCTTTTTGCCTTAGAAAAATTCAAAGAAGAACTCATTTCCTTCAATGACCCAGACCAAATTAGCGATACCATCAGCCAATTTCTCGCATCCAAAATCCCTGCTGACTTTGTGCAAGTGTATACTTGGGACGAAAGAGAGGGGCAGTTTCGACCCAGGCCCTTTTTGGAATCACGAGACCAAAAGTTTTCGCAGTTACCTTCGATACCGGTGTTCGATCCTTTTTTACTTTGGCTTTCCGAAAGAGAAGGAATCCATATCAAAGAAAACTTTTTGCAGTTTGCCTCTCCCAATCACGCAAAGATAGCAAAACAAGCATTAGATTTTTTCAAAGAAACCAAATCAGAGTTAGTGGCTACACTTTCCATTAAATCAAGCCTCGTGGGATTTATCCTTCTTGGAAAACATAAAGAAGGGAAAATTTACGATATAGAAGAAATTGAAATCATATTAGAAATCCTTTCCGTATCCCTCATGTCTCTTTCAAATTCGATGATTTACCAACAGCTGTTAAATCTAACCGAAACTTTGGAAGCTAAAGTGAGAGAACGAACGAAAGAGTTAGAAGAAACCCAAGCTCACCTTGTCCAGTCTGAAAAAATGGCCTCTCTTGGGGTGATGGTTGCGGGTATTGCTCATGAAATCAATACCCCAGCAGCAGTGATCAATGGGGCAGCGGACAACTTGGATGCAAACCTAGTTTTTGTTTTATCTCACTTGGGTGACATCACCCATCTCATTCAAAATCCCGACTTTCGTTCCATTTACCTAGACATTCTCTTTAGTTTTGTAAAAGAGGATCCGGCTGCAAAAATAGATCCTAAAGATAAATTTAAATTAAAAAAGGAAACTAAGTTTCGATTCATCCAAGATGGGATTCCTGAAAACAATGCTTCTGATCTTTCAAACTTTCTTATCGACCACCATCTTTTGCATATGCAAGAGGAACTGATTCGCATTTGGAAAACGGGAGGGAAAGAAACATTTGAAATGTTAAAGAATACTTTGAGCCTTCAGAGAAATATCAAAAACATCAAATATGCCATTCGTAATATTGTTAGAATTGTCAAAGCATTAAAGTATTATTCTCACTTGGGCCAAGCTTCTTATGCTGTTTGTGATTTACACGAAGGTTTAGAAAACACCCTCGTGATTATGCAAAACCAAATCAAACATGGTGTAGAAATTGAAAGGGTATATGGAAGTATTCCACCAGTTCGTTGTAATATTGATGAACTCAACCAAGTGTGGACAAACCTAATCACCAACGCCATCCATGCGATGAAAAAAGTGGAACATCCAAAACTGATAATCTCCTCAAAAAGGATTGGGGAAGATTATGTACTGATTAGTTTTGAAGACAATGGATCGGGGATTCCTTCGGAAATCAAAGATAAAATTTGGGATCCTTTCTTTACTACAAAAGACCAAGGAGAAGGAACAGGACTTGGTCTCGGGATTGTGAAAGGGATTATCGAAAAACACAAAGGTAGGATTGAAGTGGAATCGGCTCCGGGACGAACTTTGTTTATGGTATATTTACCGTTAGTTGGTCCAGGAGACGTTCCCAGTATCCCAAAAGAAATCTTTCGGGAAATTCGAGGTTAAGTAAAAAGTGGCTGGCCGAGAAGTTTTTCCCAACTGGCTTTGGTTTGTTCAAAGTTCTTTTTTAACACTCCCGCTTCTTTTTCGCTAGAGGATTGTTTTGCTTGTTTCCATTTTTGGTATTCTTGTAATGCCGATTCACGTAAACTTGCCAGTTGTTCTTCCCAATGACGCAGTTTGTCTTCACTAACATTAGTATACTTATGAAGAGTTTCTTTTTCTTTCAGAAACATAGTCTTTTGTAAAATTTTTTCTTCAGAAACTTTTTTTAAGTTATAAGTGAGACCTAAATAGGAAAGAGCTTTGATCATCCATTTGGATGGATCATAATCAAACCAACGAATTCCATTCCGATAGTCCGATTGGAATTCATGGTGGAAGTTATGAAATCCTTCACCAAATGTAAAAAAGGCGATGATCCAATTGTCTCGAGCCGTTTGTTCTTTGGAGAAAGTTCTTTCTCCCCAAACATGGCAGGCACTGTTGATAAAAAATGTGAACTGGTGAACTACAAAAAGTCTTAAAAAACCAGCGACAAAAAATCCTTCTAAAAACGAACCCCATAACATAGTGATAAGACCTGGAAGGATAAAACACATGAAGATGGATATCGAATAAAAATGTTTATGTTGCCAAAGTACGAGCGGGTCATTTGCTAAATCTTGTACGCCTTGTTGCACATACTTCCTTTTACGAAATAACCAACCAATATGGGCAAACCAAAATCCTTTTCTTATGGAATAGGGATCTTTATCTGTATCCACAAATCTGTGGTGGATGCGGTGGTCCTCACTCCATTCGAGGGCAGTGGATTGAAAAGCGGCAGCTCCAAAAAGAAGTAACCAAAGTTTGACGGGAGCTTTTGCTTCATAAGCTTTGTGTGAAAAAAGTCTATGGTATCCAACTGTAATTCCCATACCTGTAGCAAAAAAATAAAATACAAATAAGGCCCAAGTACCTAAGTGAATGGTATCATAAAGATAGAAGTAAAGAGATCCGAAGATCCCCACGAGAGGAGAAGTGAGTAAAAATATGGTAGTCACCCAATCGATCGGGATTTGGGATTTGATTTCAGCTTGTGTCGTCATAGAGAATTCCTGTTTCATGGAGTGTGAGTCCTAATCCAGGAGTTCGGTTGCAAAAAAATATGAGTACAGAACGTTACAAGCCGGGTTTTTTAGAACAGTGGGGTCGCCGGGTTCTCATCTCCATTGGCTCCCAATCGGGAAAACTCGAAGATTCTGGGAAAAGTTTTGCCTACCATTCTAGAACTCTCCTCTTTTGGGGTTTTTTTTGGTCTTTTTGGATTGGATTTTTGCCTTCTGTTGCCTTTGTTTATCTTACTACTCACCTTCCCCCACTTTCCTTTTGGCCATGGGAATCACTCTCCTTCCTTTCGCTTTCAGGATTTGTGATTCTTTTGGCCATGGCTACATTCATCGAATTTTATCTCCTCTTTCGATTGGGATTTTATCTTTCCTATCGGATGGCAAAGTATGCAGACATTGCTCTAGCTGAGGAACCGGAACTCATCACACCAATTCCAGGGATGATGGCACGTTTGGTTTTGGAAATTCCTGACCCCAGGATCCGATTGTATGGGATTGATCCTTACAAACACCTAAATGAAAGGGCCTTGTTTTTTCGGACAATTTTGTATAAAAGCAAAGTATTCCTTTCGAATATTTTCGCAAAACTTTTGTTAAAGGTTTTTCTAGGAAGGACAGGACTAAGGTTTTTAATCGAATACATTTCAGGGCCTGTCACAGGAATTTGGGACAGTGTCACCACCTATATCATTTTGTACGAATTACGCAAACGGATCATTACAAGAAAATTATCCGATGCGATGTTATTCAAAATCAAAGCAAAGGAAAGAAAAAAAACATTAATTGAATCAGCTGTGAGAGCCGTCGCCCTCTCTATAGTTTTTACGAAAACTTTCCATCCTAACTTTGAATATTTGCTCTTTGGACTCATTGGACTTTTGCCCGAACGCGACAAATTAAAAAACTTAGATGATTGGAACGAGTTTGTGTTTTCCTTCCAAAAACTCTCAACAGAAGAAAGAAAATGGCCTATTGCTATCTTTGCCCTTTGTTCCTCCTTCGATGGAACTTTAAACAAAGAAGAATTAGAGGCGTTTCGTGACATTACAGACCTCTCCCCTACCTGGTTACTCGACCGAGTGCACATTCTAAGTGCGTCCATTCGAAAAGGGGAACTTACGGAATCTTTAGAATGGATGGAAAAAATCCTTCCCGAAGAATCCATTCACTGAAAGGTTAGAATTAGTCTAAAAAAAGGAGATAACAATGGCACAAGTAACACTCAAAGGAAATCCAGTTCCTCTCGAAGGTAATATTCCCAAACCAGGGGACAAAGCGCCTGACTTTAGAGTCGCAAAACAAGATTTAGGTGATCTTACATTAAAAGATTTAGCAGGAAAAGTAAAAATTCTAGTAGCCGTTCCAAGTTTGGATACAGCTGTTTGTGCGTTGGAAACTAAGAAGTTTAACGAAAAAGCAGCCAAAGAAAATGGAATCACAACTCTTATCATCTCAGGTGACCTTCCTTTTGCTATGAAACGTTTTTGTACGACAGAAGGAATCGATTCTGAAAATCTGATTACAGGATCTCAGTTCAAAGATTTTTCTTTTTCAAAAAATTATGGAACTCATATTGCCGCGGGACCTCTTGCTGGTCTTTCTGCACGTGCGGTCTTCGTTGTGGATAAAGACGATATCATTCGGTATACAGAACTTGTACCAGAAATTGGAAGTGAACCTAATTACGATACAGTTCTTGCGGAAGCTAAGAAATTGGTTTAGTCAATTCATGGATTTGGCAGGGGAGGTTTAATCCCGCTGCCAATTCTTTGATTTTGGAAACAATTTCCCCATCAAAACTAAAAAACACAACTCGCCAATCTTCCTCTGCGTTAGCAATACACTGAAGTGTGTAGGCCAAAGCAGAATCCCTTCGACTTGCATCCATATGACGAAATGGCTCATCTAACAAAAGATAGGGTAAGTTGAATTGTTTTCCAATCCGAAACGCATATTCCAAACGTAACACGAAAGAAACTTGTTCTTTGGTTCCTGTAGACAGATTGGCAAATGCCAAACTCTCCTGAGAAGAATCGGTTGTGACCTGAATTTCATCTGAAAATCCATTCCATTGGATTTGTTTAGAAGGAAGAGAACCTTTTAAAGCATCCATTCGGGTTTGTAAAGACTTAACCAAGGAAGACATTTTGTCCGTACTTTCCACCTGCATCTCAGAAAAAATTTCAGACAATACTTCCAATGCTTGGAAGTTTCTATCCAAATCATTTTTCCATTTTTCTTTTGTTTCTAAATCTCTTTTGGTCTGTTCCCATTCTTTTTGAGCTGGGACCATTTGCGATTCCAATACAGCTTTGCCCGTATCTAACTTTTTTTCCAAGTCCACTAACTTACGTTCTAAGTCTCGGATAGAATCGGCAAACGACTGGATTGTGTTTTCTAATCTTTGTTTGGCGACTCGATCTTCCGAAGAAAAAGATTTGGGAACTCCTTTTTTTTCAAAATCACTGAGTTTATCTTTTAGTTTGAGTTTTAACTCTCCTAAATCAATATTTCCCCATTTTTTGGATACGTTTTTTAACGATTCTTCTAAGGTATGTAATTTTTCTTGTTTTAACCGAATTTGAACAAACAACTCCGAAAGTTCAGAAAGAGAATGTACACCCGCTTCTCGCCAAATTGTAGTTAATTCTTTTTCTTTTTCCAAAAGTATTTCTTTTGTTTTTTTCTCCTCTGCCCGAAGCCTGGAGATTTCTTCTTCCATGTTCGACATTGTAGAATTCAAACTTTCCAATTCGAGTTTTTGTTTTGTATATTCTCTATCAAATCTTTGGAAAGTAAGAGAAATAGATTCCATACTAAGTGAGTCGGGTTTCCATTCTCCCAAAGTTTTGGTTTCCATTTCCGTTGCAATCCTGCGAATCATTTCATTCCATTTCGGCTCATCTTTTTCAATTTGGATTTCTTTGGCGCGGGAATAAAAATAAAAACTAACAATCAAAAGAATGGCGGGCGCAGAATAGACCCAAATTCCAAAGTCAGAAAATAGTGAAAAAATAAGAGAAAAAATCCCTAAAACCCCAGATCCTCCCGCCAAACTTCTGTACAACGGATTCCAAACTGTTTTTTGAACCACGGGAGATTCTTCTTGGAACTTGCGGAGGGTTTGTTTCCAGGTTTCAAAAAAATCAAAATACGATTCTAGTTTTTTGGACTTTTGGTCTGCTTGTGATTTTTGTACTTTGTAGGATTCCCATTTTGATTCCGATGTTTCTATTCTTTCTTTTGTTAGGGAAAGTTTTTGTTCTAAGGATTTGGTTTCTCCATCCAGAGTTTTTGCTTTTTTATCCCAGTCAGATTTTAGAATATTTTCCTCTTGTTTTGTTTGCGATTCAAGAGTATCCCATTGTAATAGTTGGGTATAAATACGATCGGCTTCACTGTGTTCTTCGGTTTCGCGAAACTCTTCCAGTTGTTTTTTATGTTTGGTCTGATCGGTTAAGTTTGAAGCCAAAGTTTCTTTTAGGTTTTGGCGTTCTTTTTCCCAAAGGGGTAAATCTGCAAATTGAGAGGAAATTTTATTGAGAGCCAATTCAGATTCGTCAAACTTTTGTTTGGCGGCGTTAAATTCAGACAAAGCCAGATTCCATTCTTTGGCTGATTTTCTTGTTCCCGATTTTGCAGAAAGTTGTTCTACTTGTTCTTTCAGTTGTGATGGATTGTATCCACTATCGAATATTGTTTGTTCAATGGTGCTTATGAGTTCCTTTTCAGAACCTACATCCATATTCCCTTCTCGAATCACAAGTGAGTTCAAATATAAATTTTGAGAGAGGGATAGTTTTGTAATTCCTAAGTCAGAACTTCTGTCTGGTTTGTACCGAGCATTCAAAAGAGCTCCGTATTTTGTACTTCCCACCACTTTGACAAGTGCCGATACAAATGCATCTAAGATGGTTGTTTTTCCTGATTCATTGGGTCCTGTAAATACAGTGACTTTTGCAATGGGAAATTCTTTTTTAGAAAAGATACCGAAGTTTTCTATTTTTAATTTCATCGGTTTTTTTTACCTTCTAAAATCAAACGAATGCCAGTGACTCGAGTCTGTCTCCAAAGAAGAGGTTCCATTTGTTCTTTTCGTTCATTCATTTTGTCGAGGAATTGTTTCACAAATTCATTTTCTGACAAATGTTGGATCACTGTAATTTGGGATTCATCTGGATCAAACTCTAAGATGCGATACTTTGATTTCCATTCCCGAAGAAAAGTTTCTTGAAACTTTTGTTTTTCTGCCATCGAGTCTACATATCCCGCAAAACGAAACACAATCCAATCCTTGGGATTTGTTCCACGTAAATATGTTTCAATACTTTCTTCCGGTTTTCCTTCGGTATCCAAAGTGACTAAGATCTCTCGATACTCACCAGCCTCTTTCCAATATACAGGTTCTGTGCGCACCTTAGATCCATCGATATGAATGAAAATTCCCCCTCTTGGCCCCAATTCTCCTTTTCTCCAAACTCGAGAAGATCCCGCATAACCAACGCTACAGTTTCCAACCGATCCCATACGCGCGCGGTGGAGGTGGCCAATAGCAAGATAATCCAAACCTAAGTTTTGGATGAGTTGGGGATCAAGATACGACCCACCTTCTTCTTCTTCCTCGCTAAGACCTGTAAAACTCATTCCAGGAACCGTTCCATGAGCAAGGCCGATCCTAACTTTCGTTTGTTTGGGTGGTGGCGGAGATAATAACAATCCAGAATAGTTTTCTTGGTGGGGGATGGATACAAACTCGATTCCCGTATCTTCAAATAAACGATAGGGAGTTTCGTCTAGTACTTTGACCTTTTCAGACCAATCATAGTCCACATAACGGTTGCTATTCCCTTTTTTCTCCAAGATTTCATGGTTTCCAGGAAGAAAGTAAACAATTCCCGAATAAGAAGAAACTACTTTCAAAAACTCTGATCGGAGTGCTTCTAAATCGGGGAAGGTATTGAAAAGATCTCCACAAAATAGAATTCGGTCGCATTTGGTTTGTTCTGCGGTTTCAAAAATTTCACCGAGTACGGCTAAGGAATAGTTTTTTTCGTCTTTGGAACTTTGGGAAAGGTGGAGGTCAGAAACTTGTAATAACTTCATATTGTATGATTAGGGGAGAGTTTACCTCCCCCCTGGGACAAATTAAAGAAATTACGAAAAAAAAGCAAGGGAGCCGTTAAATCACCCGGTCTTTTTTGAACTCCGCAATTTTATCTTTGGGATACCCCAAACCACCCAAAATCTCCTCAGTGTGTTCCCCGTGTTCCGGTGGATCATTTCTGTAGACAAAAGGGGTTTCCGAAAAATGGAAAGGAGAACCAAACTGGAGGATTGGACCATATTTGGGATGGTTTCTTTCGAGCACCATTCCCCGGTCTTTCATATGTGGGTCTTCTGAAACTTCTTTCATATTGAGAATAGGAGAAAGACAAGCATCTGTATTATCAAAGATAGGCTGTAAATCAGAATAAGTTTTGGATTTAAAATAATCGGTTAACTTCTGTTTAATGAGAGGTATGTTTTCTTCGTTCATTGGATGGTCTTTGGTTAAGTTTTCCATTCCCGCTGCCCGTAAAAAAGTTTGAAAGAACATATCTTCCAAAGCACCTAGAGCAACATACCTTCCTTCTTTGGTTTCATACACATTGTAATTTGGTAATTTACCAGATAAAATATCGTTCCCAGCTTCTGGAGAAGTTTCAGAGGCTGATAAAATCCCACCGTATAACGAAAGAAATTGGAGAGAAGCATCAGTCATAGAAATATCAATGCGTTGTCCTTTCCCTGTTTTTTCTCTATAATAAAGGGCAGCAAGAATAGCAGAAAGAGCAGTGAGAGTACCTCCTCCCACATCTGCCAATTGAAAACCTGCTGGTCTTGGTGGGTTTCCGGTTTGGTCAAGAACTCCCGAGATCGCAAGATAGTTCAAATCATGTCCTGCAAAGTCTACGTACTTACCCGAAATTCCATAGCCAGAAATTCCACAGTAAATCAATCGAGGGAATTTTTCTTTTAAGACATCATATCCGATTCCCATCTTATCCATTCCATCAGGACGAAACCCTTCGAGTAAAATGTCAGCGTCTTCCAAAAGTTTGAAAAGAATTTCTTTTGCTGATTCTCTTTTTAGGTTCAGCGTGATCGCTTTTTTATTTCGATTGAGCATCATGTACAAAGCAGGGTAACCTGTTTTTCCTTTGAACATCGCACGAGATCCATCATAGGCTCTTGGGTTTTCAATTTTTATGACCTCGGCACCCATATCCGCTAAATGTTGCGAACAAAGTGGTCCTGGAAGGAGTAAAGATAAGTCGACTACTTTCACACCAGCAAGTGGTCCCCTAGAAGTTTGATTTTGATTTTGGCTCATTTTTGTTTATTGCATATCCTGGAAATTTTTTTCTGATTTAGGGTATTTTTCTCGTAATATATAAAGGGAGAACCCTAATTGGAAGTCAAACGAGGACAAAAGGGAATCATGTTCAGGGTCTGTATTTCCATTATTTTTCTCGTTTTCTCCACTCTCTCTGTATCCTGCCAGTCCATAACACCCATTAACCTACAGATGTTATTCGGTTCTTTTTTTGCATCTACAACTGGGCAAGGTTCTGTGATTTACGATACTCCGAATTTTTTATTTACGAGTGAAAATGGAAAACAAGCAGAATTCACAGTTCGTTTGAACATTGAGCCGAATAGTTCAGTAAGAATCGGTCCCATCACTGTCTCTGATCCTACAGAAGGTGTTCTATTATCTTCAACTTTTATTGAATTTACGGAAGATAATTGGGATATACCACAGAGCGTTCGTTTGGCGGGAGTGGATGATTTAATTGCAGATGGAAATCAAAACTATAGAGTTCAATTAGGAACAACTTTTGCTTCTGACATCAGGTTTTCTTCTCAAGGACTTCCTGTTTTACTCGTAGTCAATACAGACAATGAATCCTCTGGTGTGGCCGCAAGTCCCACTTTAGGTCTAATCACATCCGAAACAGGAGAAACGGGAACCATTGCCTATGTTTTACAAACAAGGCCAATGCAAGATGTTTATATTAGAAACTTTGTTTCAAACGATACTACAGAAGCTACAGTCGCAGCAGTAGAACTTGTATTTACACCTAACAATTGGGATGTGCCACAAACTGTGACTATTACCGGTGTGGATGATTTTAGTGTAGATGAAAGTACATTTCAAATTTCTGCAGACGTTACTGTATCGAATGATCCCGCTTACTTGGGAAAACCAGTTCCAATCATTACCGGAACCAATGTAGATGATGATGTGGCAGGGTTCACTGTAATCAATTTATCTGGACTTACCACAACGGAAGCTGGCGGGGCAGTCAGTTTTGCTGTGGTCATGAATACTCTTCCCACAAATTCAGTGACAATCCCTTCTATCGTGGCCACACCTAGTTCTGAAGGAACAGCATCACCTTCCTCACTTACCTTTGCACCAGGAGAATGGTTCACTCCTAAGATTGTCACAGTCACAGGAGTAGATGATTATATAGTAGATGGTTCAAGGACAGTGTCGATTGTTACAGGAGCCGCAACTTCTGCTGATACAGATTACAATGGTTTGGCGGGACCTGTTTTTCCTTCTGTTACCAATACAGATGATGATGTGCCTGGATTTATACTCACAAGTCCAGGGAGTTTGACCATATCAGAAAATGGAGGAACTCTTTCATTTGCCATTCATCTTTCTTCTCAACCACCGCCTGGATTTACAGTAACACTCACTGGAATTTCAGAAAATAATTCCATCACGAATGCCAGCACCTCAAATTTAGTTTTTACCAATGCGAATTGGAACATAGACCAATTTGTCAATATCACAACTAACAACAATTCGATTGATGAAGATACAAGAACCGTTACTTTACAATTTGGAACTGTAGATACGGGAGGTTCTGCGGATCCCGTATATAATTCAGTTACGCCTCCCACTCAAGCAACCATCTTTGTGACAGATGATGATACGGCAGGATTTACCGTAACTCCAGTGGGTGGGCTTGTGGTTCATGAAAATGGAACTCCTTCCACAGAAACTTTTACCGTTGTTTTAAACTCACAGCCAACAAACTCAGTCAGTATTCCTTCTATCACATCCAGTAATACCGCAGAAATTACTGTATCTCCATCTTCTTTAAACTTTACAGTAGGGAACTGGAATACTCCGCAAACAGTTACTGTCACGTCCGTGTTAGATGGATCTGACGATGGCGATCAAAATGTAAATATTACTTTTGGAAATTCCTCTTCAACGGATCCAAAATACAACTCAATCGCCATTCCTGCTGTGACTGCCATCAATACCGATAGTAATGAACCTTTGGTTCGAATCCAAAACTTATCAGCGTCTTCTATGGCAGAGAATGGAAGTTCTACCATTACCTTTGAAATCAGACTTTCGTTAAAGCCGAGTTCTAATGTAACGATTGGTCCCATTACTTCCTCCGACGGGACAGAAGCGGTGTTACTCAATAGTACCGCAGGGGTTGCAGCCTCGCGCACTTTGACCTTTACACCGACGAACGGGCAATCGGCGAACTATACAGGCAACACAAGCGACAGCGGCTGGGATGTACCTCAGGTGGTTACCATTCGTTCGGTTTCTGATTCCTTCGACGATGGAAACCTTCCCGTTACCATTCATATCCCACAAGCAAGTGGTTCTTATTTCACAGGTCTTTATCCGACAGGTACCCTACCCGGATATACAGAAGCTAGCGGGAATTTGGTGGTGACAATCAATGACAATGATACCGTTGGTTTTACCATTTCATCCACAACCTTAAATCTTACCGAAGGAGGAAGCGATGGAACCTTCACAGTCCGTTTGAATTCGGCTCCTTGTGACACTCCCGGCAATTTGGCAGCTTGTGCTACTGGATCTGTTACGATTCCTATCACGGGTGAAACCTTTAACTTACCCGATTCGGTTCAATACACATTCACACCGGCAAGTCTTACCTTCACCCAAGCAAACTATTCGACTACACAAACAGTGACAGTTATGGTCACCAATGATTCTATCAATGAAATCAATACAAGAACTCATACACTGGCACTCGGTGCCATTTCAGGATCAGGAACTGATTATGAAGGATTGAATCCGAATGATATTACAATCAATATCACGGATGATGACAATCCCTCCCCAAGTATTCTATTTACTCTCGATGCAGGACAACCTTACTTTACGACAGAATCTGGACAATCGGCTATGTATAGCCTTAGGTTAGGAAGTCGACCTCTCCCAGGAAACCAAGTCACAGTGACACTTGCTACTTCTGATGCCACAGAAGGAATGATTAACGACAGCGGAACACCCGTTAGTTCCAAACAATATATTTTTGATGAAACCAATTGGAGTACATCCGTTCCAGTGGAAATCCAAGGAGTTTCCGATGCCTTAACCGACGGTAACGTCAGTTATAATATTACAGTGAATGGAACAGAAACAGGTTCCACTCCTTCCTGGTATATTAGTTTTGTAGGAAGCACAGGAAATACTGCGACCCTTCTCAATTATAGCGTTTCTGAAAATCCAGTCACAGTAATCACTCCGACAAACCTAACTCGGGCCGAAAATTCATCTGCCTTTCCTATTTATATTTTACTGAGCCAAGCACCTACTGACGATGTCACAGTTCCTGTATCCGTCACCACTACATTTCCTTGTGAATTGATAACTAGTCCTTCTATTCCTCAGTTTTCAATCTCAACAAGTTCAGTGACAATTACTAGTGCCAATTGGAATACCATTGGAGCACATAACACAATCATTGTGACACCAAATGATGATGCTGTGGATGATGGAAATGTTTCTTGTCCGATTGTTATAGGAATCCTTTCTTCTTCCGATGGATTTTACAATGGAGTGAATCCCTATCCGGCTTCTAACTATCCAATGCTCACATTGAATGACAATGACAGTGCCGGAATCACTACGTCAGGGTTCACTCCAGCAACAGTCGTTACTTCTCAATCAGGTGCCTCTTCCGAATTTTATATTCATTTGGATTCACAACCCACAGCCAATATCACTGTGAACTTTAGCACCACACCAGGCGGCCTTGTCAGTTTTCCTACAGCTCCACTCACATTCACTCCGAGTAATTTTGGAACTGGGCAACTAGTAACTGTTACAGGACTTGATACCGCAAGTTTAGTGGATGTAAGTTATATAATATCTTCGGTTGTGACTTCCGGTGAAACAGGCACAGGCTTTTCACCTTCTACGATTTACAGCGCGCTCACTCCTCTATCGGTCTCTGGTAATCATATCAACTATATTTATGATATCATTCCATGTTCAGACCCGAATCCGATGAATGCATGTGGGACCGCACCCAATAGTTCCGGGGGACTTGTCACTTCACCTAACTTAATCACTACGGAGATTGGTGGTCAGTCCAGATTCCAAGTTCGTTTGCGCGCACGTCCAATCACAAACGTTACCATTCCAGTTTCTAGTTCCAATGTCGCAGAAGGAACCGTATCGGGCGCTAGTTTGGTGTTTACTTCTAGCGATTGGAATACTTTCCAAAACATAGTCCTTACAGGAGTTGATGATTTTCTTGTGGATGGAAATATGGCTTATTCTATTTTATTCGGCTCTCTTAGTGGAGGAGGAACTGGATTTAACGGAGAATCATTGCCTTCTGTATCGGTAACGAACCAAGATAATGATTGAATGGATGATAACCAAGCTGAAAAAATGATCAAAAAAAACTAACTACTGAACATATCCTTGTTTCTTTAGAATTTCTAAAGCATCTGTTCCTAACTCTTGTTTAGAAGTATAAGATTTTTTTTGCCCACCTTCTTTCCAAAAATAAACTTTTGCATTCGGTAGGATCATAGGTCTTTGTGCTCCAGACTCATATAACAACTCACAGTTGGAATTGCAGGAAGCCATACTCAATCCAAAATATCCGGTATAAATATCTGTTTTTGGAATTTGTTTTTTAGAAAACCAAACAGTAAACTCAGGGAAACTGACATCGGGATAGACTTCTAAGCTAATTTCAAATGCCTTCGTAGTATTTGTATGAATCTGAACCGATTTTCCCTTCTCTTCCAAAACTACGTCATCGGGAAGGTTTGCCATTCGTATCCTACCTTGTGGTACTCGAATTTGAATGTCTGTATCTGTTGATTCTGGTTGGATGGAAAGATGATACAAAGGAAGTTTTGGTTCCATCGAACGAATTTGTTTCCAAAAACGTAGGATCTTCTTTTCCAAAGTTGGACTTAATTTCATATCCTTTAAGTCTGAAATATTCGAGATTCGCAATGGATTTATTTGGTTAGGATCTTTTTTCGTATCGGTATATAAATAAAACTCAGATCCTACGGAACCTTGCCAAAACTTACCTACTTCATGAAATCGATACGACCTTTGAAGAAGAAACTCCGATCCTTCTCCATACCCTTGTGTGAATCTAGTTTCGCCGTAGTATGTTCGTTTGGTGGTTTCTTGATTTTCGATCAATGGTTTGAGTGATTTTCCTTGAACCAACTTAGGAATGGAAAGTCCACAATAATCAAGAACAGTTGGAAATAAATCAATAGACCTTGTCATAGAAGAAATCGATTGTTTTACATTCGATCCAGGCAATTTAACAAGAAGTGGCACATGAATATTTTCCAAAAACAAATCCTGACCATGTCCATAATAAGTATTAGTTCCAGTAAAAGGAGAGATCGCATGGGCACTATGCATCACCTCTCCATGATCTGCTGTGATGAGAATGAGAGTATTGTCCCAAAGGTTTTTGTTTTTCAGTTCCTCAAACACTAATCCAAGTTCCTCATCCACAAAAGCAACTTCCCCCAAGTAGTTCCTTTTTTTTTCATCTAAGATTTCATTAGTTTGAATCCGATTGGTGAATCCTTGTGGTGGGGTATAGGGTTTGTGTGGGTCGTTGTAATTTAAAAATAGAAAAAAAGGTTTTTCCTTACCGGAAATTTCTTCCAAAACTTCGAATGTTTTTTTAGTTATTTTTTTTGTATCTTCACTATAATTCGAAAAGTCGTATAACGAATCAAAGCCGACATCTACCCCAAGTCCAAACTTATCTGTCAAGAACGGGTTGTTCCCTACCATATAAGTATCAAACGAATGATCTTTTAATAACTTAGGAAGGGGACGTTTTTCAGATCGATAAAATGCTTCTACCTCTGACTTGGTTGTGGGGTAATCCCAAAAATTCACAGGATTAGCCGAAGCATACTTTCCAGTAAAAAACACAAGTGTGGATGGCCTTGTCCAGGCAGCATTGACCAAATGGTATTGGAAGTGGACTGCATTTTTTTGAAACAAATCTAAGTTAGGTGTGACACCATACCGACCGATGATATCTCCCCTTAAAGAATCTATCACAATCCAAAGGACATTAGGGCGCTTTTGAATGTTTGGTGAAACAGATTCCTCACCTGTGTTGGAATCTGTTTTTTTACAATGAAAAAAGAAAAGAAAAGAAATTAGAAAAAGTAATGTTTTAAGTTTTATAAAAACAGATTTTGATTTCAAGATTTACGATTTGACATCAAACATTTGCAAGGCGGTAAGCCAAACGCCTATGAGGATAAATGCAATTCCCAACCACTGCGTTAAGTTCAATCTTTCTTTAAAAAAGAGAGAAGAGGCAATCAAAACAATGATAAAACCACTAGAAGTAAACACAGGATAGGCGAGTGAAAGTTTTAATCCTTTCCCGAGTACATAACGATATCCAAGGAGTGCCAAACCGAAACTCGCAAGCCCACCAATAAAGTAAGGATTAAATACAGTAAAGATTGTATCCCAAAGACCACCTGACAAAGTTTTTGTTTGGTCTTGTAAGGAAGAGGATTTGATTAAAATATTAGCCAATGCATTGAAGAATACGGCTATACAGAAGAAGAGGATGACCTGGAATTGCATGGGATAGAGACAAAATCCGATCTAAATCGGGAAGGGTCAAATAGAAAAATGAAACAAAAATCCTTTCGGTTCAGAAACTGGGAATGTGCCTATTTAGATTCGGAAACTCCGGGTCCTGTTCTCGTTTTCTGTCATGCCAATGGCTATAGTGCCGGCTGTTATCATAATTATTTTAATTTATTATCAAAACACTTCCGAATCATTGCACCCGATTTTTTAGGACATGGTCGTTCTGAGTTCAGTTTACAATTTCATAATTGGAATGTGTTTCGAGACCAGATCTTAGCACTCCTCGATCATGAATCCATTCATAAGACAAATATCATTGGTCATTCCCTTGGTGGAGCCTCTTCTCTCCTTGCTGCGGCGAAAGAGCCATGGCGTTTTGAAAAAGTTCTGGCAATGGATCCAGTGATCCTTGGTTGGAAGTTGATCCTTCTTTCTAAATTTTTGGAAAACCCACTCGCAAAAGGAGCCAAAAAAAGAAGGACTCATTTTAAATCGATTGAACTTGTTAGGCGGTCCTTTCGAAAATTCCCTGCCTTTGCCAACTTCGAACCATCCATCTTCGAAGATTATTTAAACTCTTGTTTTATCAGTACAGGCCACGAAGCAGAAGTCAAACTTTGTTGTGACCCAAGGGTGGAAGCAAGAATCTTTGGACATGCCCACTTCCATGTCTTCAAAAACTTTTATGGAATCAAAACGGAAAACCATATCGCGATCCCAGAAAAATTTGAAGTCTGTAGCCCAAAGTATGCCAACCTCCTCACAAAAGTGCATCCCAAATCCGATGTCACCATCTTCCCTGGGTTCACTCATTTTTTTCCCTTTGAAAGACCAATGGAAACTTGGGATTGGATTCGCCGTTGTTTGGAGATAAAAGAAAATTAAGATACACTTTTGGAAGATAGAAGAAAGGGGCGCCTCGGATTCGTTAGGTGAAAGGGAATCGACGATTAACCCGATCGCGCTTTACGCTCCAATCTTTCCTACGGAAAGGATTTCCGCTGCAATCGCTGGCGCGGGGTATTACTTTTTCTCTTCTTGCAAACAAAGGATTTGATTGCACTCTGCAACACAACCTTGCCGAGCCGATTCCGCATTGCGGTACTTGTTTGAAAATCCAAACACCGGTCCTGTACAGTTTGTCATACACTGTTGTTTCTCTTTGCAATTCAAATTTCCATTTTGACCAAACTTATCATAGAATGGATGCACAGGTTTTTCTTTAGAAAAATCAATTTGGTCTTTCATGACTTGTTTTTCTGAAAATAAATCCAGACTCAATAGAAAGAAGATGAATACTATCCGAATTAACGATCGTTCCATTCAACTTCCCTCTCCTTATATATTAATCGCCTCTCCGAGTACCGCTGCCGCACTTTCCATAATCCCTTCCGATAACGTAGGATGGGCATGGATAGTGTTGGCAAGTTCCCTTACCGTAATTTCCATATTAGCACCTAGCGTCAGCTCGGCGATCATTTCTGTGGCGCCACTTCCAATGATATGGGCTCCTAAAATTTCTCCATGTTTTTTATCAGAAACAATTTTTACCATTCCTGTTGTGTCCCCTTGGGCTTGGGCCCGGCCACTGGCAGTGAACGGAAATTTACCAACGGTGATTTCATATCCCATTGCCTTTGCTTTTTCTTCCGTAAGGCCCACACTGGCCACTTCAGGATGGCAATACGTACAGCCAGGGATGTAAGAATAGTTCAGTCTAACAATCTGTAAATGGTGAGGGTTGCCTAAACGAAAGGAAATATCTTCTGCAGCTCGGATTCCTTCGGCACTGGCCACATGGGCAAGCGAAGGTGTAGGAATACAATCCCCAATGGCATAGATATGATCCAAAGTGGAACGGTAGTTCCCCACAAAGTCTACAAATCCATTTTTAAGTTTGATTCCAATTTCATCCAAACCAATAGCCTGAGTATTCGGTGTAATTCCTACACCGACGATCACTTTATCAAAGTTTAATTTTTCTTTTTTACCAGATTTTCGATCTTGTAAGGTGAGTTCCACACCAGAATCGGAAACTACGGCCGTTTCCACACCAAAACTTAAATACTGCTCAATCCCTCGTTTTTTAAAACTTCGTTCCAACACTCCAGAAATTTCTACATCTTCATTGGGGAGTAGATGGTCTTGGAATTCAATGATGGAAACTTTAGACCCCATACTTGCATAAAAATCGGCAAACTCTACACCAATCGCACCGGCTCCAATGATAGCCAGGTTCGGAATTACTTTTGGTTCAATCATAGCATCTCTAGCAGATAACACACGTTTACCGTCAAAAGGTAAAAAAGGGAGGGCTTTGTTTTTAGCACCCACAGCTAAGATAAAAAAATCGGCAGTATAAGTATTTGTCTCCCCAGAACTTGGTTTGACTTGGATGGTTTTGGAATTTTGAAAACTGGCCTCACCACTGATTACGGTGATTTTGTTTTTCTTCATCAGAAATTCAACACCTTTGGCCATTTGGTCAGCAACAGACCGAGAACGTTTGATGACTGCATCAAAGTCAGCTTTGATATTATCGCAAGAAAGTCCAAAACTTGCAGCCTGTTTTAAATGTTCTAATACGTGCGCGCTTTCTAACAAAGCTTTGGTGGGAATACAACCCCAGTTCAAACAAACTCCCCCGAGTTTTTCACGTTCAACAACACAAGTTTGCAAACCTAATTGTGCGGCACGGATGGCAGCGACATAACCTCCAGGCCCTCCTCCGATTACGATTACTTGGAAATGGTTTGGACTAGACATACGTTCTCCCGATAGATTGAGATACCGTACAAAAAAAAGAAAGTCAAGACCTCTTTTTGGCTACAATGAGCATCCTTGCGCCCGTTTTTATATATTTTTCGCCATCATAGTTGCTATAAACATGAAGGACATCAAACTTATTATCGTCTAAGAAATTCTGCACTTGGGGGAAATGAAACACACGCATCGTATGTTTGTCTTTTAAATCTTTTTGATTTAAATTATATACATAATTGACTTCCACAATGGCAACATCATCTGCTCTTGTTAAACGAAATCCACGATTTCTTCGAATCGAAGTATCCCCTTGCCTCACATTACTTACTGTCGTAATTGG
This sequence comes from Leptospira terpstrae serovar Hualin str. LT 11-33 = ATCC 700639, assembly GCF_000332495.1. Lineage (NCBI taxonomy): Bacteria > Pseudomonadati > Spirochaetota > Leptospiria > Leptospirales > Leptospiraceae > Leptospira > Leptospira terpstrae. Next base: position 245,805 of record NZ_AOGW02000009.1, on the reverse strand, counting down.
TTTACGTTTGATTCTGTGGATTGGGTCTGCATTCCAGATTTCCAAAACCAAAAGACCGGCCTGTTTTAAATTTTTATGACAATTCCGTAGAAAATTTTGAACCAAGTCATCATTGATCAAATAATTAAAAGTCCCATACAAACAAATCACAGCATCTACCGGTTGTTTGGCGACATATACTTCCATTTTTCCCAGCTCAAACTGACAATGCGGAAACCGGACTTTGGCGATCTCTAACATTCGGGGAGATCCATCCACTCCGAGTGGTTTGAATCCCATTCCTTGCAGTTCCTTGATATGTTCCCCGGTCCCGCAGCCTATATCTAAAATGGTATGTATTTTATGTCGCTTAAAGGTATCTCTTAAAAAGAGGATTTCCTCCGAGAACTTACGGCTAGCTTCTTCGATGGTAAAATAGTATTCGGCTAATTCGGAATAGAGTTTCATTTGCCCCTAGCGGAAAGGGAAAATCAGTTCAGCGAATCCCCATTTTACCCGTTATATTGAGTAACGGCTAAGACACCATGAAACGATATACAATTCCCACAATTTTTTTTACCATCGGAGTCATCCTTCAGTATACATTCTATTTTTCTTGGGTGAGTTTTACACTTCTTGCAGTTTCCTGTTTGTTACTGGCGTTGTTTTTATACAGTTTGGATTTTCAAAAGCCTGAGCATCTGAATGATGCGGATCCTAATTTAAATAACGAAGTTTTATTAGAAAATAATCCACATACAGATGTGGTCTTTGATACGGAAACGTCTTTACCATCCATACCTTCGAATGCAGAACCTAAACCAAAAGACATTCTCTGGAAAAAAGATCCCATCTTACTTGCCAGAGAACAAATTCATTTGGCAGAACGATCTTTGTTTTGTGAAACGGTAAAAGAATTTCCTTTTCCATTTTTAACAGAGAAACTTACCTCAATCCAATATGTTTATTATGATGGAAAAGAGTTTAAGGAATGTTATTGGCAAAAGGCTGGAATGATGGTGGAAACCGATGACAATCCAGTGGAATGGGAAGAATATGAAGAAAGTAAGGTGAAAGAACTACTCCCAGCCATCTCCATCGACAAGCGAAAGTTATACATTCCGTTAACTATGAATGCACAGTTATTCGGTTTTTTATGTTTTTCTACTAAAGAGTCTTGGAATGAATCAGAAATCCAATCCTACTGGGAAAAATCAACCATCATCTCAGAAAAGATTATGGTAAAAAGAGAATATGCAAAGGTAACTAAACATCCTATTTCCAAACTCTACAATGTTTCTCATTTTTATCAAATGGCAAAATCAGTGTTTGAGTCAAAAGAAAAAGTGACTCTCATCCTATTCAAGTTCATTGATACAAACTTCCAATCAGAAATTGCCATTGGTTTAAACGAACTTGGTAAACAAAACGGCGTCATTGGTTTGGGTTTGTACCAACTAGAAGAAAATTTATATGCGGCAATCATTTCGAATGCCAAGCTCGATGTGTTTTCTGAATTTTTTAAACAGTTTATCGAAGAATTGGATAGTCTAGGGTTTCCATCAGAAGTAGCCCTTGGTTACTCAAACCAATCCATTCCAGGAATCAAATTTGATGTATGGATCAAAGCCGCATACAAATCATTGGAAGAGAGTATCCTTTCCCACGCAGCATAAATGGATCCTTTAATTGATGAAAAATTTATCCTGACTGTTTCGCAAGTATTACCGGAACATTTCCAAAAGACTCTACTCGTCTATGCAGAAAGAGAGGCTTATGGTCCTTCTAAAAATGAAGGCCTTTGTTTTGAAAACTGTACACTTGTTGAATTTGTTGGAGATATTAATGGAAAAGTGTATCTAGCTTTAGATGGTTATACAAAACTCAAACTCCTTCCAAAAATTGCCAAGGCATTTCAAATAGATCCCACTTCCCGTTCTCATTCAGCATCCATCATGATGGAATTTGCAAACCAGATAGCAGGAAAATTAATTACAGAAATGAGACTGGGCCGTTACGAAATTGATATTTTGCCACCCGAAAATTTAAACCATAAACTAGTTCCTATCTCCTTAGAACATTTCCGCCAATACATTCTTATCTTCAATCTCAAAGACAGAAGAGGAGAAGAATATATGGGTAGACTCTATCTTATTTTATTGTTGGAAAAATTTCCCACTCCCAAAAACTAAATCCGAATGAAACCTTATGTTTTGGCAATCCCACTCATTTTGGGATATGCAGGGATTAAACAAAAAAAATCTTTAGAACGTAAGGAACTCCAATTGTCTGGAACAGGCAGGCGAGTGTTTCATATTTATCCTACAGGAAAAAATCCAGAATCTTTACCAGGTGTTTATATCCAACATGGAATGAGTGCTATGGGGATTGATGACCCAAGGATATTGGAACTTGCAGAAAATATTGCGAACTCCAACCACAGTGTCATCTTACCGGAACTTCCCGAAGTGAAAGGGCTTCGGATCGCAGAAACGACTATTACAAACATCCAAGATTTGATGATGGAAATTCATTCCACAAAACATATGTTTAACGGAAATGATTTAGGATATTTATCCGCTAGTTTTTCCGGTGGTATGGGTCTAATTGCTGCTTCTAAGTCTAACACAAAAAATAAAATCAAAACTTCTATGGCAATAGGAGCCTATTGCGATTTTTTAGATACTGTTCCCTTTGTTTTTTCTAATTACGATATAGATCCTTATGCGGTGTATGTCATTCTATATAACATGCTCCATCGTTTTGAACCAGACCTTGCAGAAGAATTAAAACCAGTATACTATGAGTCCGCTTTGGATAACGGACTCAAACGACAAGGTGACGAGGCACTAGGTGAAAAATTACTCAAAAAGATTTCTCTCCATGCCAAAGAATTCTTTTTCCAAGTGGCCGCCGATGGAAATTTTCGAATAGAAATAGCGAACCGCGTTCTAAAAACGGTTCCGGAAAATCTCCCTGAAAATCTATCTCCGTTTTACCAATTGGAAACACTCAGTGGGCCCGTAGCCCTTCTCCATGGAAAGACAGACCCTGTGATCTCGCCAGAGGAATCAGAAAAACTGGCCCTCCTCTTCCAATCGAAAGAAATTTCCTATGTCCACCGCACTTCGACTGCCCTAACCCACGGAGACAGCCTACCTCTCCATTCCCAAATTTTCGGAGTCCCGGCCCTCCTGCAAACCTTCGGAAGTTTTCTATATTGGCTCCGCCGATAGAAATTCTCGTTTCTCCTAAGTAACCTGCCGATACTTTTAACAGAATGGACGTAAAAAATGCACCGGACTTCAATCCGGAACGGGGACTGAAAATCCAAATCTCCGAGGATCGACTCACGGCAACTTTGGTAGCAAAACCAATTTGGTTGTTAGGCGGTTCAATGAGCAATATATTAATTTATGAAGCTCTAGACAATGCAACCATTCATCGGGATCGAATTTTGATGAAAGAGGTAGATAAGGCAGCCATCGAAATTGATAAAATCTTAAAAGATCCCACCAAAGTAAGAGAAGATTTTAATTTTTTAGTAGCACAAGGAAACCCCGCCAAACAAGGGGAAAGTGGTTGGATTAAATTTTATTTCCCAAGAGCACAACGTGTTGTCTTAAAAGACGATGGATCAGCAGATTTTAGAAACATCAATAAATATGTTCACGTAAAAGAAGGCGAAAGACTGGCTACTCTTTTTGAAGGAATTGCTGGAGAACAAGGGATTGATGTTTTAGGAAATCCAATTTATCCTAACCCAATCGACAGACCTAGATTAACTTTAGGTAAAAATGTACTTCCAAAAACCGTGGAAGATCCTGAAAAACCAGGTAGACAACTTAAGGAATACTTTGCTTCACTCAGTGGTGTTGTGTTTTCAACTGACACCTCTCTCACCGTATCTCCTGAATTAAATATTGAAAGTAACATTGGTCTAGGAACAGGTAACATCAACTTTGAAGGTACTATCCGTGTCAAAGGAACCATTGAAGAGGGAGCCGTTGTTAATTGCCAAGGATCTCTTTACTTAGATGGTAACGTGGAATCTTCTGATGTGATTGTAGGTGAAGACTTAGAAGTCAAAGGTGGAGTCAAAGCCAAAGGAAAAGGTGTCATTCGTATCAAAGGGGACCTTCGAGCAAAATTCATTGAGAATGGAAACCTAGAAATTGATGGCGATTGTATCGTTGAGAATTTTATTTTAGGAAGTAAAATTCTTTGTTTAGGAAACGTAATCCTTACAGGAGAATCTTCTTCCATCATTGGTTCTGATATTGTTTCTTACCAAGGAATCACAGTATCATCACTTGGTTCAACTGCCCAAATGGACACAGTGGTAGAAGTAGGATTTCATTTTAGAAATGATAGACTATTTACTGAAGGTAGCTCCAAACTTGCCGAGTTTGAAAGAGATTTAGAAGCACTAGTTCCAGAAATACAAAAAATCAAAGAAGTTGTCCAAAGGTCTCGTGGGAAATTGGATGATTCGAGAAAAGAAAAGTTCAAAGAAATCTTTGATGCTTACCAGAAAAAAAGTAAAACCGTTGAACTTCTCAAATCTAAAATAGAAGAACTTAAAGGTGCTCGTTACAACCAAGACAATGTTAAGGTTGTTGTTCGAAACACAGCCCACCCAGGTGCAGTGATCAAATACAGACGGCAAGTGGAAAAAATTACCAAAGCCCAAATTGCATTTGTGATGAACTTTTTCCCTAACCAGGAAAAAGCGATGTTAACAGCTTTTAAAGGGAAATAACCTTACAACGATTACAGCTTTAATCCCAACTTTTTAAGTTTGGGAAAAATCACATAATGGCAATAGGGATTTTGTGGGTTGAGAGTGAAATAATTTTGGTGGTAATCTTCCGCTGGATAAAACTCTGGAGCCGGTGAAATCTCTGTGACAATCGGATCAGGAAAAAGATAAGCATGTTTTCTTTTGGATTCCACTGCTAAATCTTTTTGTTTATCATTTAGGTAGAAAATAACGGAGCGATATTGGGTTCCAACATCGTTCCCTTGTTTATTGAGAGTTGTAGGATCATGGGACGCCCAAAAAATTTCTAATATTTTTGAGTATGTAATGAGCTCGGGATCAAATTCAATTTCGATAACCTCTGCATGTCCAGTAGTTCCTGTGCAGATTTCTTTGTAGGTAGGACTCGGAGTGGATCCACCTGCGTATCCTGATTTTACGGATAGAATTCCTGGAATTCTAAGATACACAGCCTCCGTACACCAAAAACACCCACCACCTAAAATTGCTTTTTCCGTCATACATTCTTTAGACGAAGAGAAATCTCCGCAGGTACGAAACATCCAAATTCTGTGATAAAGTTTCTGATTAAGTGAGCTTTTGTTACATCAAACGAGGGATTGAGAGCTCTTGCACCTATAGGTGAAGTTTTTCCTTCTGGAAATAAATATTTTCCATCGGTTCCCTTTAAAAAGTCGAACCTGGTCACCTCGGATTCTTTTCTCATTTCTATAGGAATTTCTTCCCCTGATTTTAAGTTTAAGTCAAAACTATCTTTTGTGGCACAAACATAGAATGGTACATTATGTTCTCTTGCGACTATCCCTAAATTGTAAGTTCCTATTTTATTGGCAGTGTCTCCGTTTGCCGCAACCCGATCACAACCTACGATGACTGCGTCAATCTTTCTATGGTTCATTAGCCAACCAGACATTCCATCAGTAATGATATAACATTCGATTCCTTCTTCCATCATTTCAAAAGCTGTAAGTCTTGAACCTTGAAGAAAGGGCCTTGTTTCATCTGCATAAACAACTACCTTTTTTCCTGCATCCCGCAAACTTCGAATCACCCCAAGAGCCGTTCCATGACCTGCAGTGGCAAGGGCTCCTGTGTTACAATGAGTGATGATATGAAATTCCAATTGGTCTTTAGGAAATAATGAAACTCCATTTTCCCCCAAAGATTTGTTTGCTGCCAAATCGTCTTTCATCATTTCCTCACCATAGGTTTCCCAAATCTTTGCGATGGTTCCCCATTCAGTGATTCCTTGGATTCGATTTTTTGCCTCTCGTAAGGCATAACTCAAATTGACTGCTGTTGGCCGAGACTCAAGTACAGACGAAAGTAATGTATCAATCTCACTCGGATTTGCGACACCTGACCGAGATTTGGCGCCTAAACTAAGACCAAAGACTCCTGTGATGGCAATGGCAGGTGCACCTCTAACAGCCATTTCACGGATTGCTACTATGGTTTCTTCCGCAGTGGATAATTTCAAAAATTCTTTTTTTCCCGGCAAAATCCGTTGGTCGAGAAGTTCTAAATAAGTGGATTTCCACTGGATGGGCAAAAATTCCGGATGAGGCATCTATCCATTTTTTTTGTGCGATGCAGGAAAAAAATACAAAAACGGGTTGACTAATTCCTGTGCACCGCACAAAAAGAGGTAGTGCATTGCACAAAATAAAACCGAAAAGGAAAAATGAAAATGGAACAACAAGTAAAAGACGGATTAAACTTCATCCTAGGCGCAGTAAACACAGCAAAAGTAGAAGCAGAAAAAGCTTTTTCTGAAATCAGCACTGGTTTCCAAAGCCTAGCTGCAAAAGGTGCTCAAGACCAAAGCGAAGTTTCTGTTAACCTTAGAAAATACCTTCAAGAAGGAATTTCTCAAGTAGAAACTATCATCGGTAAAGCAAACACTGTGGTAGCAGAAACAAAAGCAAAAGTAGCAACTGTTACTTCTAAAGCTTAATTAAATTTTATTCTAATCAAAGCCCGGATACTCACCTCTATCCGGGATTTTTTTTAGTCATTCCTTCTCGCCAATCTTTCCAATACTGACCCAACTCCTTGGAAAAATAATCTTCCAATACACTTAAATCAGAAAAACTCTCATAGTTGATTTCAAATGAAGTGAAATTTTTTTCTGCTGAGGTTTGGAGTCGCATTCGAAACAAATCCATCATCTCCAACCGAAATTCCTGAAACATTCGATCCATACTAATGTTTAACAATTGGAAATATTTTTCAAGAGCATGCGAAAAGATATGGTCTGCTGATAAAAAAGAATACTCAACAGAGTCCTTTGCCATCTCCACAAAAAGCGATTCCCATAAGTCGGCCAAAATACTTTCTTTGTTTTTGCAATCATAGGCTTGGCAAATAGAAGCTCCGTAAAAGGAAAAGTTTTGGCTTTTTGGATCTCCAGTAAAAATGGGATGAATCATACAGCCTATCCGTTGTTTGGCTGGATCTACATATCCCAAAAAAGGACAATTATAAGTCATATCATCTTTTTTAGGAATGTGAGCTTCTTTTGTTTCTCTTTCTTTACGAAAGATGGGAAAACTATGGCGAACTTCAAAATTGACTGTGGTTTGGAATTCGGAAGTTCGTTCCAATAACAGTGTTTTAAATTCTTTTGGCTGAAGTTTTAAATTAAACAAACCACAACAGGCACCGCAGGAAACGTTACCAACATCCGGATGGCATAAACTCAACTCTGCTTGGCTCCTAAAACAAAAGGTGTGAGGCCGTTAAACACAAGTTCCAAATCACCCGTTTCCTTTTTTTCTTTAAAGTATGTTGGGAATGGAATCACAATTTTACGACTTTCATGAACCAAAACTAAATTTCCTTTTTGATTAGAAAGTTGTTCCTGTAATTTGTCTTTGGATCCAGGAGAAGAAGGATATAAATAAGCAGGTTTGATACCTTTAAAATAAAAATGTGGATTGTGATTTTCAGAAACTAAAAGAATACTCACTTTCTCCAATTCCGAAAATTCTAATAACATATTTTCTACAAAGAATTGCAAAATGATTTGGTAGGATTCAATTTCTTCCTCTTTGATTTCATCTCTTTCCCAAGATTCCATCCATCCTACGATTTTGAAAATGGTTTCTTTTTGTTCATGTAAAACAGGAAGTGCCATTTCCAAAATACTTGAAATCTTTAGTTTTTGAAAATCCCAAACACATCCATATACAAGTTCCCACCATTTACGAAGAGATACCGCATCATCCGGGTTATTCGGAATCGATTTGTTCATTGCATGTGCGGAATGATCACTAAAAACCATCATTCCTACAACTTGGCTAATTGCTTCGAATAATTTAGCCAAACTAAGAAGATTGTTTTTATCAATGGATTTTGATTTACTAGTATTGATGAACTTGGAATAAGCGACAGCAATCGGAGTGGGGTAAAACTCTAGAACCGTGGTAGGATTTAGAATTTTGGCAGAATGGAAATTTTTTCTTTCTTTTACGAATAAGGAAAAATCAGGATTTCCATACAATGCATAGTTTGCCCAAGTCAAATCGTTGGCATGGTAATTTCGCCTTGCAAATTCTTTAGACAAAAACAAAGACTCACCTACAGATTTATCAGAAAACAAAAAGGTATAAAACCGAACTGTAAAATCTATCGTCCTTTCGTTGTCTAAAATTTCCCAATTGGTTCCCACAAAAGTTTTGATACCTGCAGTAAGAAATGCTCCTGCATATTGATTCATAATATTTGTATTTAATTTTTTACCGGCTGCTTTTGCAGACATACAGGAATTGGAAAAAACTAAATCAGTATCGATCCCTGTTGATTTGATCTCGCGCGCCTTTAATACTTTTCCATCGGACAACAACCAACCATTCTCCAATGAATCATCTGAAAAATGAAGGTGTCCCGAATAATGTATAATATGTTTGTCTTTGATAAGAGAAAGTAACTTGAGTTTGGTGACTTGTTTTCCACCGATAAACTCTAACTCTAAAAGGTGTGTGGGTACCTTTTGGCTCAGAACAGAAAAAAGTACCTCTCCTTCTTTTTGCGCATGAGGTAAGTCTTCTGTAGGATCTGCTATGATTAACATCTTAATCTTTCGGTTTTCTTGGTGTGTAGGACGGTGTAATCCACCACGAATGGTTTTTCCAATTCTAAATTTATCAGAAAGAAAACTAGTGCCGTCATGAAGAAGTTCCCAAGGAACCAAAGCGAGGGCAGGATCAATATTAAAATGAATGCTATGTTTGGTTGTGTTTTTTAATTTTTCAATAATGGAGATCGGGAAAAATTGTTGGTAAAATGTTTCACCTAACACCTTCAAATCTTGAAGGATATCTGCATTGAGAATTTGATTTGGGTTGGAGAGTACCGATTGGGAAACGTGGACAAGTCTCTCCACTTCTCCTAAATATTCGAAAATTAAATCATCATCTAACGTTGATTGAATGTGTGATTCTTCAACGGGGAGATTGTCCTCCAAAACATTGAAGATATTTACGTTACCGACTCTATCTATGATTAGGGAGAGCATTCTCCCATGAACCTATCCGACGAGGATAGACAAGTCAAACGATTTTGATTGGCCTGGACCTACAAACTCAATGGTGTAACTACCAGGGATTAACCCCGAGAAGCTTGCACTGCCTTCTAAATTGATTTTACTAGAAAGGATGAACCTTCCCTCTCGGCGAAGGTTCACTTGTTGGAAGGCAGGGGTTCCTTCTGCTTTGACAGAAAGATACACTTCTTCTTGGTTTTCCTTCACAATTTGATAATAGAATTTCTGGTTTTCGCTGGTGGTTTCTTCAAAGATAACAGAATTAGCATCTCCGGAACGAACCTCAGCAGAAGCAGAACGCATCGAAGGAGCAAATTCAAAACTTTCTCGAATTTGTAAAGACTCCACAAGACTATCAATCACCCGAATTCCGGATTGCGTGAGACGAACGATGAGGCTATCTTTCTTCTCTGGTAAGATGAGGTTCTTACGTGTGTATTCTTTTAAAAATTCAGGTAAAGGAAGAGGAACTTTGCCCATAGTCAGATCTGCTTTTGCCAAATCCCAAGACTCAGCGTAGGTGTGGTTTGCCACCGTTTCTTGGCGCAAACTAGCAAAGAAGGCTTCTTCACAAAACCAATAGGCATCCTGCAAATCAGGATGATTTTGCAACTCATCCTCACTCGAAAACTCTCCACGGACAAAAAGTCCCCTGGCTAGTTCCAGTACCTCTACGTTAAAACCCTGATTTTCCATGTGGACCCCCCACCCTGTAAAAGTATGACGAAGGAAATTAGTCCTCTCCAGCCATAGAATGCATTTTTTTTTGCATTTTTTCTAAGACCCGGAGCAAAGTGACGCTGACACCACCTTCGGAAATCCCTAAAATTCTGGCAATCTCTCGGTAAGGGGTGCGGACAAGAAAGTGTCCCTTTTGCTTTTTTTCGATTAGCTTTTTCCTTTGTTCATACTTTTTGGCGAGTGCATGGTCCAATCGCTCTTTATAATATAATGCCTCTACCGAATCACCCTGGGCTTTGGATTTCTTTTGTTCTTTCAGATCTAGAATATTCAAATATAGAGCTGTGATCTTATCTTCCATTTTTAAGTTTTCTTCTTCGCGGCCAGAGAGGTCTTCTCTAAGCTTTAAAACTTCAACACGAATTTCCTCTTCCGAACGGTTTGTTTTTTCTGAAATGAAACGGATTTCTTCCGGATCCAAATGGAGGTAATAAACAAATGACAATTTGAAAACAACTCGGTTCTCTATTTTGATTGTGGAGAGTACGGAATGGAACTGATCCGAGACGTCAATGGCCAATGCAAGAGCTTCCGAACGTTTGTCTGGTTCGTCTTCGATGGTGCTGTATTCTTTCCCATCTCTATTGACTTTAGAAATCGTTTGGGTTTTGACTTCCCGTTTAGTGCGCTGCCAATCGATCAGTAAATTTCTGAGTACGGAGAAAAACCAAGTTTTAAAGCTGGATTTTCCCACAAAACTTTTGAATCGTTTTCCTGTTTTTAAACGTTCAAAAGCGTAGATATAATAATCAGAAGCATCATCCTCACTTAGGTGAAAAACTCGGATGGGAAAGTTGTATATATCTTGTGAATAGATATCAAAAAATGTCTGCAGAGACTTTTCATCTCCAGCACCACATGCCTTTACAATCTCTAAAATTTCTTCATTGGTATGAGAAGTCAGTTTCATTATATACTTTCCTAAAAAGTAACCTGCCAGGAGACTTCTCTAAACATGAGAAGTATTGTTGTAGTATTGAGTCTCTTGGCAAGTTTTATTTTAGCGGACGAACCTGTCTCTGATACAAAACCAGAGTTTGTTTGGCCCATCCAGGGCTTAGAATTGCCTGCGCTCATCACAAGCACCTTTGGTGAGTCAAGAAAAGACCATTTTCACAATGGACTCGACATTTCTTCCGTTTTACAACCTGTCAAAAGTATGAGCCAGGGATTTATCCTATACTCCCGTTATGCGGAGGATGACCCTTTTGAAGACGAACGTGGCTCGGGCAATATAGTCTGGATAGCACATAAAAATGGTTATGTGAGCGGTTATTACCATTTAGGTGGCACGAGAAATGAAGTAGTCCGCACCGGCAAACAGGTCTCTGCTGGTGATACCATTGGGATCTCTGGAAACACAGGCCATTCCACTGGTGGACATTTACATTTTGTTCTTGGAAAGGATTATGGGAAAACTCTGCTCGATCCCCTGGCCTTCCTTCCCCCTATAGAGGACACAATGCCTCCACAAATTGCCAACCTCTTCATCCATGTAGGTGAAAATTATACAAATCTAAATGATGGCGACAATATCAATGTATCCAAAGCTTTTCCCTTAACAGTAAGCATCATTGATGGTGGTGTCAAAAATAGCCAGCGAAGAGGAGTAAAGGAAGTGAAGTTCTTTTTTAACGGAGAAACTTACAAAGAGGCCACTTTCGGCTCCCTTCGCTTTGACTCAGGAAAATGGAAAACCAAAGAAGGACATAGTTTTGATGATCTGTTTTTTAAAGATCGATATTTGGTTGGAGTTCTCAATTTAAAAGCAGGAGAAAATACCATCAAAGTAAAAACGAAGGACTTTAGCGGACAAGAATCGGAAAGAGGATTCAGCATCAACATAACAAGAATTAGCGGAGGGAACTAAACCCTCCCTAATCTTTTATTTCAGATAATTTTTAGTTGTTGGAATACAATTTTGCAATTTCTGATTTGTATTTGTCTGTGATTACATGTCTCTTTAAGGATAGTTTTGCGGTGAGTTCGTCTCCCACTTCAAATGGTTTTGGCAAAACCACAACCCCCACAACCCTTTCAAAAGATTTAAATCCCGTCTGCGCATTGACCTTTGTTTTGATTTCTGTTTCAATTTTTTGAATCACTTCTTTTTTGTTCCAGAATTCTCCAGTAAGAGGCTCTTCAAATCGAGAAATGTTTGGATACACAAGTACACTTAAATACTTTTGATCTTGACCAACGACCATACACTGATCAATCCATTCTGACTCTAAAATTTTTGATTCTATAGGAACTGGCTCCACATTTTCACCACCTAACAAAACAATGGTTTCCTTTGATCTTCCTACAATTCTCAAATTATGATTTGCAGTAAAAATTCCTAAGTCACCAGTATTTAACCAACCATCCACCAAAACCTTATTCGTTGCATCTGGATTTTTATAATAACCAGCCATCACTTGTTTTCCCTTCACATGGATTTCGCCCTTTCTTCCGAATACAAATTTACCTGTTTCTGTATCTAAAAAAACTTCGCCAGTTTGTAAATCAACAAGCCTTAAATGTGTTTTTGGAAATATCCTACCTACTGAACCTGGAATGATTTCTTCGAATGTCCGCATAGCAAGCACAGGTGCTGTTTCAGTCATTCCATATCCTTCTAACACAGGAATTCCAATAGTATTAAAAAATTCATCTACATGATAAGGAAGTGCACCTCCACCAGAACAAGAACCTTTTAGTTCTCCCCCCGTGGCCTTTCGAATCTTAGATAAAACTAAAAAATCAAAAAACAAATGAGGCAAACTTACCAGAAAAAATCGATACAAGTGATAAACAAAACGAAGGGTTTGTTTCCAAAAAACAACAGGGTGGATGTCCAAAACATTTCCTGTGATGATTTGTCTCGAAACAAAAAATCTTTTGGCAAAGAACATCGCAATATGAAACATTTTTTGTTTTACCGTTGATGACTTGGCAAGAGTTCCCAAAATTCCTGAATAGATACTTTCCCAAAGTCTTGGGGCCGATGCCATAAAGTTGGGTTTCACAAATCTTAAATCTTCTTTTAATGTACGAACACTGCTGTAGTAAGTACAAGCTCCATAGTACAATGTAAAGATTTCAAAAATTCTTTCAAAGATATGCCAAATAGGTAAGATGGATAAAGTTCTATCCCCTTTCTGCAAACGAATTGGGAGGTTTTGTAATTGAAATAAAATGTTTCCTTGGGTCAACATGACACCTTTCGGTGTTCCTGTAGTTCCCGAAGTGTAGATCATAGTAAATAGGTCTGATTCTTTTATCGTACTATTCAGAAATAAAGTATCTGTTTGGTCGACTTTACGAAGTTCTTTTCCCTTTGCGGCTAGCTCTTGCAAGGTGGAAATCTTAATTTTCCGGGAACTCATTTCTTTATTTCCCTCTTTAGGTGGATATATGATTACAATTTCTTTTAAAAATTCTAACTCAGATTCCAATCGAATCACTCTTTTGAACACAGCTTCATTTTCTACAAATAGAATCTTTGATTCTGAATGATTTAAAATGTAAAGTATATCGTGATCTGTTACATCAGATGCTCTTGGTACGTCAACGGCACCAAGTAGTGTCACTGCGATGCTGGTTTGGATCCACTCATACGCATTGTCTGCAAAAATGGCGACCTTTTCTCTTTCTGATAAACTCGGCCGGAGTCCAAATGCCAAATCCTTTGCATCTGAAAGCAAGTTGTTGTAAGTTTTATATTCGTAAACACCAGCACCTACTCGGGTGGCAAAAGAATTTTTCTGCCCGAATCTCGCCGGAAGATTTAAATAAAAATCAATCATAGTTCGCATTGAATTTCCTCGTTACAAACCCAATTCTAACGAAAGAAATTGGAACTGTCGTCTTGGAGAATTCTTTGAGACCTTGGATTTAGATAGATTTTGATTGTTTACGAAATTCGGAAGGAGTTGTACCGACTGTTTCTAAAAATACTCGATTGAAAGTTGATTTAGAATTAAATCCAACGGCATCTGCAATAGAAAGAATGGATCTTTCTTCAGATTCCAATAACAAACGTTTTGCCTCATCGATCCTGTATTGATTGATGTATTGATAAAATCCAAATCCATAACGTTTGTGAAAGTATTCGGAAAGTTGTCCCGGTTTGACCTCTGCCATATCGGCGAGTTTAGAAAGGCTAAGATCTTCATCACAAAATACTTTTTCGCGCATAAGTTCATATAACCTTTGATCGATGGTTTCTAATTGAACCGATACCAATTTGGATTTTTCGTATTTATTTCTTTGGATACTATCTCGAACATCGCTGACAAAAGGAGTCCAAAGTTCACGAGTAAAATAATAAAAATACATAAGGATTGGCAAAAGATAAGCACTGAGTTTACGAAAAAAAACAATTTGAAAAGTAAACCCAATACTTCCGAGTAACAAGTCGATCCAAATCAAAAGGATAAATATGAGAGAGTAAATGGCTTTTTTCGTAAAGAAGACGGACATCCTTACATTCGGAATCCATTCTTTGACAAGAAATATTCCCACAGAAAGTAAAATAGAAACTTTGATTCCGAAGTTAAGGCCAACGATGATAGAACCATATTCTGATTTATCCAAAAGTCCTAAAATTTCCAATCGTTCTGTATCGGTTCCTGAATAAAAAGGAATCAAAAATAGAACAGAGACAATCGCGGGAATAAAATGATAAACTTTGATTTGGATGGGTTTTTCCAAAAACAAAAATTCTAAGTATAAATAGAGTAATGTAGATGATAGAAAAACAAAAGGGATATGGGTGAGTGCAATCGAAGGAAGATAGTGATAAAAACCAGTGAACATAAAGGCCCCGGTGAGTAACCAAAGCCCTGTAGAAAATAAAACAAACGACCAAACAAATCCAGAAACACTACGATTGCGGACCAAATGAGAGAGAGACCAAATCAAACAAAAGACGGACCCCGAACCCATCCAAAGAAACTCTAATAATAAAGTTAAAGTAAGAGAAGGAGACTCCACAAACTTTATCCGAAAACTCTCACTTCTTCGCCAACCGTATAACGAACTGAACCTTTACCAAGAATATCGGTTAACATCTTCATCAGGTCAGAAGAAATTTCGATGGAAAAATGATCGTGTGCTCGTATCACTTTTTTTTCATCACCTTTTCCAACCAAATGAAAAAACACTGAAGATGCACCACGATGCACTGATAAAATGTCTTGGAGTTTCAAAATCACATCTCGATTTTTTTCTTCTAACATATTGATTGTTAAATGGAGTGTTTTCTCCATTTTCTTTTCAATCGTTACAGAATTTAGTTCTTCAAGTTTGTTGACTATTATTTGACCCTTTAACTCTGATTCGTCGGCATCTAGTCGTTCCAAAATTCCACGAATAAATACCGTATTGTCCTCTGTGAACAAATGTTTGAATTCTGCATAGGTTTTTGGAAAGGCTACACATTCGATCTCACCGGTTTGGTCCTCGATCATAAAGTTAACAAACTCTTCTTTTTTCTTAGTGAGTTTTACTACTTTTTTTGAAAGAACCCCAGCAATTTCTACCTTGGATTTAGGTCGCACCTCTTCCAAGTTTTCAATGGTAGTTGGATTGAGTGTTTTTAATTGTTCGGTAAATTTATCTAGTGGATGGCCAGAAAGATAAAGCCCTGTTGTTTCTTTTTCTCTTCGAAGAAGTTCATCGCCATTCCATTCAATTCCATCTTTGGGAAGATTTAGATTTTCTTCTCCGCCACCGTTGACACCGCCAAACAGAGAAAATTGGCCTTCTTTTTCTTCAGCTTGTTTTTTGTTGGCATAGTTAAGAATGATATCTGTGGATTCAGAAATGGTTTTCCTTGAATAACCAAATGAGTCGAAGGCTCCACCTTGTGCAAGTGACTCGAGGACCTTTTTGTTTGCAAGCCTTGTATCTAGCTTCTTTGTGAAGTCTCCCAATTGGTTGTATCCACCAATGGAATTGCGATTGGAAATAATATTTTCTGCGGCAAGTTCTCCCACTCCCTTGATCGAAGATAGACCAAATCGAACGGTTTTGTCGTCAGTGATTTCAAAAGAAATTCCCGACTCTTTGACATCGGGACCTAAAATGCGAATACCCATTTCTTTGGCGTTATTGATGTATTTTACCACATCCGTAATTTTGGAATGATCACCTGATAAAAGAGCTGTTAAGTATTCAATGGAATAATTAGCTTTTAAGTAAGCGGTTTGGTAAGTAACAAAGGCATAAGCAACCGAGTGAGATTTGTTAAATCCATACTCACCAAATTTTTCTAACTGTTCAAATAGTTCAATGGCAAGTTTTTCGTTGATCTTTTTTTCGATGGCACCTTTTACAAATTTTTCTTTTAAGGCTGGGAGTTTGGATTTGTCTTTTTTGGCCATCGCCTTACGAAGTACATCCGAGTCTCCTACAGAATACCCACCCATAATCCGGGAGATACCCATTACCTGCTCTTGGTAGACAACCACTCCGTAAGTTTCCCCTAACACTTCTGCTAAACTTTCATGGGGGAATACTACTTTCTTTTTCCCGTTTTTACGATCTAAATAATCATCCAACATCCCTGATCCCATAGGACCAGGTCGATATAACGCAAGTAAGGCGGCAATTTCTTCAAATTTTTGCACTTGGGCTTTGGCAAAAAGATCTCGGATCCCGGATGAAGAATCTAACTGGAATATCCCAAGGACATTGGCTTTTCGTAATAAACTAAAGGTGGCCGCATCATCTAAAGGAATTTTATCTAAATCGATTAAAATTCCATGTCGTTTTTCAATGAGTTTGGTTGCATGATGGATGGTAGTTAAGTTTTTTAAACCTAAAATATCCATTTTGATGAGTCCCACTTGTTCCGACATGTTTTTGTCGTATTGTGTGACAATGGATCGACCATCTCTACCAGGTTCGCTGACTGTAGATAAAGGAACTATTTCTTCTAGGGCAGTAGGAGCAATGACAACACCGGCAGCATGTCTTCCCACCTGACGATAGTTACCCTCTAATTTTTGAGCAATATAAAATACTTTTTTGTTTAAATCAGATTTTTCTGCAATATCACGAAGGTCTTTCGATGTATCAACAGCTTCTTGGATGGTAATTCCCAATTTTTTTGGAAAAAGTTTACTCATCTCATTCACTTCAGAAAATGGAACATTAAAAACACGAGCCACGTCTTTGATGGCAGCTTTGGCAGCAAGAGATCCAAAGGTAATGATTTGTCCTACTCGGTTCTCGCCGTATTTATGTTTGATATAATTAATAACTTCTTCTCGCCTTTCTACGCAAAAATCCGTATCAATATCTGGCATATCCTTTCTATCGGGATTGAGGAATCTTTCAAAAAGAAGATTGTATCGGATGGGATCGACATTTGTAATTCCCAAAGCATAAGCAATAATCGATCCTGCAGCAGAACCGCGACCGGGACCAACAGGAATTCCCGCTCGCCTAGCAAAGTTTATATAGTCTTGTACAATTAAAAAGTATCCGGCAAAATGCATATTACGAATCGTTTGCATTTCATATTCCGTTCTTTCTCGTACAATAGGTGTTATATCCTGGTATTTTTCTTTGATTCCTTCCCATACTAGTTTTTCTAAATAACTATCGGTATCAAATCCTGCAGGGACTTCAAATGGAGGAAGGAGTGGATTTCCAAATTGGAAATTTAAGGAACATTTATCACGAATGGCTAAAGTATTATAAAAAGCATCTTTATGATCAGGAAAAATGTTAATCATTTCCGCAGGTGATTTTACATAAAAGTTTTCGTTGAAGCCAAAACGCATTTCATCATCGATGTTTTTGCGCATTCCGATGCGAAGTAAAATATCTTGAGCTTCTCTATCATCCTTTGTGAGAAAGTGTGAATCATTTGTAAGTACAAGAGGGATTCCTGTTCGTTTCGAAAATCCCATGACTGCTTCAGCAACTGTTCGTTGTTCTGGAATTCCATGATCTTGGATTTCTAAATAAAAATCTTCTTTGCGGAAAATTTCGTGTAACCGACCAGCTAACGCATACGCTTTATCTTCTTTGCCTTCTAGAATCTTTCGATTGACTTCCCCTGCAAGGCAAGCTGTTAAACAAACAAGACCTTCGCTATACCTTTCCAAAAGATCATAATCAATCCTTGGTTTGCGATAGAAACCTTCAGTGAAGGACCTACTTGCAAGTTTAATGATATTTTTATAACCAATTTCGTTTTTACAAAGTAAGATGATATGATATGCACCACCGTCAGCGATTTCATCCAGTTCTGTTTCGGCACTGCGAGAAGGGGTTACATAAAATTCACACCCAATGATGGGTTTAACATCGTGTTTGACTGCTTCTTTATAGAACTCAATCGCTCCATACATGTTCCCATGGTCAGTGATGGCAACAGAACTCATCCCCAGTTCCTTCACACGTTTCATCAAATCGCTGATCCGTATGGCCCCGTCCAACATGGAATAGGTAGTATGTAAATGAAGGTGAGCGAAATCGTCCATGGCTTGGTGACATAGTAACTCCGACGGGTTCCTACGTAAAGCGCCCCAAGGACGGAAATTCGGATTTTTTTTGGCCCAAATAGCCAATTCCCAAACCTCCCTGCCCCGTCCAAGCCCAAAAACGATGGAAGCGGATACCGGTTCGGTTAGACTGGTTTTGTTTATGTCACCATTTTCCCTACCCTCCATTTCTCCTGTAACCGATGTTTTGCGAAACTCCATCCGCAGTAAAATAGACAATAAAACCAAACCGTTAGGTTCCTTAGGTGATTTGGAGACCATTGCCATGCAATTGGCAGAAATCCAAAATACCCTTTCTCCTGAGCTAAAAAATCCAAAGCTCATACTATTTGCGGCAGACCATGGAATTACCGAAGAACCCGTCTCCTTATATCCTAAAGATGTTACTTGGCAAATGGTTTTGAACTTTTTATCTGGGGGGGCCTGTGCTAATGTCTTCGCCAAACACAGTCATATCGATGTGGAAGTTGTGGATGCGGGAGTAGATCATGATTGGGATCAAAATGCACCAAAACCAATCGAACGAAAAATTCGAAAAGGTACATCTAACTTTTTGAAAACAAAAGCTATGTCATTAGAAGAAGCAAAAGAAACCATTGGTAATGGGATTGAACTTCTGTCTGAAAAACAATACCAAGATACAAATATCTTTTTATTTGGGGAAATGGGAATTGGAAATACATCTGCAGCATCTCTTATCTTATCTCATCTAACAGACATTCCACTAAGAAAACTTGTGGGACGTGGTACGGGACTCAACAACAGCGGAAAAGAACATAAATTCAAAATCCTTTCTGAAGCATTTGAAAGAACAGGAAAACTAAACGATCCATTAGAAATCCTTTCAGAATTTGGTGGATTCGAAATTGGAATGATGGCAGGAGCAATGATCGGTGCTTCTGCACATAGAAAAACATTTGTTGTCGATGGTTTTATCTCTACAGCAGCATTTGCAATTGCTTATGCACTAAACCCAGCAGTGAAATATTACTCCATTTTTTCACATTTATCGGAAGAAGAAGGACATACCGTCGTTTTAGAACATTGGAAGATAAAACCCCTCCTTCGGCTCAATCTTCGTTTAGGAGAGGGAAGTGGTGCACTTGCGGCTTTTCCACTCATTGAACTCAGTGTAAAATTTCTTAATGAAATGGCTTCCTTTGCTGATGCTGGTGTTAGCAATTCGGATTCAAAATAAAAATTTATATGCAATATTTATTAAGAGAAATTCGCCTCTTCTTTGTTTGTTTATCATTTCTATCCCGAATTCCCTCACCTAAGTGGATTGGTTTCCAAGAAGAATGGTTACATAAATCAATCAAATACTCACCGACTGTGGGAATATTTCTTGGAACTTTTCAATGGATTGTTTATATCATTTTCCAATTAATGTTTGGTCCAAACATTGCGTTTGTAATCTCCTTAGGATTTTTATTAATTCTAACAGGTGCCTTTCACGAAGATGGATTTTCTGATTTTTGTGACGGGATTGGAGGTGGTTGGAAAAGAGAAGATATTTTACGAATTATGAAGGATAGTCGGGTCGGTAGTTTTGGAGCTGCTGGAATTTCCCTATTACTTGTTCTTAAAATTTCAGGTGCCTCACAGTCACTAGCATCCACCGGATTTCGATGGAACCAGTTGCATTTTTTTTGGAATCACCAACTAATTTCGATTTGGTTGTATTTTGTTTCTGCTCATAGTTTGAGTCGATTTTTTTCGGTAATCATGATGTTAGTCCTTCCCTATGCCAAAGAAGAAGGGTATGCAAAACCAATGGCAAAAGAAATTACTTGGCCACAAACTCTTTTTGCATGTTTTGCAGGTCTCGTTCCTTTTCTCTTGTTATCATACCAACATCCGCAATTTGTTTTTAGTTTGGTTATGATCATTCCCAGTTTATACTATATGTATTCGCTTATGAAACGTTGGATCGGTGGTTTTACTGGCGATTGTTTAGGAGCCGTCCAACAAGTGGTAGAAACTTGTATCTGGATTTCGGGAGTGTTTGTATGGACCTATATTTAATTCGCCATCCAGAAACTA
Organism: Leptospira terpstrae serovar Hualin str. LT 11-33 = ATCC 700639; assembly: GCF_000332495.1. Taxonomy (NCBI): domain Bacteria; kingdom Pseudomonadati; phylum Spirochaetota; class Leptospiria; order Leptospirales; family Leptospiraceae; genus Leptospira; species Leptospira terpstrae. Next base: position 225,206 of record NZ_AOGW02000009.1, on the reverse strand, counting down.
TAGCACCGAAAGGAACTTGTTATGGAAGGACTGATTTTCCTCTCAAATATCCAGTAGAAGATACAGCGGATTCTACTTTTCCTCATTTACCACCAAACTTTGACCATTTCCTTTCGAGTCCTGCTCCCAGAGCTTTAAAACTTTCCTCCGCTTTACTTTCCAAATACAATTTCACCTCAACAGATCATTCATCAATACCAACTGACGAACGTTTGTGGGAAATGAACTTTGGAGATTGGGACGGAAAACTTTGGGAAGAAATTCCGAGAAAAGAAACCATCCCTTGGATGAAAGATTTTGTCAATGCCAGGACTCCCGGCGGGGAAGCATTCACTGACCTGATCCTTCGAATGGATGCATTTATAGGAGATTGGAAAGATGGTGGGTTTTTAAGAACAGAATGGGAAAAAACAAACGATAAATCACTATCCTCACTCATCGTTGTTTGTCATTCCGGCCCAATTCGAGCCGTACTTTGCAAACATTTAGGAACTCCGTATGAAGAAGCGTTTAAATCGCCTGTGGACTTTGGTTCTGTCCACAAGTTGGAACTCCCCTAACGAACGCTAAACTTTCTTTTTTTCGCCGAGCGGGCCAAGTTTAGCTAATATCAGCTCGTTTACAAGTTTTGGATCAGCTTTGCCTTTGGTTTCTTTCATCACACCACCGACAATGGCACCAAGCACACGGTCTTTTCCGTTTTTCCAACCTTCGACTGATTCTGGTTGGGATTCAATCACTCGAATTACAATTTCTTCTAATGCTTTGTCATCGCGAACTACTTTCAGACCTTTTGATTCGACAATGGCTTCTGGTTGGTCTTTGGTAGTTAACATATCTTCAAAAATAGATTTTGCTATCTTACCCGTGATTTCTCCAGAATTGATCAGTTTCACAAGTTTACCTATACGTAATGGATCAATTGCAAATTCCTGAATCGAAATATTTTCTTTGTTAACGATCCCGAGAATTTCATCTTTTACCCAGTTGGATGTTTTTTTAGCATCCCCCGAAACAAGAAGGGCTTCTTCAAAATATTCAGCAATTTCACGTTCGCTTGTTAACACTTCGGCATCGTATTCAGGAAGTCCCAGTTCTGTTTTGTATCGTTCTTTTTTCTGCCTAGGTAGTTCAGGTAAAGTTTTACGAATGTCTTCAATAAAAGAATCTGAGATTTGGATGGTAGGTAAGTCAGGTTCAGGAAAGTAACGATAGTCATGGCTCATTTCCTTGGAACGCATAGGAATGGTTTTGAGTAATGTAGCATCCCAAAGTTTTGTCATCTGACGGAATGACTCACCACGAGAATATACATCTTTTTGCCACTCGATTTCATAGTCTATCGCTTGTTTTACGGCCTTAAAAGAGTTGAGATTTTTGATTTCTACGCGAGTCCTAAATCCTTTTTCTCCTTTAGGTCGAATGGAAACGTTTGCATCACATCGAAGTGAACCTTCTTCCATATTACAATCTGAAACTTGAATGTATCGTAATATTGTTTTTAATTCATTTAAATAAACGTATGCTTCATCAGAAGAACGTAAATCAGGTTCAGAAACGATTTCAATGAGTGGAGTTCCCGCACGATTATAATCTACATAAGATCTATTGATTGATGGGTCATGAGAATGGATCAGTTTTCCCGCATCCTCTTCCATATGAATTCGCGTTAGGGGAATGAACTTTTCTTCTGTTTCTCCTTTTAACTTAATATGAATTCCACCTTGTGTTGCATAAGGTTTATCAAATTGAGAAATCTGGTATCCTTTTGGTAAATCTGGATAAAAATAATTTTTACGATCAAATTTTGTAAAACGAGTGATTTCACATCCGAGGGCAACTCCGGCACGAACTGCCTTTTCGAGAACAACTTCGTTTAGCACTGGTAAGGTGCCGGGTAAAGCCACACAAAGTGTTGAAATATGAGTATTGGGACTACCACCGAATTCGTTCGTAGCCGTAGAAAATATTTTAGATAGAGTGTTGAGCTGGACGTGGACTTCCAGACCGATGATGACTTCGTATTCCATGGGTTTGGAAACAGGATTTTCCCGGAAAATCAACCTGGCAATTCAATTTCCGAAAGAAATTAATCAAGCGGGTCGGGAGCCGATTGCATTACCAGTTTATATAGGTTTTTTTGCTCTCTAGAGATGGTAATTTCGCCAGTTTGGTGCAGTTTTTTCGTAAACTCAGAAAGTTCTCTCACTCGAGATTCAAATGCCAGACCAATTTTTTTATCCTCAAGAGCAATATGGGACAAAAGCCAGTTTCGTAAGTCCTGGACCAAATGCAATCCAGCCCGAGGATTTCCTAATTTAAATTCATCGTTTCTAGTTTTGATAAAATCAATAAACCGTTTGTGTTGGTTCATATGGTTAACCACATCAGTATATCGAAAGTATCTCATGATTTTATCTTCCACACCAAAATGGTCTTTTGTATATTCAATTGCTGCAGCGATTACTTTGTGGAAAGTTTCACTGGCACCATCACCTAACTTCAATGAATGGTCAAGCTCTACAATCATTTTCAAAAGCCAAATGTGTTGTAAATCTATGATCGGAATTCCAGTGGAAAGATTATATGTTTTCCAAATATTTCTGATTTCTTGAATTGTATCAATAGATTGTTCGTGTAGTGAAATATGAGTTGTGTCCATTTGAATTATGTTTTGATAAATCAAAAGTTGTTCTTTGGAAATCGGATATTTACCTGACTTTAAAATTTCAATACAGTAAGACTTTAAATCAATACCACTTGCTTTAAAAAACTCTGCATAATCTGTATCATCATGTAAAATATGTTGAAATAGCCATTTTTTAAGGATTTGTAAAATACCCAAAGCAGCCATTTGACTATTTTTTGCTTCATAGTATTTTTCTGTTAATCGTTCTACAAATTTTCGGTGTCCTTGTATATGTTCGGAAAATTTTGGATAGTTAAAGTGTTCCAGGATATCTTCTTCTAATGCAAAATGTTCTGCAACATAGTCCAAAGCTTTTCGAAATGAGGAATGTACATCAACATCCGACCCTTCTTTTTCAGACTCTACGATTGTTTCTTCTAACTCAAGAATGATATGAACCAACCAAACATGTTGTAAGTCAATGATGGGAATTCCCAAATGGAAAGGTTCACTTAACCAAGTGATTCGTAAGGAATCTAAATGTGCGGAGTAATCCTTCTGCATGTTTCCACAAAAATAATCACCCGTGCGATGTCACTGAATTAGAATCATTGTAGGAGTTGATATTTATCAGTACTTTCGAAAAAACGAGAATATTGATAAAGAGATAAAAAATATAAAGATTTTGTAGCGAATTCAATAGGTACACTCCCGAAGATTCCCCAGGAGTGTGCCATCTTTAAGCGAAAAAACTAAACGAAAAATTTAGTAGTTAACTTTACCATAAGTCTCACAAAACCAGAGTAAGGTGGATACATTAATTTAGCGATAGATGCCTTAGGGGTTTGTAAAACAGACCTTTCATGGGAAAAAGTTTTGAAACCAAAAATTCCATGGTAACTTCCATGCCCAGAATGATTTACCCCACCAAAAGGAAGGTTTGGATTTACTAAGTGAAGGATGACATCATTAATCACCGCCCCACCGGAACTGGTTCTACGTAACACATATTTAGAAGTACTTCTCTTTTTTGTGAATATATACAACGCTAGCGGCTTTGGTTTTTCATTGATGATGTGGATGGCTTCATCCAAAGTTTTGTAAGTAACTATCGGAAGCAGTGGTCCAAAAATTTCGTCTTCCATAATTCGTGAATCCAAAGATACATTCGTAAGAATGGTTGGAGAAATAAAGTTATCTGAACTTCTTGTTTCTCCACCATAGGCAATTTTGGCACCTTTTTTCACAGCATCATCTATATAAGATGACACTCTTCCAAAGTTCTTTGCGTTCACGATTCGACAAAAATCTGCACTCGCTGTAAAATTTTCGGGTTTGGATTTAAAGAAACTTTCCGTTGTTTCTTTGGCATTTTTTACAAATTCATCAACTTTGGATTCAGGAATCAAAAGATAATCGGGGGCCACACAGGTTTGACCGGCATTTAAAAATTTTCCCCACATGATTCTTTCTGCAGCCACTTTCATGTCGGCGTCTTCCGCAACAATGGAAGGTGACTTACCACCTAACTCAAGTGTCACGCTTGTAAGGTTTTTTGCAGCAGCTGTCATAACAATTTTACCAACAGGAGTAGAGCCAGTAAAAAAGATATGATCAAAGGGCACTTCCAAAAGTGCAGTTGCAACAGCAACATCACCTTCAAATACAGCAACTTCTTCTTCAGAGAATACTTCACTTAACATTGCTTTGATGACATCAGCGGTATGTGGAGTGAACTCAGAAGGTTTCAACATTACCGTATTGCCCGCAGCAATCGCTGCAGCCAATGGAGCAATGGCTAGGTGGAATGGATAGTTCCAAGGAGCAATGATAAGACAAACTCCTTTTGGTTCATAAACAATGCGACTTGTTGCACCCAAAAGAGTTGGTGGAGTCATTACATTTTTTGGACGCATCCAATGTTTTACATGGCGAATCGCATCATTGATTTCAGCAATAGTTGGAAGAATTTCAGTAATGTCTACTTCGCCAGATGATTTTTTAAAATCAGCATGAAGGGCTGTTTGGATTTCTTTTTGGAATTTAAGGACAACATCTTTCAGCTTCTTTAGTTTTACGATGCGAGTTTTGTAATTCGACAATCGAAGTTCCAAAGCCTTTTTCTTTTGGGCTGTGAAGATACGGTCAATATCAGATGGAGTAAAACTTTTTGTTTGGATCACAGCCTTTCCAGCAGTTGGGGCTTGTGTAAGAGTGGCTTGGGTCATGGGAATCTCCGTATTACTGACTCTCGTTCATTTAGAGAGGAAATTCAAGAACTTTTTCAAGAAAAGGGGCGATTCTATGTCTTTTTTATGCCAAAAACCCCTTTCCAAAACCGGGAGGGGGGCCGTTTTGTGCGTACATTTGCGTCCGCTCTAAATACAATTGAGCCGCTTTGTCTGAAGGATCGATTTCCGCAATCGTACGAAATCCTATCCTCGCTTTTTCGAATTCCTCATCCCAGAATAAATTCACACTTTCCTCAAATTTTTCTCTGGTTTTTAACTTTAAATCAAAAGATTCTTCTACACCCTCCACCAACACTTGGACAATTCCAATTAACTTTTGTTTGGCTGGAATCTTAATAAAATCTAACAATCGATGCGGATAAGAATCTGGATGTTGTAATTCAAGTAATGCATCGAGACTAATGATAATTTTGGCACCGTATTTTTTGGTCATGGATTCCAAAGAATTGGCAACACCCATAGAGTCGGAAAGGACAGCAGACTCAATTCTTTGTTCCTCACCAATAATTCCCAACATAAGCTCACCATAATGAATCCCTACCCCAATTTGGATTTCAGTCACACGATGTGGCCTCGACTCTTTATTCCACCTTGCAATTGTTTTGTGCATTTCGATAGCTGCAGACAAAGCATCTTCTGGTTGTTTTTCGAACAATGCAAAAATAGCATCTCCCACATACTTTTCGATAAATCCATTATGGGACCTAATAGTAGGTCCTACTTGACGCAAATAATCATTAAGAAAAAGAAATGTTTCTTCAGGGCTTAGAGTTTCAGAGATTGAAGTAAAATCACGAATGTCCGATGACAATACTGACATCTGTTTAACAATAAAATCTCCACGTTTTGCTCTAGTTTTAGATTGTTGGGAAAACAACTCAATGAGCCGCAAGGGCACAAACTTTGCATATACTTGGTTAGATGATTCTAATCGATTATTCACTTCAATCAACTCAGTGGTCAAAGTGTCCATCGATGAATAAAACCTTGCATTCCTTCTCGCAAGAAGAATACTCTGAAATAAAAAGAACACAAAAAGTGAAAAAGGCATAAGGGGTTGTGATTGAAACCAATAATTCCCCGCCATTAAATCATGTGTAGATCCAATCATAAGCAAAAGAGATCCATAAAAAACCAAACTACTATCTCGTTTTTTTTGGCGGTATATCTTTAGTATCACATAAAATGAACAAACACTAAAAAATAGAATCACTACTTGAGAAAATATATTTGTTTTGGTAAAGAGTTTGGCATCTGTTAAAACCACAAAGGAAACAAAACAAGTAGTAATACTCCAACAAGAGTATAACATCCACTTAGGAACTTCGGATCGGCCCGGAAATAAACTTTTTAAGTAACCTAAGAAAAAACAGACAAGTAGTGGTGCCGATGTGTAATCTAACACTTGCATCCAATGCCAAGAAAAATCAGGAAATGCATATATTATATAATAGTTATCTAAAACAACCAAACGAAGACCAGTAAAGAGGCAAAACAAAGAAAAGAAAAGGGAACTCTTCTCCTCTCGGCGAAAGAAAAACACAGTAAACTGGTAGAGGGCCATGGTCAACATAGTGCCGAAAACAAATACTTCTCCCGCAGAATAAATTAAAGATTCGTTTTGAATTACTTCCTTGGTCCCAATTTCAATCGGCTTTCTATAGCCACCACGAGCATGATGAAAATTACTCACAACATAAAGTATTTCTTGTTCCTCGTTTTCTGGTTGGAAGGATACATATTGGATTTGGTATTTGGGTACTGCACTCAGTTCATCCGTTCCTACTTTTCCAGAACTTGCAATTTTTTGACGATTGATATAGAGTTCGTAGGAACTCGTTGCGGGTTGAACTCGCAGATAATAACGAATTTTTGGATCAGGAAGTTTTAATGTTAGGCGGAAAACTGCGAATCCATCTCCACCTTCTCCTTCCGGCCGATAAGAATTCCATGAAGAAGGAACTTTAACATAAGTTTTATTTGGTTCCTTTATTTTTTCAAATAAACTTTCACCGTAAACTTCTCCCCAATAGAATTCCCATTCTCCTCCGGTAGATAGTTTTTTGTTTTCTGTCACATATGCGGGAGGAAGTTCCAAATATCCTTTCACTGCTTCCGGTGATGTGCCAAAATTACAGGAAGAAATAAAGAAAGCTAAAATAAAAAATACAAACCCAGCTCGAATGGTATTCATTATTTTTCCCATGCGGAAACACCGTCCCAATCGACACCAACACCTGCACTTTGATAATACTCACATCTTTCAATGTATATTTTTGCAGCCAAATCTTCTGGATTGTTTGCAAATACCGCACTAAATTTTTTTAAAGCAGAAACAAAATCAGCTCGTTCATAATCAAAAATTCCTGCTTCAAATTCTTCTTTAAATTCAATTTTTTTATTCGAATTTGTATCAATATCAGGAATCAAAACCTCTGCGATCATTATTGCTTCCTGTTTACCTTTGACGCGCACAAAATCCAGGATTCGATAAGGGATTGTATCTAAATCCTCATGTAACATAAGTGATGTTACACTGACGAGAATCCTTGCTCCGTATTTTTTTGTTAGGCCCTGGATTCTACTCGAAAGATTGACTGTATCGGAAATCACAGTCGATTCAAATCTTTCTTCCTCTCCCAAAATACCAAGCATGGTATCTCCAGAATGAATTCCTATACCGGCATGGAGAGGCAAATAATCAAAAGTTTTCCTACGTTCATTATATTTTTCCAATTCCCATTGGATATCTTCAGCGGCCTTGATTGAATTTTGAATCCCGCCGTCGAACAATGCCATGATGGCACTGCCAATGTATTTATCAATGAAGCCATTGTTTTTGCGAACACATGGTCCAATCCTTCCTAAATAAGAATTTGTAAATAAAATTCTATTTTCAAGTGGAATTGAATAAATAATATCCCAATACTCCCAAATATCAGCAAACAAAACGGTGATTTCCCTTTCACTACTATCACCTAACCGAACTTCCTCGATACTTTCCTTATCTAGGTGGGTTAAAAAATCACGAGGAATAAACTTCGCATAAAATCGGTTTGTCAAAATAAAATATTCGTTAATAGTTTCAAACTCTTCTTTTAATAATAGTTTTTTGTGAAAGTTTCTTGCCGTACGAAGTGTAACAATAGTAGATTGGACCCCAAAAAATAAAAAGACCGCTATTTGTGATAATGTTGATTCCCCTTCCCCGCTATAAGCGAGAAAAACATCATACATAAACCCAACAAATAAAATCAAATATCCTAAAAAGAAAATTCCGGCATCCGGTAGGCCTTTACGCACCATCTGAGACAAACGTATTCCAAGAAAAACTGCGTATACCACACCCAATGTTTGAAAAACGATTTCAAACTGAGTATATACCTCTGGTTTGATAATCAAACCATATACCAATATAAACTGTACGTAGGCACTGAAATATAGAATGATCTTTGTATCTATAAAACGAGGGAATAGGCCATCCACAAACCATAAAAATAAAATTCCTAAAACGAATACTGATGCATATTCAACGTAGATTACCAATTCCCAAGGGATATTGGGGAACATAGCATAGATAGTTTTACTTCCAATGAAGGGAATTCTCGCAGCAAATACCAGACAGAAAAACCCAAAATAAAAAGCTTCTCTCTGCTTTTTTCTATAAAAGAATAAAATGAAATGATATAAACCAAACATGAAGATAGCGCCCGTTAATGCTAAATCCACAGTACTCTGTGCTAAAATATAATTTTGAACACTTTCTGCAAGGCCAAAGACAGGGGCATTAGGAAGCCCACCTTCTTTGTGATGAAAATTACTTACCTCTATCCGGATATGAAGCTGGTCTTTGGCTACGATGGTAAAACTTTGGCCCTGGGCACTCGGAGTCGTTGATTCTTTGTTCACACCGGGAACACCGGACAACAAACTTCTGTTACCTGCCATTAACTTAAACGAAGTTCTGACTTCTGGCAAATAAACCGAATAAATCTGATTTTCTTTGGGAAGTTGAATGTCTAGGACATAAGTTCCATACCCCTTTCCATCCACGAGCCCCGTTCGCAGCGGCACTTGATTCCATAGGGAAGGAACAGGAAGATAGGTAGGCGGATCTGCGTCTTTGGGAACATCCAATTGACCAGGGAAAAATTTCCAATCGCCTTGGAGGGCCATTGCCGCCCCCGACTCAAAAGGGAATGTTCGTAAATCCAATGCACCTGATTCAATTTTAGGTGAAGGAGCCACCATACGACAAGCCGATGCCAAAAATGCTATGGAGAGATAGATTATTGTCTGACGGGTCATCCCTAACCTTCAGAGACTTTTCGGACACGAATTTGGAAAGGAAGTTTTCGAAATAAAAAAAATAATATTTTTTGGTTTGTACGACGGTCCTACTAAGTTATTATGTCACCTAAATGAAAACTCCATCTGGACCCAATAAAGCCGCCCTTGCCTACCAGATCCTTGGCCGCTATTTACCGGATGAAGTGTTCTCTCATTTGAGTGATTCCGAAATTGAATCCCTCCTCCTTAAAGTAGAATCCAACCCATCTCCAACCAAGGGTCAGGAAAAAGACATCCTACTTTCCTTCACAAAATTCCTCCAAAAAAAAGGAAACCAAGGAAACTCTCAAAACACACACCAACCAAGCCATAGCAGTACCGTCATGAGAGGAGGTTATGCGAATAGCAGTTATTCCCCCAATAAAGCAGGAAAAAACGAACCCAGATTCGGAAATTTACCAGCAGAGGGTGGTTTTACGCATAACAACGAGCATACACAGTCTCCCGCAAGCAACTATGGCGGGAACTATGTGCATAACGAACATCCAGACACCAATGAATTATATTCTCTCCTGCAAGAGATCCTAAAAGAGGAGGATTCTAAGTCGAGTGCCCCTCTTTGGCCGGAACTTCCGACCTATTCTTTGGAAATGCTACGAAACCTCACGATGGACGAAACCTCCGAAGTTGTGGCCCGGGTTCTTAGTTTTTCAGATCCAGAAACAGCATCTGAAGTTTTAGCGGAATATCCGGAAAATCATCGAGAAGATATCATTTTAGCCCTTTCTGAAATTGATTACCATTCGGACAGGGAAAGGGACCAATTGGAGCGTTTTCTGCGGTTCAAAATGGAACTCATCCAGAAAAAAATGCCAGTTTCCAAGATCCGAAGCCGCAAAGCTAAAACTGCGGGTGAAATTCTCACTAGACTTCCTTTTTTACCATCTCAAAATTTAATTGAACGAATTCAGAAAAAAAGCCCAGAATATGCCGAAACTATAGTAGAACACTACTTTCGTTTGGAAGACCTCCTTCATTTAGGAAGGACGAGCCTCACTCGGTTCTTTTCTGAGATCCATCCTCTTGTCCTTGCCTGTGCATTGAAAGGAGTGGAGACAGATTTTCGTGATCAAGTTTATTCCAATTTGGAATCTTGGCTTGTGAAAGAAATTAAGATCGAATGGGATTCGTTAGGTCCTGTCTCTTTAGCAGAAATCGAAGAAGCCCAAAAGGGAATCTTGGATAGACTGCGCGAGGCAATGGATGAAGGCAAAGTGAAACTCTGGAGATTGAAGTAAGGATATGGCAAAACTAGTCTTTAAACCCATTCAAATTGCCGACTTACAAGAAGAAGTTGAGATTCAACTTCCTGATAAGTACAAAAAGTTCCATAAAACCGACGAACAAGAAGATTTCGAGATAGACCAAGAAGGGAATATCATCGAACAATACCAAGGTCCATCGATTGAAGAAATCGAAGCGGAACTCCAAAGGTATCGTCAAGAGACGGAAGAACAGGTCCGCCAATTATTAGAAGACGCAAAAAAACAAGCCAAAGCCATTGAAGAAGAAGGAAGGACAAAAGCCTTCCAAATGGTTCAAGACTCCAAAGAAAAAATTAAATTAGAAGAAGACTCTGGCCGTGCCAAAGCGGAACAAATCTTAGATCGTGCTAAGATGGAAGTCGAACGTATGATCAAAGAAGCCGAAATGAAACAGGCTGAGATCGAACACGAAGCGTACCAAAAAGGATACGATGCAGGTCGAGAAGTAGGATTCAAAAAAGGCCAAGGGGAAGTGAGACGACTCATTGACCGACTAGGAACTATCATTGGTAAGGCGATCGACATTCGAGAAGAAATGATTGCTGCTTCAGAAAAACAAATGGTAGAGATGATTCTAGTCATTGCAAGAAAAGTAATCAAAGACGAAATCATTGAACGTAAAGAAATTGTTCTCAATAACATTCGTGAAGCAATGAAACGAATTAAAGATCGTGACCGAATTGACATTCGTGTTAACTTTGCCGACTTGGAACTCACCACTGCTCACAAAGACGAACTCATCAAACTAATGGAATCTCTCCGCAAAGTCAATATCTACGAAGACTCTCGAGTGGATCGTGGTGGGGTTATCATCGAAACGGATGTGGGGGCTATCGACGCAAGGATTTCTACACAGCTCAAAGAAATCGAAGAGGCCATTCGAAACGTCGAACCGATATGATTTCGAAAACCCGTATTTACCAGCTCGTTTTCGGGTTCGCATTTGTTTTGTTGCCAACTGTTTTCAGTTTGGCGGCAGAACCTTGTGGAACTATGATCACTTCCTTCGAAAGGCCAGTAGTTTTAAAAACAGATTGGTTATTTAGAAAAGGTGACAACTTAGATTGGCGAGATGAATCAGTTGAAGAATCATTTTGGGTCAAACGATCTGTTCCTGATTATGGAATTTCGAAAACTGAAAACCTAACAGGGTATCACTGGTATCGATGTTCTTTTTATTTACCAGATAATTATACTACTCCTGTAGAGCCCATTGCCATCCAACTCGGTCGGATTCGCGATATTGATGAGTTTTATCTAAATGGAATCCTCATTGATAAAACTGGTACTGTTTTACCAAAAATGGAAGTAGACTTCCAAAAAATTCGAATTTATTCATTACCCACTCACCTTCTCAAACCAGGTTTGAACGTAATGGCGATTCGCATTTATGCAGCAACCAATCTAAATGGACTAAAAGAAGCACCCACAATTGCCAAAGAACGTTTATTACGTGAAACTGTTTTTTCAAAAGAAGCATTTGCAATGGTTTGCGGCTATGTCTTCATATTTATGGGGATTTATTTTTTAGTAGGTTCCATAGTCCGTGGCCGAGCAGGAGAGAACTTTTTCTTTGCCCTATTCTCCATTTTTATGGGAATCTATGTTCTGATCCGTACGCAACATCGCGATATTTTATTTGAAAGTTTTACTTGGTCTTATGTTTCGGAGCTTTTAGTTCTTATCTGCCTTCCTGTATTTTTTATCAACTTCATGCACCAGTATTTAAAGATGAAGCGAAATGTAGTGCTACTAGTATATGAAGTATTTCTTTTTGCTTTATTTGTGATTACTTTGTTTTTTAGAACACCTAAAACTTGGATCTTAGTCATCGCTCTTTTTAATTATGCGTTACCAGTAGCGATGGGACTTGTCATTTACCTATTTGTAAACAATGGCAAAGCAAACATTGCGAAGGTAAAATACATTCTAATTGGGATCGCTTCTTTATTGCCAACGATCCTAATCGATAGTCTTTCTGCCTTAGAAATCATTTCCATGCCAGGAACTTTATATTTAGGATTTTTGATATTCCTTGTTATGATTTCAATCCAACTTTCAAACGATATAGTTTTGGGTTTAGAAAACTTTATCGAACAAGAAAAAGAATTAATCCAAATGGAAAGAGTTAAAACAGGATTTTTGATCAATTTATCCTCTGAATTCAAATCAGGAATGGAAAAAATCAAAAAGGCAATCGACAATATATCTACAAACTCTGCTAAAAACAATTCCAAAGAACAAACGAAAGTATCTACAAAATCTGCCCCAAAAAAGAAGGCCAAAACTAAATTAGGATCAAAACATGAGTTAGATCCCATAAAACAAGCAGAAGATCATATTTCCTATATGAGTTATATGGTAGAAGAAGCAATTCTATTACGTAAATTAGAAGATAGAACATATATTCCTTTTTATGAAACATTCTCTGTAGCAGAGTTAATTCGAAATTGTGTATCCAGTGTTGAAAACCATTTGGAACAACATAGAAAAACAACTTCAATTGAAGTAAAACCAAATGACTTGGAGATTTATTTTCCTAAAGAATTACTCTTTTGTATTTTAAGAAACTTGGTAGAAAATGCCTACCAATACACTGACCCAAAGACAGACATCAGTATAGAATTTTTCAATCGCGATGGCTTTCACCAACTCATTGTTATGGATGAAGGTATGGGCCTAAGCCAATTAGAAATGGAAACTATCTTTCAAAAGTTCGTTCGCGGATACCGTGATAAAAAAAATGAAATCCCTGGAGCTGGAATTGGACTCACTTTAGTAGAGGCTACGGCTAAATTTCTCGGTGGAACTGTAAGTTTAAAATCAAGCGAAGGTATGGGAGCCAAATTCACAATTCGTATCCCGGAGAAACCTAATAAATGAAATCCCTTACATTCAAACGAATCTTAATATTATCCTTCTTTTTCTTCCTTTCTGATTGTTCTCGTTCCACTGTCGAAAACACTGTTGTATTACGTTTAGATGGTGATGATTGGGGAATTTATTTTAATGATAATGCAGATATCCTAAGCAATGAATTTAACGCAAACAACTTAGATATCACAACAGTTCCCAGTAACTTTCGAAATTTAAATAGAAGTTATCGTGGATCCATTTGGGTTAGAAAGAGTTTTGATATTACTACAGAACAACACCAAAAGTCTTTAGCATTACAACTGGGAAAAATCTACGAATCAGATGAAGTATTTATCAACGGAGTACTGATTGGTAAAAATAATTCTGCATTTGGAAAAGACCCAGATGAGTTTGCATTTGGTAGACCCAGGATTTACCCTATCCCTCACGACTTATTGTTAGATGGAGAAAATGTTCTAATAGTAAAAATTAATTCCTCTCTATCCACATCTGCAGGAATTATCACCGGGCCAATCCGAATTGTCACTTACGAAGAAGCATTAAATGGCAATCTATATGATTCTCTCGTAGAACTTATCTTTGTTGGTTTTTATCTCTTCATTGCTTTATTTTTCTTTATTAACTTTTTTAATCTAAGAGATAAAAAAGAATACTTTAGTTTCAGTATATTAGCGCTTATTTTCTCAGCTTATGAATTATCAAAAAACGAAGTTCGATTCTTTTTAATAGACCAATTCACAATTCTAAAGTTTATCGAGTATTCATTTTTACTAATTTTACCTTATGGATTTATTAAATTCATTCAGGATTTTTTTGAATTAAAGCCATTCAAATACCAGAGGTTGTATCTCTTTACTCAGTTTTTCTTTATTGCAGTTTTTGCTATAGTCCACAGCCCCGTATTCTGGTATAATTTTATAGGTTATTGGGATATCCATTTATTAGCTGTTATCGTTTATGCAATCTATGTAACTTTCATAAAATTTAGAGATCAAAAAAGAGGGTCCGCGATTCACTTGCTGGCTCTTGTTTACTTACTTTATTCTATTTTAAAAGAGATATTAATTGAAAGAGGATACCTAAACTCTCCCTCCTCTCTCGAAACAAGTTTTTTGGTCTATTTGATTTTAATGACACTAGCGCTACGTTTCCAATTTCTGATTATGAAGCGAAAACTTCAGAATCGTTACGAAAGATTGAAAGAAGCAGATTCTTTACGTGAAAAGATTTTTTATTATATGGACGCTATGATTTCAGGTCCTCTGAAATCGATGAAAGACAAACTAATATCTTACCGAGAATCTACTCAAAAAACTAAGGATAAAAATTTAGTCAAAGAGGTAATAGAAGTTCAATCATCGATTGACAATGTAATGGATGATATCATCGAACTTTCAAGATTGGAAGTCCTCAAAGAAGTACCTTTTAAAGAACAAGTGAACTTCATCTCCTTCATTAATGAAGTTATTCCAGAAGATGATATAACTTACTCAATAAAAGTTAATCCTGAGACAGAAATCCACAATAGTTTAGATTTAATTAACTCTGTTGTAGTTCGATTAGTTGATTTTCCTCCATTTAAAGAGTTCAATCATAATGATTTAATCATTACACAAGACTTAAGAGGAAATGTTCATTTCCGTTTTTTACTTTTTCACAGTAATCCCAAAGTATCTCAAAGATTATTTAGCGATTTAGTGGAAAACTACAACACCTTAACTCCAGTAAAAGTAAAATGGGCAATTATACTAGAAATAGTACGCCTATTAGGTGCAAAAATTGATTTCAAAATCATTAAAAAGAAATATCTCAAAATTGACTTAGGAATTGCGGCGATTGTTCCCGTTTCCGAACTAGAACCAGTGAAGGAATCGCAAAACAACGCACAATCCTCCACGATAAAACCTCAAAAAGAAGATTGGAAAGTTACTTTAAAGCGTTTTTGGAAATTTCTAAAGGAAACGGAAATTAAAATCCCGAACTTTAAAAAGAAAAAATAATTTCATAACTTTTCATGATTATAAAGTATCTTACAAAACCAAATCCTGAATCATTAATGAAAGCTTTTGAAGGATGCCAAGAGTTATCTTTTTCAAAGGATGAATTTTTATTCCATGGCGGAGACAATGTTGCCTATATGGATTTACTTGTCACGGGAGACTTACAAGTTTTTAAGTACGATGGAAACATGAATGAAGTGACTTTAACTTTCTTTCGTCCCGTAAGTATCATAGCTGAATGGGCAGTCATCCAAGGAATTCCTTATCCTGCTTCGGGAAGGTTCACAAAAAATAGCACAATCCTAAGAATGCCACTCACAGAAGTACAGAGTCGTATTCATAAAAATATAGAACTCAATCATATTTTAATGCATTCACTCATGAACAAAATTGAGACCTTAAATTTGGCGATCAACCGTGGCCTAACGATGGATGCAATGCAAAGGGTAGCTCATTTTTTATTCTATGGAACACCAGACTCGCTTGCACTGAAACAAACTCAAATGGCATCTCTGCTTTACTTAAGACCGGAAACATTCTCCAGAATCCTAAAACAACTAAAAGACCAAGGACTCATTGACACCCAAAAGGGAGAAATCTCCATATTGGACAAAGAGGGATTACTTAAAATTTTAGCATAGTTCTTGATTTGAATCAATGAAATGATTCTAATTTCAATTAGTCTCATAGTATGAAGAATTCATTTTTTCAGTTAAGTTTGTGGAATACTGCATTCCGACCTTTTTTTTGGTTCGGCTCTATTTATGGCATTTTTGTCATTGGATTTTGGTTATTAGTACTTTCGAATACAGTAAGTAACCCAATCAATATAAATTCTATCCATTGGCATTCCTATGAAATGGTCTTTGGTTTTTCCAAAGCAATTGTACTCGGTTTTCTATTTACCGCTGTGCAAAATTGGACAAACTCTAGTATCTTAAAAGGAAAAAATCTATTTTTCCTACTCCTCTTTTGGTTCTTAGGAAGATTTTCCATGTATCCACTTGGATTTCCTTCCTATTTATCTTTTGGACTAGATATTAGCTCTGATCTTTTTGTCATTTATTTGTTAGTTCCAAAACTTATGGTTCCGACACAAAACCACAACAGACCCATTGTATTTCACTATGCATTATTTACTGTCTTTCATTTGTTCAGTGGTCTTTCCGCACGTTCCGTTATAGAACCTGAACAAACTTTATCATTCATCCACCTCAGTATATTCGTAATCTTATTTTTGATTTTGATCATTGGAGGACGTGTAGTTCCTTTCTTTTCTGGAGTTGTCATTCCAGGTTATTCCTTCAAAAGAATTCCTAAAATAGAATCTGTTGTCCTTTATTTACCATTTACTTTCTATCTTTTTAAACTGATCCAAGTTTTTTCTATACAAGGTATTGCAACTAACATTGATTTCACTAAATTTAATATAGTTTCAGGAATATTGATTATATCTTTTTTAATCTGTTTTTCTTTATTTTTGACTAATAGTATCCGTTTTCTTTCCTGGAAACCCTGGAAGTCTTATAAAAAACCCATCTTATGGATTTTATATATGGGTTATTTTTGGGTTTCTATAGGATTTTTATTATATAGTTTAGCAGAATTAGGATACTTCCCTATCTCCTCAGCAATCCATAGTTTGACTGTCGGCGGAATTGGAGTATTTATCTATGGAATGATCACAAGAGTGAGTTTAGGACATACAGGAAGAAGTATTATTGCCTCTCCTCTCACCGTATTTGCTTATATCATTCTTAATATTGCAGTTGTGATTCGAGTGTTCTTTCCATTGATGGGAGAATACAAGTATGCATACCACCTATCAGGTATGATTTGGGTTCTTTCCTTTTTGCTATTTTTGTTGCAATATACAAAAATTTTATTTAGCCCAAGACCTGACGGCAAACCTTCCTAACAAGGATTTATACTCTTATGGCTCTTCGAAAGAATTCTTGCAAAGAATCGAGGAGCCTTTCCGGATGAAACAACATTTGATAACTAGCATTTCGCATCATTGCAGGTATCGTTGGTTTTTCTTCTGTTCCGATTGCCAAAGTATATACCTGAATTCCATTTAACAAACATTCGCCGACTGCTTTATTTACATCTTCGATACCGTATTTACCTTCATACTGATCGTAGTCATTGGGGCGAGCATCTGTGATCAAAATGATCCATTTTTGTTTGAATGAGGTATCCTTGAGTATGGAATTTGTATGACGAAGTGAAGGACCAACTCGAGTGTAACCCTTTGGGCTAAGAGGACCTAAACGATCTCTTGCAACCGTCCAAGATTCTGATAATTTCTTTATATGGATAAATTGATTAAAGTTACGAGTTCGAGAATAAAAACCTGCTATCCCAAAGGGAATTTTTAGATCTTCCAAACATTCAGAAAACAAAAGTAGGCTCTCCCTTTCGACATCCAAAACCCTATGATCTTGAATCCATGAGTCAGTCGATAAACTTAAGTCGACAAGAAAATAAAGAACCATATCGGATACATCCTGAATGGGATTCATGTATATCGTTTCCGATGGAGTTATTTTAGCCTTTAGATCTGCATACCGATCTACCAATGCATCTAAGTCAATATCAGCCCCTGCAACCAAACGTTTTTTGATTCGAGTTTGATTTAGGAGTGCCATCATCTTCTTTTTTAATTGTACTAAGTGAGTATGTTGTTTTTCTAATACCTGTTTAGAATAACTAAAATCAGTTTGGTTAGGGAACTCTTCGACTACAGAACAATAGTTTGGCTTATAATTTTTTAGTTTATAATCCCACTCTGGGTATGTAAAATGTTTTCCTTCCTTGCTAAAATCAGAAATTTCTAATAAGGTACCTGATCCGGATTCGCTAGTCCGTGTTGTATGCACTGGGTCTTCAGTTCTAATGATATGTTTAAGATTTAGCTCTTGCAAAGCCTCCTCTTCTTCCATATCTTCTTCTCCATCAATATCTCTCCATTGCCCATCAAACTCTTCTACTGTTTCGATTTTTTCAAAATTGTGACCCAAAGTATACTCTTCTATTTTTTTCTCATCAACTTCGAGTAGTTCCGCATCATTTGGATCCAATTTCTGTTTTGATTCTTTCGATTGGATTTTTTGTTTATTCGCTTGGGATACAAAGTCTTTTCCCATTGGAATGATTTGTCTTGTTTCGTTTACGGAAGTTTTAGCATTAAGCAGGATAGAATTAATTTTTTTATATTGTGTTTGGTCTTTTTTACGAATCGCTAATCTTTCTTTTCGTATATCCTTCCAATCTACTTTGGTACCCGGAAACTTTTTTAAAAACATCCGAAAGGAATCAAAAAAATTCACACTAGAAACAGAGGTGACTCCATTTCTAAGTTTGTAATCTTGCATAAGGTCAGAAAGAAAAGAAAGATATGCAAGGAGAATCCGAACAAATTTTTTAGAAATTGATTCAGATACAAACCAATGCACCACTTCAGGAAATTTCAAAAAGTTTTGACCAAGGGAAATAAATTCTCCACCAAAAATCAAACTGACTGGTTCTTTCTTTAATGTTTGTAAGTACCGAATGATTCTAACTTCTTCGGATTTTAATTCATATCCATAATATGGATTCGGAGGTGTTAGTTTTTTGCGAATTTTTTTCCAAAGTTTATGACCTTGGTAAAATACGAACTGATCCCATTCCAACGTAAAATCCTAAAAGATTAGATCAAAGCTGTCTTGTAAGGCAGCAACTGTATCTAAGTCATCAGACAAAGGTAAGATGATGGCAGTTCTTCCGGCAAGACGCGAGGGGAGGCCTTTCGAAATCAATTTAGCACATGAGACAAGTAATCTTGTCGAAACAGTTTCAGCCAAACCTAACTCTTGCTTGTTTCTGACTAGTCCAGCGAATTGAACTAATTTTTTAGCAATTGTCTCACCGATTCCTGTTTCACCAATTATGATTTTTTCTTCTACAGAAGCTTTGGGATAAGGAAAATCCATTCCCAAAAATCTTTGTTTAGTGGATGGCTTAAGTTCTTTAAATCCTCTTTGGTATCCAGGGTTATAAGAAGCTACTAGTAAAAAATCTGGATGTGCGATGATTTCTTCATTTTTTCTTTCCAGAAATAATGTGCGCCGATGGTCGGTTAGAGAATGGATCGTTACAAGTGTATCTGGTCTTGCTTCTGCAATCTCATCCAAATACACAATGGCACCTTCCTTGACACCAGTGGTTAAGGGACCATCCATCCAAATGGTATCTGCTCCTTTCACTAAAAATCTACCCACTAAATCCACTGAAGATGTTTCATCATTACACAAAATAGTGATGAGTCTACGTCCCATCGAATGAGCCATATACTCTAAAAAACGAGATTTACCAGATCCAGTAGGCCCTTTCAACAAAAGCGGCAGAGAATTCTCTGCCGCCATTTGAAAGATTTCTATTTCCTTACCGATTGGTTCGTAATAGGGTGCTTTCGTCGTTAACATAAATTAATCGAGGTCACCAACATTCTTACCGAGTGCTTCATTCGATGGAAGACCATGACGAATGAAATCTACGATAAAATATGTGATCCCAACAGTAAAGAGCGTAGCCGCAAGTAACATTCCGACAAAATGGAATTCAATTTCTTTTTGAACCACCAAAAAGTCCATACCCAATTTACGTTCTAGATACACTTGAGCGATCCCAGCCACTGCAAGTGCCCCAGTCATTCCTAACATTCCAATATTGGATGCCCAGAATGCTAAATAACCCGACATTCCTGTAAAAAGTTTTCTACCCGTAAGGTTAGGCATTGCATAGGATATAACAGCTAACACTAACATGGCGTAGGCTCCCCAAAAAGCAAGATGTCCATGCATCGCAGTGATCAGTGTTCCATGTGTCCATTGGTTAACCGCAGGCCAAGTATGAGCAAAACCAAGAAAACCAGCACCAATAAACGACATCATTGCACTTCCGAGTGTCCAATAGAGTGCAATTTTATTCGGATGGTTTTTTCCTTTTTTGCGATACATATTGAGTGCCCAGATTGCCATACCAAGGAAAGCAAGAGGTTCTAAGGCAGAAAAAATACCACCGACCATAAGCCAATACTTTGGTGTTCCAATCCAATAGTAGTGGTGACCTGTTCCTAAAATTCCAGATAGGAAAGTTAAACCCACAACTACATAAAGCCATTTTTCGATTACTTCTCTATCCACTCCCGTGAGTTTGATCAGTAAAAAAGCAAGGATACCACCCATAATCAGTTCCCATACTCCTTCCACCCAAAGATGTACTACCCACCATCGAAAGTAGGAGTCCAAAGTTTGGTTGTCGAAGTAAATCATACCAGGTAAGTAGAGTAAGGCGGCACATAATAAACCAAAGAAAAGAACAAGTTGTGTTGTACTTCTTTTTTTGGCTTCCCAAATGGTCATGGCTATGTTAAACAAAAATGTTAGAACATTCACAACAACTAAATAGTCAAGCGGTCTAGGAATTTCTAAAAACTTACGTCCTTCCCACCAATTGAAGTGAAATCCAATTATGGCAATTACCCCAACAACTACCCAGGAAATAAGTTGGATGTAGGCAAGTTTGACACTATACAACTCTCTGTCTGATTCTTCTGGAATGATGTAATAAGCAGCTCCCATAAAACCAGTTAACAACCATACAACGAGTAAGTTTGTATGTGTAGCACGTGCGGTATTGAATGGTATGTAATCATGTAATCCATCCATTCCGATACGAGCAAAACCCATAATGAAACCATATACGATTTGTAAAGATAAGAGTAACATACAAGTTGCAAAGAACCAATATGCTACCTTTTGTGATTGGAATCTCATTGTTTCTCCTTATTTCAACGCAGAAAGATAGGTAACGATATCTTTTCTTTCTGGATCAGTTAACGGCAACTTAGGCATATTTGTTCCCGGTTTGATGGCCTGCGGATCTGATAACCAACGATTGAGATAATCAGAATCAAATTTCGAACCTACGTGATCAAGTGCTGGTCCTACATTTCCTCCCTTTCCACCTACTGCATGACAGGCGACACAAAGTTGAGAAAACTTTTCTGGTTGGGACAAGGCAACAACATTGGATTTTATTTGTGGGGCAGGAGATGTCACAATAGAATCGATAGGAATATTTGGTTTTGGTGGCCAACCATTGGCATCGATTTTACCCACCCAATCCAAAAAGGCAATGACTTGTCCTTTTTCTTCCTTAGTAAAGTTGTACTTCACCATTTTTCGTTCTCCGGGAAACATCGCTTGTGGATCATCTAAAAAGACATCAATCCAAGTGGCTCCTCGCCTTTCGACAACCTTAGTCAGATCCGGTGCATAATATGCTCCTTCACCTAACAGAGTATGGCATCCCATACAATTGTTTTTTTCCCAAATTTCTTTACCCTTTAAGACATCTTCAGTGATGTTTTGTGCATTGGTTCGGGAATCAGTTTGTCGCAAGGTATCCACAGTGAGAAACACAAAGATAGCACTGAACAAGAAAGTGCCTCCCAAAAAGAACGCCCTAGCTTGCGATTTTGATAGCATCCTTGCCTCCTATTTTCAATTTTTTGAATTGTAGGAGCAGATTTTAGTTTTGGCATTGATTTATATCAAGTACGAATTTGAATTTTTCTAATATGGTTGATATTAAAGCAGTGAACGGTCGTTAATTGCCACTTAGAATCAATCTAAGATGGCGAGAACTGCGTTCACAAAGAAATTTTATGTACAAAATGTCCATATTTTTATGAAAACCCTAAGGCGTTTTCGAAATAAGAAGAGGAATCTTTTATTTTATTATTTAAATTGAATATTCTATTTTTTATCAATAGAGGAGTAACGCAGGAAACAAAATGAATCAAAACAACTTAGAAACAAACCAAACTTTGTGGTATCCTCCGGGTGGAATTCTGATATGGATGATCGTTCTTGTTGAAATTCTTACCTTTTGTTTGGGGATTGGATCGCTCCTCTACGATAAATCAAAGGATCTTAATACATTTTCCTTTATGCAGTCCCACTTAAACAAAACTTTTGCTTTTTGGAATACAGTATTTTTGTTAACAAGTGGATTTTGTATTGCGATTGCTGTATTTTACAAAACCAAAGATAAACTAAACTTTTTCACTTTCTACTTAATCGCATCTATTCTATTTGGATTTGCATTTCTAACTCTTAAGTTTTATGAGTTTAGAGATAAATGGATGTTAGGTTATGGTTTAGAAACAAGTAATTTTTTCAGTTACTATTGGTTACTCACTGGATTTCATTATCTCCATGTAGTTGTAGGAATTTTGATACTTTTTATCATCTATCTCAGTCGCAAAACAATAACCTTTGAAAATCTAGAAGCAGGCGCCGTATTTTGGCATATGTGCGATTTGATTTGGCTTTTACTTTATCCCGCACTATATTTGATTCAGTAGGTACTAAAAAATGAAATTAATTATTTTTACTTATACAATTCTTATGTTCATTGTTTATTTTTCTTTTTTTGGAATGGGACAATTGATTCCGGGAAATTGGAATTTGATCCTGATGAGTGCTACCAAATTTCTATTGATATGTTTTGTATTTATGAATTTGAAATCAGCCCATACTTTTTGGAAAGTGGCCTTTCCCATCCTCATTGGAATCTATTCTTTTAGTATTTGGATCCTAACTTAAAAGTGATCCCATACGGGATAGGTATGAGGTTTCTGGGGGAGATTGCCTGGTCGATTCAAAATCACCACATCCATACCAACTGAACTAGCTGCTTCTGCCTCTTCCACAATATCTGTAAAAAAACGAATTTGGTTTGAAGATGAATTTAGTTTGTCTGCGATCGCTTTATAACTTTCTTTTTCTCTTTTCCCACCGACCGCAGTGTCAAAATAAGAAGTGAAATAGTTCCTTAAGTCACCTAACTCTGAATACTGATAGATTAGAATTTGTGCTTCTACAGATCCAGAAGAATATACATGATTCTTTATCCCCTCTTTTATTGCGTTTTCTAAAAATCCGGGAACATCTTCATATACGATACTTTTGATTTCCCCTGATTCATAACCTTCTTTCCAGATTTTGCCTTGGATCTCTTTTAAAGGGCCAAACTTACGATCCTTCTCTATCAAATATTCAAAGTAAAAGGGAATGATCTCGTTTGAAAAAGAAAGAGAACCTGGAATTATTTTTGATTCAGACTTTGAAAATCGCGAGAAAAAACCTTCCTCGTTTAAAGCTAAATCCTTTTCAAATTCTAACTTAATTTCTCTTAGTCGATCCTCTGGAAACTGATAGGAATTTAGGAAACGAACAATATGTTTTTTAGCAAATGGAAAAAGCACCTGATGGACAAAGGCGATTGGTGCCGTTGTCCCTTCAATGTCGAGTAAGTTGTGTTTAATATTCATTCAGTTCCAAATGGCAAAAGAAAATCATGTAACAGAGGCATTTTGTTTCATGAGTTCATGCATTCTTTCTTCATCTTTTTCATAATTAAACAAAACCAAAAACCAAGCCAATGCACAAGGAATCCAGAAAAGAATCGATATGGATAGAGCAAGTCCACGGTCAGGAGTAAGACCTAAAATCACCGCAGACATCACGGGTCCCAATCCTTTCCCCAAATCATCAGTTAGGTTGTATATGGAAAATATCGCACTTCTTGATTTTGGTTCATTTACGTTGAGTAATACGGCTCTTACGTTTGGTCCTGTCACCGAAATCATAATCCCAGTAAAAATATTCAGTGCGATGAAAAGGCCCATAAAAGGAACAATATCAAAGGCATAAAAAAGCATGATTGCTGGAAATACCCCAAAGAAAGTGGTCCCCATACATAGAAGTGGTTGGTATGTTTTTTTAATATTGTATAAAATTTGACCGAGAACTCCACCGAAAAAAGTTCCAATAAAAATTCCAATTGCAGCAAAGGTAATCATACCAGCAGATACTTCTTTTGAAAGATGATAAGTATGTTCGTAATAATCAGCTAAATAAACAAAGAATACTCCCCAAGGAATACAACCCGGAAGGCCTTGCAAAAAAGCTCCTAAGTTGGTTTTGTTTTCAAAAAGTAATTTAAAGTCTTTTAAACTAATTTTATGAGATAGTTCATCACTGACAATTCCTTCGGCCCCGCCACGTTTTGGTTCTTTGCAAAAGAATAAATAAATTGCTGCAAAGATAAAAGATGGAGCAGACATATAAATAAAGGATGCTCGCCATCCATTGATAGGATCAGCTCCACCCAAAATTCCACCAAGGAGTTGCCCTACTCCTACACCAAGTCCCATAGCTAACGACACATACCCAGTAGCAATGGCTCTTGATTGGCTGGAAAAATAATCTCCAATCAAACTAAAGAGTAATGGAAAAATACCCCCAAGACCAAACCCACAAAGTGTACGTAAAACCAAAAACTGATCATAGGTTTCGACATAAGCCGTTAAAAAACAAGGAATTTCACCTAGCAGTACTGTTGCGAGTAGTAAGTTTTTACGTGAAAAAGTTTGTGATAGGTATCCCATGGATAAAGATACAACTCCACCCAAAATAAAAAATAATACAGGGATGATTCCACCTAACTTCCAATCTACTTCGTTTGGATCTGTGATTCCCAAAGAAGCGCCAATATTTTTCATATTCGGTGCAATTAAGTTTTGATCGCCGAACAAAAAGAAGGCCATACCTAAAATGACCCAAAATGCTAGAATCCCTCTGGCTCCATGGTCTGCGAGTTCGGCGAGGCCAAAGAATCGCAGATAGGATTTATCTCGTACTGATTGTTTTTGGTTCATGGATTGTTTTTCCTTTCTATTTGTTTTCGATAGACAAAAATAAATGAGAGCGTAAATAAAAATCCAAGAAACCCAACAACTGCAAACAGGGAAAGGTCCCAACTTGTCAGTATGGAGCCATTCCAGATTTCTGGATTCGGATTGTTGGAAATAGTGGGAAGTGGTTTTCCACCAGAAAAAGTAAACTCAACAGTAGTTCCAAAATCTAAAGAACTAAGAACGTAAGCACTAAGACCTGCCGGAACATCTTTATCAAGTTTGGTGACTGGAGTTTTTTCTCCTGTTGTAATTTCCATATCTTGCGGTTTCACAAAGATCGGGAATTTACCATTCTCAGATTCGATTAACATTCGTTCGCTGAATTTATCGTTATTGTTGGGAATAAAATAAGAAATTTGCATTTCTGATACACCAGGAAGAATGGCACGATCCAAAATCCTTCCTCCGTTTTTTCCTTCAGGAATTCCCAAAGGTATGGCCATCTTACTACCTGGCTGTTGGATTTGTGCCAGAATTTCGGTAGCTTCTTTGGCAACAGAATATTCTAAAGGAGATAATTTTGAATCATAGGATTTGGGAGGTTTACTTGAATTATCAATCAGAAATAATTTAAATACACGTAAGCCTTTTTTCTCTCGCATAACCTGCATTAAGCTTTTTACAGCCACCTGTTTGCGATCCGCACCCGTATCAAACACCGTTACCTCTTGCGGAGATGTACGAAACTTAGTGGTTGGCGGAATCATTTTATTATAATTTACACCTTGGTATTGGATTTGTAAGAGGATGGGTGCTCCTTCTGGCAAATCTGTTTCAGGAAAACGAAATTTACCTGATTGTGGGCCGATGTCTGCCAAAGGAACCATGGCTCCTTGCAAAGCTAACATTCGAATCGAATCTGCCTTACCGAGACCGCCCGTTGTACCATTTTGAATGGTTCCATAAATGGAAAGTTTTTCCGCATAACTTGCGCTTGAGAGAAAGATAAGAATCAATATTGAGAAAAGATGGCTTCGAAACATTTTGATACTTTTTCTCGTTCTTTCGATTCCAATCCAAGTGAAAAAACGGCAGTTTTTAAAAATTTAGAGGCGACAATAGAGGATACTGGACATAATGTTTTAGATAGGAAAGGAAAGCCCGGCTAAATGAAGCAACTGAGCGAAATCGTTCACAATTCCTCAAAAGATGAGAGGGATATACTACTAGAATACCAAAATATAGATGTTTCCAAGCTGGAAACACTCAATGTACTGGGAATTCCCATCGACAACGTCACTACAGACGAAGCCATCGCTAAACTCTTCCGCGTGCTTGAGAAAAAAGAAGGCATGCACCATGTTTTATTTTTAGATCCCATCAAACTGATGAGGATGCGTCCCAGAAAATCCCTCCACCGGATTGCAGAAAAAGCCGGCACCATATTGGTAGAAGGAGCAGGGATTGGCTGGATGACCTCAGGCAGACTCAAAGAACGAGTGACCCCCATTGCTGTGATGATGGATCTTATTCGTCTTGCGGAACTCAAAGAATTTACTGCCTTTATCTTTGGGGCAAAAGATGAAATTGTAGAACGAATTTATTTCAACCTCACAAGACACTTTCCAAAAGTTCGTATCGTCGGCAGACATGCAGGCCATTTGGATCGCCAAAGAGAGATGCGAGTCAAAGAAGCCATTCGAAAAACCGGACCTGATATTATCTTCCTTGCGATGGATTTTCCTGAACAAGAAATTTGGATTGAAAACAATACTGGTTATTTTGGCAAAGCGGTTGTGATTGGAGTGGGTGGCGCCTTAGATATGTTATCTGGTGCAGATAAAAAAGCCCCGGAATGGTTCAAAGAAAGAGGACTGATCTGGTTTTGGAGGATCCTCGCAAGACCTTACCGAATCCAAAGAATGTGGGAAACATTCTTTTTCATTTTACTCGGCATTCGCGAAAGATTCCGCAAACATTAATCAATCTACTTTTTGATTTGATCTAACCTGTCGAGTGTTGGCGCCAACCAATCTTCTAACAATGGTTCTCTGTCAAGTTTTGCTCGCACAAATACTAAATCTTTGTTAGAGTTTGCGATTTCGCTTACAGAACTAATTTTACGTGCTGTTTCCATGGCTTTCCAATAGTATTTGAGAGCATTGATGGTATCTTGTTTTTTCTCATACACTGCTCCAATATTATTGTATAGGGCAGTGAGAGTTTCATACACTTCCCTATGATCAGAGTTTTCCGTATCAATTCTTCCCAAACTTTGTTCTTTCAGTTCAAAGTCATCTTTTAACTTCAGATAGTTGCCAAGGGCTGCATTGTACTGTCTAGTGTAGTAGAAAGCATTTCCTTTTCCGAATAGTAATGTTGCGTTATTATAAATATCTTCTTCTGGAAGTTCTGCCCAAAAATCCAAACTTTGGGAAAAGTCGCCATGGTTATAATCAATCCAACCTAGGTAATAATAACATTCTCTGACTATCTTTGGATCTTTAGAAATATCACGATCAAGGGCCGCTAAAAACGATTCACGAGCCATAAATAGTCCATTTCGTCTTTCCTTTTCTTCATAGGAGAGAGTTCCTATGCTTCGTTCTGGATATATTTTTTTACCAGGAAATTCTCGTATATTGTCTGTTACATTTATTCCAGCAGCTTCTAAAAATTGAATTTTTCCTAAGTTAAACGAAATCCTTCCCGGACTTCCTTCAAGTAAGGTTTCATCTTCATCTTTTTCTCCAAGACGATCTCGATAGTTTTGGTAACGGTCATCGGCTTCTCTGAGAAGTTTTACAGCCTCATCATAATTTTCAGTTTGGATATAATACTCAGCCATGAGTAGAACTGCTAAGTAGTGACGAATATCATATGTAGATGCCAATTCCAATTGTTTGAGGGCCCGTGCCGCTTCCTCTTTTTTAAAATAGAACCGAGCGCGTTGGTAATACCCTTCTGCAAACTTGGAACCACCTTCTTTTCCATAAGCAATGTTGAGAAGGTATTCCACATTATCATCAATTTCCATACCTGTCACTTGGTCTTCTGGGTTGATATTGTATTTGATTCTGACCTCTTCAGAATCCAAATCTATATAGAAAGATGCCAGTTTTGCTAATACAAAAAGAGAAAGTTCATCTTCAATATTGAGTGCATTGCGAACTTGTCTATGATGGTTTAGCACATACTGAGGATTATTATCTCGTTTCCACATTTCGATGTAAGTTGATAAAATTCCACCATGTCCAATGGCATTTTTTGGATATTTTTCAATGATATCATTATAATATTTAACCGCAGTTCCAAACTCTTGTTTGTTGTAAAAAATCTTTGCAATGCCTGCGATGGCATCAACATTGTCTGGATCTCCACCATCAGTAAACACTCGTTTGAAGTATTCGATGGCAAGGTGGTCATTTTTATATTTTTTGCGATTACTACCCGGCGGAACTTCGATAAAATCCTTTCTATGAAAAGAATGAAACGTTCCGAGCGCTATGTAAGTATCAATATCATGGACATTGTATTTGAGCCTTGAGGCAATATAAGCACCTGCTTTTAGAACCCTTCTTGGAACTTTGTCTTGGGATGTCAGATAAAATGCTAATTCCGAGAGTGGTCGTCGGCCTGCGGTTTCGACTCCCGCATCATTCCATTCCGTTTTTTTCGCAAAACTAATGTTTGGTACTTCTTTTCTATTTTCCCAAGCTCGTTTGTGTTCTTTATCTTCTGGTTCGTAACCAAAATCAGGTTCTACTTTTCCAAAACATTTTTCAAAGGCTCTTTCATACTGCCCAGCTTTTGTATAGGCAATACAATATTTATTCAAAAACTCTAAGTTATGTGGGAAAATCTCTTCCCCTTTGATAAAATAATTTTCTGCATCAGCAAGGAGTTTTTTCTTCTCCAAAGCATCCGTTTCATAACTAAACTCTTCGATTTTTTCAAGTCCGAGTGCATACTGCGCTTTGGCACGATAAGGAACAATGACATACTTCCATAGAGTGACGATTCCAAAAACAAGAAATACCGCAGCGGCAGATGATAAAATGGTTCTACGAACTAACTCACGTTTGCGGGCAGCACCTTCTTTCGTATAAGCGTCTCGACTAGCAATGATCGGAACACCATCGGCAGCAAACTTTCCTGTGGAATCGCTGAGTTCGACCCTTTCCCCAAGAAGTCCACTTAAGTAACTGGCAATGTCTTCTGGTTTTTGTTGTGCCTTAATGAGTTCAATGATTTCTTTCTGGTTACGAACCGGAATCCTTTGGTTCACAATCGTATCGATGATTGTACGACGAAGTTTTGGTGGGTAACGGAGTAATTCGGATTGGATGACAGCTAATTCTTCATCTGTTAGGTTAGCTTCCAGTGACTCTTCTGGTTCCTCTTCTTTGCCAAGAGACATGAGGTCTTCCTCAAATCCCCCTGGTCCATCTGAACCAAAGTCATCCATTGTAGAGACAGGCATATCATCAATCGATGGGGCTAAATCATCAAAAGAAGGAGCACCTAAGTCGTCATCGAGACTTGGTGGTTCCATTCCCACTCCCAAGTCTCCAAACGGATCATCAAATCCACCACCGACATCTACTGGTTCATTGTCCCTAGAAGGTGCGGACGGACTGTCCATATTTCCGAATGGATCGTCACCAAAACTTTCTGTTGGTGTCGGGGTAGAACCCATATCCGCAAATGGATCATCACCAAAGGAAGTATCTCCCCCAGAAGCGGGAGTCGAAAGATCACCAAATGGATCATCCGCGCCACCGGAATCGGAAGTCGGAGTATCAAATCCACCAAACGGGTCATCGCCGAAACTTTCTGTTGGCGTGGGAGTAGATCCCATATCTGCAAAAGGATCATCACCGGCAGGAGCACTGTCTCCCCCACCCCCAAAATCAAAATCATCACTAGCGGAAGTTGGTTCTTCCGCACCAGAATCGAATCCAGCAAACAGGTCTTCGTCGGTAGTGGGGGGAGTATCATCCTCACCGCCTAAATTGGCAAAAGGATCATCACCGATGACAGGTGCAGGTTTGTCCTCTAAAGGAGCTTCATCAACGGCATCTAAGTTAGCAAAAGGATCATCTTCGTCTGACGCTCCGCCGGGACTGTCCATACTTGCGAATGGATCTGTTTCTTCCGTTGTACCTGTATCGGAGGCAAAAGGATCGGTATCCTCTGTGTCAGTGGCTGGGGCATCAAAGTCAAAATCGTCAGTAGCAGCAGGAGTCGGTTTCGGTGAGTCTTCACCGAGTAATTCATCTAAATCAATTCCGTCGTCTTCTTCCGCTTCTCGGTTCGGAAGTTTGGGAGGACCAAAATCGTCATCCTCGTCATCGAGTGGGGCAAAAGGATCTCCGCCTTCAGAATCGCCCGCGCCTTCGTTATCAATATCATCAAAAGGAGAGCCGGAATCTTCTTCGGAGTCGGCTGCCGGTTCCGAAGGTACGATGGGACTTGTATATCCCAGTTTCTCACGTAAAACCTTCGCCATCGGATTCAGTTCTTCCGATGAGAGCGGATTTTTATTGAGAGCCGAAAACATCGTCTCGATTTGTGTGATTTCTTCCGGACTCAATTTGTCTATCGGCTCAGCCATTACGGGTCTATTCCTAATGAATTATCGGCCCCTTCTTAAAATGACAGAATATTTTTTTTATTATGTCAGATGGTTCGTGCAGAAAAAAACCTTTCACTCTCTTTTTTCATTTCTGCCGAAAATTATCTAGAAGGACTCTTTAACGACCACGACTATGATGAAATCGAAATCCATCCGTATCGCCCTATTTTTACTCTTTTTCACAGGAATCGGAATCTTTGCCGAGGATGGAATGGATTGGATCGGAAGTTTTTCCTCAAAAGAACTAGAGATGTCCGATGAAACAGAAGACCAAGATACGGTCTATTACCTCTGGCAACTGGAAAGTCTCAAAAAAAATATTGCTCCACGTTACATTCGTTATCTCGATGTGGAATCTTATGTTTCCTCAGGCAAATTGATAAATAGAGGGATTCTTTTTACTTACAATGGACTTAGAGATGAATCGGTGGAAATCTGTGGAAGTTTCAACAATTGGGAATGTTCTGATATGAAACGTAACCAATATGGAATTTATTATACAGTCATAGAACCAACCCAAATCACAGACACTTACGAAGAAGATCCAGTTTACGAGTACAAGTTCCGTGTGAATGGACTCCTCACATATGACCCAGAAAACTTTGATAAGTTGGAAGATGGTTCTGGATCTTACTACTCTCGTTTTATTTTAGATGGAAAAGATACGGACCGCCAAACAAAAACTATGGTGCTCGAAGATTCTGCAAATGAAGAAAGAGATTTACGAACCGTTAAATTTCAAATCTATTTACCGAATGCCGAAGTGGTTCGAGTGGTGGGAAGTTTTAATGATTGGAACCCAGAACACGATTTTTTGAAAAAAGATAGAAAGGGAGTTTTTACTCTCGAAAAGAAATTACTCCCAGGAGAATACCATTACCAATTCATTGTGGATGGTGATTATATGTTGGATACTTACAATCCTACAACCCATATCAAAGTGGATACCAATGAATCAGTATCTTCTTTACTCGTACCAGAAAGAAACTATGCTTTAGAACGAAAGATGTAATCGCTAACATTTGCGATTGTATTCGTCTGAAGATTGTATTCAAAATAAAAAAAAATATAGATTACTGCTCTAGAGTGGCAGTCATAGATCCTTTCGAAGAACTCATTCTTGGATCGGGACCATAGTTTAAGATCCGTTCGTGGACAAATTCCGCGTGTTCCAATTCTCCTGAGAATACGATGGTTTTCTTTTTTGTGTCCACTTCTACCGCATGTTGGAAGGCTTTTTCCCAAGGCATTTGGCATACGTCGATTAACATTTCAATTACATACTCGTATGTGTGAAAGTCATCATCCCAAAGTACAACCTTCCAAGGCCCGTCACTAAGACGTGGCCTCACTTCTGTTTCTTCTAAGATGGATGGTTGAGAAGCTCCGGCACCGGTCATAACCGAAACCAAAACCCTATTTTTTCTTTTTGGAAATTGCGATTTCTACGTGGGAAACTACATCTTTTGCACGAAGGCCGAAGTAATCGAGTAGACCACTCCAAGTTCCCGATTTTCCAAAGGTATCTTTCATTCCTACTTTGATCACAGGAACTGGATACTCTTCAGAAAGAAGTTCGGACACTGCAGAACCAAGTCCACCGATCACATTGTGTTCTTCACAAGTGACAATAGCCCCACATTCTTTTGCTTTTGCGATGATTGCTTCTTTATCCAAAGGTTTGATGGTTGCCATATTGAGAAGGCTTGCATTAATTCCTTTTTCCTTGAGAAGTCCGACAGCAATCATGGCTTCGTTGACCATAACACCGTTGGCAATGATACAAACATCTTTTCCTTCGGAGATCACTTCTGCTTTTCCAATTTGGAATTTATAGTTTTCTCTTTCAATCACAGGAATGGCAGGACGACCGACCCTTACGTAAACAGGTCCTTTGTAATCCGCAATGGCGTGAATGACTTGTTTGGTTTCGTTAAAATCAGAAGGACAAATCACAGTCATTTCAGGAATGACACGCATAATAGCAAAGTCTTCGATACATTGGTGAGAAGCACCGTCTTCTCCCACTGTGATTCCACCGTGAGAGGCAACGAGTTTTACGTTTAACTTTGGATATACGACACTATTTCGTACCACTTCCCAAGCTCTGCCTGATAGAAACATAGCAAAACTAGATGCGAATGGAACAAAACCAGAAAGGGCAAGACCTGCCGCATGACCAACTAAGTTCTGTTCAGCGACTCCAACATTAAAAAATCGTTCAGGGAATTTTTTCTTAAAATCGGCAGTTTTAGTGGAACCGGAAAGGTCCGCATCTAAAACCACGATATCTTGCCTGGACGCACCTAACTCAACTAAGGCTTCGCCGTATGCATCTCTTGTTGCTTTTTTGTCTGCAGTGGATTGGCTAGGTGCTCCCATACTTATCCTTTTTTTAAAGCTTCTGCTTTATCCGTTTTTTCCCAAGTAAATGTATTACCTGTTCTACCAAAGTGGCCATAAGCCGCTGTTTCTTGGTATTTTCTTCCTTTTCCAAGAAGATCCAAACCATCCACAATTCCCTTTGGAGTGAGTTTGAAGTTTGCAAGAACTCGCTTAGAAATTTCTTCGTCAGAAATAGTTCCTGTTCCAAATGTATCAACAAGAACGGAAACTGGTTCTGCAACTCCAATTGCGTAAGCAAGTTGCACTTCACATTTGTGAGCAAGACCAGCTGCTACTACGTTTTTTGCAATATAACGGCCGATATACGCTGCAGAACGATCTACTTTAGATGGATCCTTTCCAGAGAAAGCACCACCACCATGGCGACCCATTCCACCGTAAGTATCTACAATGATCTTACGACCAGTTAGACCTGTGTCACCATGAGGCCCGCCGATCTCAAATTTACCAGTAGGGTTGATAAAATAACGAGTGTTCACTAGAAGTTCTTTTGGTATCATTTTTTTGATACATTCTTCGATCACAGCTTCTTCGATTTGTTTGTGAGTTACACCTGGTTTGTGTTGAGTAGAGATCACTACTGTATCTACTTGCTTTGGTTTTCCATCTTCGTATTGGATAGTAACTTGTGATTTCGCATCAGGACGAAGCCAATCGATTTTGTTTGTATGGCGAAGTTCTGATAAATGTTCTAAAAGTTTATGAGAGTAGTAAAGAGGAGCTGGCATTAGTTCTGGAGTTTCTGCAATGGCAAAACCAAACATAAGACCTTGATCACCGGCACCTTGTTCTGTATGAAGTCCTTCCCCTTCATTTACACCTTGCGCAATGTCGGGAGACTGTGCATGCACGTGAGAGGCAACCACAGCAAAATCAGCATCGAAGTACATATTGATATCGTTATAACCGATTTTACGGATGACGTCACGAGCCACTTCTTGTGTGTCCACTTTCCCTTTACTTGTGATTTCACCAGCGATCACCACTAGGTTTGTAGTCACTAGAGTTTCGCAAGCAACACGGGATTTTGGATCTTGGGCTAAATACGCATCGAGAATGGCATCAGAGATTTGGTCGCAGACTTTGTCCGGGTGTCCTTCAGATACGGACTCGGAAGTGAAGATATAGTTTTTAAGAGAGGACATATTTTTTACCTTACTTGGTTAAACTTTAGATTTTAGGCGGTACGTCAATAGAATTGTCAGAGGATTGTCCACGCACATAGGATTCCAGGATTTCGGCATTTTTCCCCATGGCAATTTCCAATTTTTTAGCATAATCCTCTATTTGGCTCTCCGAAAGCCCTTTGGGAACAAAGAACGGCTCCCCATATTGGATGAAAAGTTTTGCCCCAAATTTTGGAAAAAAATGCCTGTCCCAACTTTTAAAAGTGTAAGCCCGGTCATAACAAGAATGCAAATACAGAATGGGAAAGCCAGTAAGAGAGGCCGTCACAATCACACCTGGTTTCACTTCCCGTCTTGGGCCTTTAGGACCGTCGACTGTAAAGATAGGAACTGCCCCTTGTTTCATTTCTTTTAGGATATTACGAAAGGCACCTGTGCCCCCTCTGGTGGAAGACCCGCGAACCGAACGAAGACTAGAGCGAGCAAAGGTTTGGTGGATGATCTCTCCATCTTTCGATTGTGATACAAGAGCGACCATATCCGCTTTTTTCTTTCGCTTCAAATACTGAGTGGCATGCCTATAAAGCGAAAGAGTAGTTTCATGAAAAACTGCAATGATATAACCAGAACCTTTTTCAATGACCTTGGCACTTTCTTCGGGAATGATGAATTTTTGGTTTCGAACGAATAGATACCAAACTCGTACAATAAAGTGTACCACCCAACTGAGGATGATGTATTTGGTTTTGGAATAGGGTTTTTGTTTGTTATCTGGAATCAAAAAGAATGGTCCTTACCGATTTCCCAAAGGACATCGTTTTCGTATACTTTCACTTGTGGGGCAGATCCTTTTTCTGGTTTGTCATGTAACAAAGAATGGATCATAGATTTGGCAACATATTCACCTGGAATTGGTTTGAATTTTTTGAGTCCAAGAAGGCCAAAAGGAATGAGGTTACCAAGAAACTCTCCTACCTTTTCTCCTACTCGCACTTCTTCTCTTTCTCCAATGAGTAAAGAAGGTCTAAAAATTCCCAAAAAAGGAAATTGTAACTGACGCAGTTCCAATTCAATCTCGCCTTTCACTCGATTATAAAATATAGAAGAGTTTGGATCTGATCCCATTGCCGTAATGATATAGAAACCAGGAATCTTTTTTTCTTTTGCTTGTTTTGCTGCAAGCAATGGATATTCATAATCGATTTCTTTAAATTTTTCCTGGCTGCCTGCTTTGTTAATGGTGGTTCCCAAACAACAAAATACAGCATCAATCCCATCGGGAACAGATACCTTACCCGATTGAAAGTCTTCCCACTTTACTTGTACCACTTCAATGGGAACATTGGGATTAGAAGTTGATGGGGAATTTCTTGCCCAAACGATTACTTTTTTGATTTGTGGGTAAAAAACAAGAGAGAGTAACACTTGTTTACCTATGAGACCGGTTCCACCGAGAAGTAGTATTTTCATTTGATCTCCAAACTGCGCGCAAGCATTGAATCCGTAAGATTGAGTCTTTCCTGGAATTGAATTCCTGCAATATAATAAACTACATTTTTAATTTTAGAAGTTTGGGTCCACATCACGGTTCCTTCAAAGAACATCCGTTTGGTGCCTTTTGCCCAAACTATACTTCCCAAAACTTGGGATTCAATTTCATCGCTGAGTAAGTCATCCTCACCCAAAAAACAAAGACCTTCTTCCGAAATATTCCCTAACTTTCCGAAAAGTGTGATCCCTTCCAAATCCAATTGGACCTCAAATTCAGAAAAGTCACCGGGGGATATTCTTGGAAGCCTTCGCTCACTTTCCATAGCAACAAGGTACAAGGATTCCCATTATTGGAAACGAAAAAAGCAGATTAGAACTGAAAGTAAATGAAAGGAACAGAATTTTCTGGTGTAGCTAAATTTAAGACAAGAAATAGAATTGGATAGAAGGCAAACTCCAAACTAGCTGGGATTTTTTTGCCTTTCCCCTTTTCAAAGATAAAATACCCAATGATATGGCCTAAATACAGAAAGATGATGATCCAAAGGAAGTCCTTCCACATATAGGGCCGGATTTGACCGGCCTGGAAGGTAAAGATTCCTCGGATATGAATCCAGGCATTTTCCCAAGTAAGGGAACGGAAAAAAACGGCACCCAAAAAGAAAATGGAGCTATTGAGAATATTCTGAAAAAGCCAAAGGGGGATTTGGTACCAAGGTTCTGCAGCGCGGTTCTCTTTTTTGTCAGGGAACCACTCCTTCCAAACCTCTTCTAAAACATAAAAAACACCATTGAGTGAGCCCCAAAACACAAAGGTCCATTGGGCCCCATGCCAAACCCCACTGACAAACATTGTAAACCATAGGTTAAACTTTCGTCTTACCGATGTTACCCTACTTCCGCCCATAGGAATATAAATATAATCGCGTAACCAGGAATTTAAGGTCATATGCCAACGCCGCCAAAATCCAGAGACAGAAGTAGCGAGGAAAGGTAAATTGAAGTTAGTGGGAAGTTTATAGCCAAGTAACATAGCACTTCCAATGGCCATATCTGAATACCCACTAAAATCTAAATACACTTGGATTCCGCCTAGAGCAGCAGCAATTAACAATGCATACGCATGATGACCCGCAGGATCGGCATAAATAGCATCAATCGTTGGAGCCACCATATCAGAAAGGACAGCTTTTTTGAAATAACCCAACATAAAGAATCGAATCGCAACGCGAAACTCTATATCTTCCAATTTCTTTGGACTATACAATTGTGGCATAAAAGTTCTGGCAGTAACAATTGGTCCTGCAACAAGTTGCGGGAAAAAACTCACAAATAATGCAAATCGAATGAAGTCCTTTTCAGCAGGGATTTCTTTTCTATACACATCAATGGTATAAGACAAAGATTGGAATGTAAAAAAGGAAATACCTGCGGGAAGAATGATTTTAAGAACAGGAAATGCATCTGCACCAAACATTGGATTGGTGACAGTGTTAATCGAAGTCACAAGAAAATTATAGTATTTAAAAAATCCCAAAATAAAAACAAGATTGGTAATCAAACTAAAAAGTAAGAGGTAGTATCTCACCTTTTCTCTGTTCTCAGAGCTGAGTTTCAGTCCTACATAATAGTCAATGGCTGTGGAAAGAAGGATAAGTGCACCAAAGCGATAATCCCAAGACATGTAAAAAAAATAACTACTGATGAGTAGGAATACATGTAATATGCGAGTTTCTCTCGATTGATTCGAAAAAATAGTAGGGAATACGTACCAAACCGTAAAAAAAACAAAGAGAAAGAAGACAAAGTATTCAAAATCGGAAAAGATCAATGGGATTTGCCTTCTATTCAGACCAGGCTCTTTGAAAAAATATGTCTGTCAATCATTTCGGCTTGCAGATGATTGCAGAATCGCCTATGATATACCTCTAGTTTTCTAGCTAAAAACTAAGAGGTAAATAATGAAAAAAAAATTAAAAACAGCTCTCGTGGGACTTTTGTCCATTGGCTTACTTTCCAATTGTTTTGGAAAATTTGGTGCGATCAAAGCAGTATACTCCTTTAACGGAAATATCCAAATTGGATCTGGTAAACTCGCAAGTTTCTTTCGTTCCCTTTTAATGATCTTCCCACTATACTTTGCTTATGGAATTGGAAGTTTTTTAGACATCTTTATTTTCAACCTAATT
Organism: Leptospira terpstrae serovar Hualin str. LT 11-33 = ATCC 700639; assembly: GCF_000332495.1. Classification (NCBI taxonomy): domain Bacteria; kingdom Pseudomonadati; phylum Spirochaetota; class Leptospiria; order Leptospirales; family Leptospiraceae; genus Leptospira; species Leptospira terpstrae. The sequence goes on along the minus strand of NZ_AOGW02000009.1, from coordinate 187,228 downwards.
GAGTTTTGGACTGATAGAAATCCAATCGCAATGGCTGAATATGATTTTGATGGAAAGTTAGTTAAAGAATTCAAACAAGATGGCCAAACCATTACTCTTACTTATACTGAATGGGGTAAGGTTTTGAAATTAGAAGCGCCTACACAAAAAGGGATTGAACCTGTTTACTTCCTAAAAGAAAAACCGGAAAAAGCATTCCGTATGATCAATGGAAAGTATGTGGAAATCCTCCAAACTAGCGGACCGATCCTCCCTCCAGCTGACATAAAACACATTTAACTTCAACATTGCCCCTAATTTTAGGGGCAATCTATGACCGATACTTAAACTATATGAACCGCTTATATTTGGCTTCTTTCCTGTTATTTCTCTCTATCGGATGCGAAACTCCGCAACAGGTGATCACCCCTACCTTCCCTACTCATTCAGAACAAATCAATCTCAACCGTATCAAGATGATTACAAAATCGGAAGCAGTACATACCGATTCCAAGGACGGAAAAAAACCTTTGGCCCAGGAGCCAGGTGTCAGCGTTGAGTATTCAGAAAACAAAATTCCTTTCATCCAATTGGATTTATTTTTTGAAGATGCAGGAATTAGCATTATAGAAGAAATCATTGCAGGAACTATTTTAGACCATCATATCATTGTGTTAAACCAAAAAGGGGAAATCATCGCCAAACAACCTGTAAACTTCCAAGCCTACGAAATTTTGGAAACTAAAACAGAAGTCATGCGAAACAAAGTGATTGTTGGTGAGTCCAAAAAACCTGTAAAAGTAAATAGCACCACTCCCGAAACCAAAATTTCACGGGAAGCAATTGAAAGACAGTACACAGATAGAGATACAGTCCCACAAGTATTGGAAATCCAAGACGGCAAAGTCCCAAATCCAGGCGAATATATAAACATCTACCTAGAACTCACCTATGTAAATCCTCATCTAGAACCCAACTGCGAATCCTACGGAGGAAACTGTTATGGCGCCAAACAGAGGTTTTTTGAGGATGTCACCGGGCGGAACCGAAGAGAATTGGATATTTTGCGAAATCGTTATGTAGATGGGGAAGTAGCACAGTTTCCCAACTTAACTCAGACAGAACAATCGGATTACAAAACAAACATCAAATCCAAAATAGAAACCACCAATGGAGTGTTTGGACCAAAACATGGATTTACAAAGTTTCTGTTTAGAGAATGGAATTTGGTTTCTTCACCAAGATACTTTCGCATTTTATCTGTTAACAAAAACGGGAAACAATCATCACAAGAAGATCGTAATGATGAAAAAAAACTAACCGACGAATCCGGGGAAAATTCAAAATCAGATAATGATCACCATTCTATTTTTGATTCCCCAACTCATTCTAAACACAAAAAGAGAAGTATTCCCACCCCATAACAAAAAATAGCGGGTGCAGAAAATCCAAACACCCGCTATGGAATTCCTAAGCGACCTTTTCCTCTTTCTTTCGAATGCTATCAAATCGAACAGTAGAAGCAATCACTCGAAATTTGGATTTGTTTTCACCCTCCGAAGTTTTCCAACGGTTCTGTTTTAAGTTTCCCATCACAGTAACTTTGCTTCCTTTTCTTAGGAATTCTACACAGTTTTCACCTAGTTTTTCCCAGGCTTCTACTTCAAAGAAAGAAACTTCTTCCTTGTCTTTCCCTTCTTGGTTGTTAGATGTGTGGTTGACAGCAACTGTGAAATTTGCCAAAGTTTTACCTCCGGCAATTGTTTTTTCTTCTGGATCAGCAGTTAGATTTCCGTCCAGAATGATGTACGATAGATTTTTCATTTGAGTATCCTTTTATCAATTTTGATGGCCTTCAAAAAGACTGGTTCGTTTTTGATCTGGTTGGTTGTAAAAAAAATCTAATTCAGACTAATTTTATAAAATCCTAATTCCACACACATTTCGGATAGACAATCCAATGGAACCAGTGGAAAATTTCCTTGTGGGACTTCCCGATTCTGAGATACTTCATTTAGTAACATCCATTAGTCGAGAGTTGGTATGTTTACATGAAGCCGACGGTACATACATATACGTTAGCCCCAACTCAGAAAAAATTATTGGCTACAAATCCGAGGAACTGATTGGCAAAAATCCTTACGATTATTTTCACCCTGAGGAAAGAAGACTCATCCAAGAAAGGTCTCACCAACCTCTCCTTCGCGGAGAAGATAATATTCACACTACTTTTCGTTTTTTGCATAAAAACGGAAGTTATATTTGGCTACAGTCTGACAATCGTTTAACGATTCATCCTACTACCGGACAAAAATATTTACATACATCTTCAAGAGATATTTCTGAAAAAATTGATACCGAAGCAAACTTAGCACTTGCAGAACGTAGGTTCAAAACCTTATTTCATGATTCTCCGATTGGACTTGTTATCACCGGGAAAAAAGGATACATTGATGAAACAAATGATTCTTTTGCCAACTTTTTAGGTTACAAAAGTTACGAGATTGTGGGGAAACATTTTTCCGAAATCAGTGCCGGGGAAGAACTCGAAGAAAATTTAAAATATAGAGACGAAGTTCAAAAAGGAATCATCGATAATTATTCGATTGAAAAACAATACCTTCATAAATCAGGAAAAAAAGTTTGGGCCTATATAACGGTCACTGTACTTCGCGATGAAATGGGTTATCCCATCCACTACTTGGCGCAAATCATTGATATTAATGAAAGGAAAAAATCAGAAACACTCCTTCTTGAAAATAATGATCGTTTAAGGGCCACAACCAATTCTCTTTTGACCCAAAACAAACAGCTGCAAGCTTATAACCAAATCATCTCTCACCATTTACGAGCACCTGTAAGTAATCTAAGAAGCCTTCTGGATTTAATGAAAGAGACAAATGATCTAAAAGAAATTAGAGAAATTGAAGATCATTTAGAAGTGGTAACAGAAACTCTAGAAACTGTTCTATCTGAACTCATCAGCACTTTAAAAATCCAAAATTCTGACCATTACAAACCCGAGCGAGTGGCCATTGACCAATCTTTTTCCAATGTGATTCATCTGATGGAAGGAGAATTGGCAGAAAAGCAGGTGGAAATCCAATCAGATTTTTCTGGAGGGGAAACCATTTTCTTTTCCAAAGAGTTCCTAGAGACAATTTTCCTAAATTTACTCAACAATTCTCTCCGTTATGCCCAACCGGGTCGAAATTTGCGTATTTCCGTCGAATCCTTTCAAATTGGGGCTCAAACCACTATTTCCTTTTCTGACAACGGATCTGGGATCGATTTAGAAAGATATGGTGATCAAATTTTTCAGCTAAGAAAGACTTTTCATCGTCATATCAGTGGCAAGGGACTAGGATTGTTTTTGATTAAATACAAAATGGAATCAGTTGGTGGACGAATTGAAGTGCGCTCCAAACCAGGAGAAGGTGCGACTTTCCTTCTTCACTTTCCGGAAGGAAGTGAAACCAAATGACTCCAAAGATCTGTGTTATTGACGATGATACAATTTACCAATTCACGACCAAAAAAATCATCTCCAATGCAGGAATCAAAGAGGAGGTGCTAATTTTTTCAGATGCCGAAAACGCACTCGAGTTTTTCAATACAGAATCTGAAAACAGAGACAAACTTCCTGATATCATCTTTTTAGATATCAATATGCCTTTTATGGACGGCTGGCAATTTTTAGATGCTTTCGCAAAGATCGTACCCCGATTTCCAAAATCAATAGAAGTGTTTCTCGTTAGTTCTTCCGTTGATGAGGCCGATACTGATCGCGCAGCAAAAATCCCTCTCATCTCTGGGTATATTTTCAAACCGTTTACAAAAGAAAAACTTTGGGAATCTTTGTCTCGCATCCAATCTTAGCTTGTCATCTTTTTGCTTTGAATATAGAAATGGACGCACCCCATATGGACCAGATACTTACTTGGATTGACACCTATCCCTTATCCTCCACACTAATTGGTTTGTTTTTGTTTCTTGTGTTAGTTTTCTTAAGAGACATCACTCAAAAAACGCACACGATTCAGAGAAACTTTCCTATTGTTGGACGGCTTCGTTATTTTTTAGAAATGATCGGACCGGAACTCAGACAGTATTGGGTTGCCCATGATAAAGAAGAACGTCCCTTTGATCGAACCGAACGTAGTTGGATTTATGCAACTGCTAAAGGCCAGAATAGTAACTTTGGATTTGGAACCACTGAAATCCAATACGAACCAGGTTACCCCATCATCAAACACAAAGCTTTCCCTTATCCAGAAGCAAATGCATTCATCCATAACAAAGATGCAAGTTGTATTCCCTGTTTGAAAGTCATTGGCACTAAACGAAAATTCCCTTATCGTCCCTATTCCATTATAAACATTTCTGCAATGTCCTTTGGGTCTCTTGGAAAAAATGCAATTATGGCACTCAACCGTGGTGCTAGGGATTCCGGTGCTTATCATAACACAGGGGAAGGTGGATTAAGTAATTACCATCGAGAAGGAGCTGATATCGTTTGGCAAATTGGAACTGGTTACTTTGGTGCCAGGGACCATTCCGGAAAATTTAGTTTGGATGTTTTAAAAGAGAAAGTGGGTTTGAACCCTTGCATCAAGATGATTGAAATAAAATTATCACAGGGCGCCAAACCAGGTAAAGGCGGAATTCTACCTGCTAAAAAAGTAAATGCAGAGATTGCTTCCATCCGTCATGTTGAAGAAGGTAAGGATTGTATTTCACCTAACTCCCATAGTGAGTTTACCAATGTAAAAGAACTCATTCAATTCATTGAAACCATTGCTAACGGTACAGGTCTCCCGGTAGGGATCAAAAGTGCGGTGGGTGAAATTGAATTTTGGGAAGAACTTGCACGTGAAATGAAACAAAGTTCACAAGGTCCTGATTTCATCACGATCGATGGTGGAGAAGGTGGAACAGGTGCTGCCCCCCTTACCTATGCTGACCATGTTTCCTTACCTTTTAAAATTGGATTCCAAAGAGTCTATACCCTCTTCCAAAGTCAGGGTTTGTCCGAACAAATTGTATGGATTGGTTCCGGAAAATTAGGTTTTCCTGATCGCGCAGTGGTTGCGATTGCCATGGGTTGTGACCTCATCAATGTGGCTAGAGAAGCCATGTTATCCATTGGTTGCATCCAAGCTCAGAAATGCCATACGGACCATTGTCCGGCCGGTGTTGCCACTCAGAATTGGTGGTTACAACGCGGTGTGGATCCAGAGATCAAAGGAAAACGTGCGGCAAAATACATCCAAGGGTTTCGAAAAGAACTCTTAAGTTTAGCACATTCTTGTGGATACGAACACCCAGGACAATTCACAGGCCAAGACGTAGAAATCAGCATGGGTATGAATCGTTATCAGACCTTAGAAGGATTACTTGGTTACAAACGAGACGAAGTCAAATTTACAAAGCTTCAAGATTATACGGTATTCCCGAAACGACAAGCCTAAATGAAAAAGCTCTTTCTTATCTTCCTATTATTCCACCTCGGTTGTCTTTCAGAGGAAAGGAATGTCAAAGCAGAAACAAAGAAAGGGTATTTAGATCTTAGCCAACATTCGTTTTCGGACCAACCTTTTGTTGCACTGAATGGAGAATGGAAATTTTTCTGGAACACAGCACCTTCGCAAATACAAGAATCAGATTCTGATTTGTTATTAGACCTGCCCAAACATTGGAATGGTTACAAAATGGATTATGGTTCTCTTAGTGGATTTGGTCATGCTAGTTTCAGAATCAAGTTGAAACTGGATGAAAATCTTCGCGAAACCATGGCTCTCACTGTTTATGAGCAGGACACTTCGTACGCTATTTATGCCAATGGAAAGTATTTAGGTGGATCAGGAAAACCTGGATCCAATCTAAACGAATATACCCCACAAGTAAAATCTACCATCGTAGTTTTACCACAAACTTCAGAAATCACTATCGATCTTTATGTTGCCAACTATGTACATAGAAAGGGTGGGATTTGGAATGACATTGTCATTTCTTCATACACAAAAGCAGAAAGTCGACTCACCAAACGAAAGATCAACGAAACCATGTTATCTTCGATCCTTGCCTTTGTGGGCTTTTTCTTTTTGGTAATGTATTTTTACAATCGTGATGGCAAACATACCATTGGAATCTTTTTATTTTCATTAGCAGTTTTACTAAGGACCATCTCTACTGGAGAACGAATTCTATTAGAATTTGCTGAACTTCCTTATTGGTTTCTATTACGATTGGAATATGTTTCTTGGTACTGGTCTGCTCCACTACTCTATCATTATTTTTATACTATTTTTCCCGAAGATTTTTCTAAAAAAATGGGAACTTTCTTTTATACTCTTTCCTCAGTATTAACGATTGGACTTTTATTACCTCCTGTTTATTTTACAGAAACTGCATCTATCTACCCCATTGCTTTCGTTGCCAATGGAATGATTATTTTTACTTATTTGTATCGGGCTTACCAAAAAAAACGAATGGAATCCAAACCATTATTACTAGGAATGCTTTTGGTACTTATTGCTGCAACCAATGATGTCCTTCATGCAGAATCTTATATCCATACAACCTACATAGCTCCTGCGAGTGTGGTTATCTTTGTATTTTTACAAGTCATGACCTTTGGACGGACTGTTCGTCAAACCATGACAAAAACTCTGGAGTTTGCACAAGAACAAAAACAACTAAGCAATTCCTTTAGTCGTTTCGTTCCCACAGAGTTTTTATACCATTTAGGTAAAACCGATATCAGATACGTGGACTTAGGCGACCAGGTCCAAAAAAGAATGACAATACTCTTTGCAGATATCAGGTCCTTTACTGAATTTTCAGAAACACTCACTCCAAAAGAAAACTTTGATTTTTTGAATAGTTACTTACAAAGAGTAGGTCCTATCATTAGGCACAACAATGGATTTATCGATAAATTCATTGGTGATGCTGTTATGGCATTGTTTCCTTACGATATCAATGATGCCGTAAAAGCAGCTGTTGAAATGCAAGATGCCATTCGCATTTATAATGGCCATAGAGCGAACTGTGGATATATCCCTATCGAAGTGGGAATCGGGATCCATACGGGAAATCTCACCTTAGGTATCTTAGGTGAACACAAGCGGATGGAAGGAACCGTAATTTCCGATGCCGTCAACTTAGCTTCGCGTATTGAAGGTATCACCAAACTCTTTTCTTCTCGTATTGTGATCAGTGCAGATACTTTTATTGAAGCTTCCGAAGGATTAGGTTACCACTATAGGCTTCTTGACCGAGTCGCAATCAAAGGTAAAACCGAATCCGTTTTTGTTGTGGAAGTTTTGGATGGATACGAACCCGAAAAAGCATCCAGACTCATTTCTTCTAAAGATGATTATACTTTAGCATTGGATGCCTTCCGACGAGACGATTTTGAAGAAGCTTTGGATGGATTTTCAAAACTTTTGGATAAAAACCCCGATGATTCTGTCTCGAGGTTGTTTTTAGAACGTTGTAGAGACGCAAAAGAAAGAACAAAAACTGAATTTGGAAGTTAGGTTTTCCTTAGTTTTAAGTAGTAACCGATTCCTAATACAACTCCAAATCCTAAAACCCCAAGCGCCAAATCAGGTTCAGAAACGCAAACCGAACCGCAAGCCACAATTCCAAGAATCAGTGCAACTCCAGGTAACACAGGGTAAAACGGAGCTTTATAAGGTCTTACCATCTCTGGTTCTTTTTTACGCAGTACAAAATAAGAGACTAGACTCAAAAGGTACATACCACAAGCACCTAATGCCGATATGGTGATGAGTTCCGCAGTGTTTAAAAAACACATACAAAAAATACCCAAAACCCCGCCACTAATCACTGCATTTTGGGGAACCAATGAACCATGACTCAGTTTTGAAAGATAGGTTGGTAAATATCCTTCTTTTGCCATCGCATAAATCAAACGTGAGTTTCCAAGTATGATTCCGAATAAGGAAGCTACAAGTCCAAACAAACCAATGAACGTAAATACAAACGGCCAGATTTCATCTTTTCCATATAACTTCTGTAATACATAAGATAAAGGATAATCCAATTCAGCAATTTCTTTGATATCAACGACAGAAGCGGTAAAAACAAAGATAAGTCCCGCCAAACAAAGTAATGTAAATATTCCAGCAGTATATCCAATGGGAATGTCCCTTGCAGGATTTCGAACTTCTTCGGAGGCTAAAGCAACTCCTTCCACTGCCAAAAAAAACCAGATGGCAAAAGGTATAGAAAGAAATACAGAATTCCATGATAGGGAGCTGACTTTAGGAAAATTCGGAATTCGATCGAAGGAAACATAAGGCGTAAGGAATGCCAAATAAAACAAAAGCCCAAATACGGCAACGATGGTTACTAAAAGTTCAAACCGAGCAGTTTGTTTGATACCGGTTAGGTTAATTAATAACAACAAACAAAACATCACAATACCGGCACCAAATGCTGGTATTACGGGGAAAAGAAAATGGATGTAACCTCCGAGGGCCGAAGCTATGGCAGGAGGTGCCAGTAAAAATTCCACAAGAACCAAATACCCCGTGATCAGTCCAAATAAATCGCCGAGTGCCCGTTTTGCATAAGCAGAAGGACCTCCGGACTGTGGAATACTTGCTGCCAGTTCGGTAAAACAGAGTGCAAATAGTACATAGAAAGTTGCAATCCATCCTACCGCAAAACTGAATTCCCAAAAACTAGCTTTGGACCATCCAAAGTTCCAGCCAAAGTAGTCGCCTGAAATAACAAGCCCCACAGCAATGCCCCATAAATGGACAGAATGTAGAACTTTATGCATTTTTTGATCTTCTTTCATCCTACCCCTTCAAAATACCAATGGTTCATTATTAAAATAAAAACATCATCAAATAGAATACCTGCAAAGAGCACAATATACTTATTTCTTAGCGGAGCCTTGGCAATAACTTTCCATCTTTGGTCGGATATGTTTGGTGGAAGTATAACCTCTGTGACCTTGGTCATCGAACATTTCTTGAAGTATTTCCACAAAACAAGAAAATTCGGTATTGCAAATGATTCTAATTCCTAATATTATAGGGCAAATACTAAGAACGGACCTAAAAAATGCGAAACTTAAAACTAACCTTAATTATATTTTTATATTTCATTTCTCCCTTAAGTGCAGTTCAAACCATCCTTCTCAAACAAGGCAAATCCATCAAAGGAATTGTCACCAATCAAAATGTGGATAGTGTCGAAGTGGACACACAAAATGGAAAACACATGGTCATTTCCAAAAAAACCGTTTTGAAAATTATTTACAAAGATTTAGCGGAATCTGAAGAAGAAACAATTCGTAAAGAAGAAGAAGAAAAACGAAAACTTGAAAAAGAAAAAGCGATCGCTGCCAAACAAGAAGAGATTCGCAAACGCAGAGAAGAACTAATACGCCAAGAATCAGAAAGGAAAGCAAACGAAGAAGGTGGCGACGTAGTGACACATAGCCTTAGGGATTCCTTTGTTCTCGGTTCCGTTGCCGATGGGAACATGATTACTCTTGCACCAGACTCGGCTAAATGCCAAACCTTTCATGAGTATCCAGAATACTTTTGGTTATTTGGTGGTCTCCGCTTCAAAGAACCAGATTGGAATGTTCTCCTGCCAAAAGACAATCGTCCAGTGCGCATCAAACAAACTTCCACCTGGACAGACATGGCCGTTACCCTACTTGGTGGATTTTTAATCACAGTCACTCGTAAGACGATCGTAGTCGACGTTTGCGAGGGAAATGGATACCGCATGGTTTCTGATTCTGAAATCAAACGAATCAAAGACGAAGCTGTAGAACAAATCAAAACCGAACAAGAACTCAAAGAAGCAGAAGAAAAATACGAGTTAGAACAACTAGAGAAAGATTTAGAATCTTTGAAGAAAAGAAAGTAATAGAAAGGAGATTATATGAAACCTCTCCATCTGATTCGAAGGCCTATTCTTATAGGTTTTGTTTTTTTGATTTCTACAGTAAACTGTTACTTCAATCCTTTGGTAAATGGATTACTCAACCCTAAGGTAGAAGAAACTGATTCCTCCGCCTTGCTTGGGTTAGCTGTAGGAATCGGTGGCCAATCAGTATTTGTTAATATTTCAGGCCAAATCAAAAAAGCAGGGATTGCCCTTGGGAATGTTGAGATCAAGGCAATGGACCCATCTTTTTCTGCCAAAAGCCAAACTAATTCTTCAACCACCAATACAGCAGGAAGATTCTATCTTAGTATTTCAACGGGATTTCAATCTTTGCAATTTTCTGATGCAGGTACTATTGTAAACATCCTATTGCAGGTTACTCCGTTTTCGGCAACTGTTCTTTCTGTTGATAATTCAGCTTACCAAATACAAAGTTTGGATGTTTATAATCTAGATACTGAGGCACCTGTGTATTTAGAATTGGTATCGTCCATGCCGTATGACGGGTTATTGATTGATAATGGAAATTTTAGTTTGATTTCCGGAGGTTTTGCCTTTACCTTCTCTGAGGATATTGAAATGCCTTCCAATCAAACTTTGTGGGTCGCAGAAAATTTCCTAGTGAACCCAAGTATAACATTGTTATCCCCCAGCATTTCAAAGAACAATGTGCAAATCATGATTAATAATGGAACCATCACAGCACCTACTCTATATACTATTACCTTAAATTCCGGAATCAAATCTGTTACGGGAAAATCGATTAAGCCAACTACAATCCTATTTGTGACTGGAGAATTATTCTTGTAATTGAAGAGACTTCATTTATTTGGAGTTAGGTGCAAAATTCAAAAACTTCACTATTCTTTATGAATTTTATTATACTAAATTAGGATGGCGATTAAAGTCTAAAGATAAATTATTTGATAATTTGGTTATGTTTACAATCAATGTCTAAAATCCGCATATTCGCTTTCACCTTATTATCATTAACTGCTTTTGCAGCAAATTCCCTACTATGTCGATTGGCGCTTAAAGGATCCAAAATTGATGCATCGAGTTTTACAAGCATAAGATTGCTATCTGGAGCTGTTTTTCTCTGGATATTAGTGTTAATAACTCAGAAAAAAACTAAAATTTCGGGCAACTGGAAATCTGCCTTTGCATTATTCATTTATGCTGCTTGTTTTTCTTTTGCTTATGTCAGTTTAACGGCAGCAACAGGAGCACTCTTGTTATTTGGCGCCGTTCAAATCACGATGATTGGATTCGGAATTTGGAAGGGGGAAAGGTTAGGTATTGCAAAAATAATTGGAATTCTATTAGCATTTGGTGGACTTCTTTTCTTATTAATCCCTGGAGTAAAGTCACCATCTTTATTAAACTCTATTTTTATGATTACCGCTGGCGTCGCTTGGGGAATATATTCATTGCACGGAAGAAGCTCCAAAAATCCAACCAGCACCACTTCGGGTAACTTTATAAAAGCGGTTCCATTTTCAATTGTATTGAATATTTTTATGTTAAATAATAGCTATTCTGATAGCCAAGGACTTTTATTAGCAGTTTTATCTGGTGCACTTGCTTCTGGTGCGGGTTATGCAATTTGGTATTCTGTATTGCCATTGTTAAAATCAAGCAATGCTTCTGTTGTCCAACTAATTGTCCCTGTCTTTACCTCCATAAGCGGAATTATTTTCATCGATGAGCCATTAACGTTAAGAATATTTATAGCATCAATATTGATTCTTTTCGGTATAGCGCTTGTATTCTTAAGTAAACTTCAATCAAATGCAAATGCATAGTGCATTTAAATACAATCGTTAACTTTTGTGAATCCACAAAAACATCTATCTTTTGTAAATAAATTTCTTGCAACACATCCTCGAATCCTGTAAAGTTAACTTCTTGGATTCTTTTGCCCAAGGCAGTTCATTCCTTTATTAAAAAAATCACATTGCCGGCGGAGTCAATTCTTATGAACCGAAATCTTAGTATACCAACTTTACTTAGTTTCTTAAGTTTATGGATGATACTTGGGAACTGTTACTTCAATCCGATCGTGAATGGACTTTTGAATCCGGTAGAAGAAAAAAGTAGCAATGTATCCCTTGGTCTACTTGGCCTCGCACAAGGAACCTCTAACCTTCTCATGACTGGCCAGATCCGTGATCCCAATGGGGTCGCTCTTTCCGGTCTTGTTTTGCAAATCGGTTCTACATTGGCTCAAACAAAATCGGTAACTTCCCCTTATCGGACGGATGCAGGAGGAAGGTTTTATCTTCCTTACCAATCAGGCAGTTTTCCTTTCACTGTGTATAGGGATGAATTGTATTTTTTTGAATTTACTTTAACCGTCGGAAATCCAACCGATATTACTTATTCAACTTTTGGTGCTCCTCCAGGTTTGGAAATAACGGGATTGGGTACAATAAATGCAAATGATATAGCTAACTTTTTTGAGTTGGTAGACTCTAGCCCAAAACATAATGCAATTGTCGCTAGTTATTTCAGTGAGTATGTGTTTACTTTTAGCGAACCTCCGATTTCTGCTTTAGAAACAGGCCCGTTAGTGACAGAATGGATTTCTCAAAATATATCTATTTCTCCCACAGGATCATTTGATAATTTTATGAGTGTTTCAGGAAATACTTTAACGATCGCACCAATGAGCATGAGTGGTATGACTATTTACGAGTTAACGTTGAAACCCGGAATTTTGTCTGCCACAGGAAAACCATTAACGCAAAGAACCATTCGATTTGATTATCAATATAATCCGTAATCAGTTAAGAAAGTTTTGATCGATCACTTTGCGCATACAATGTTTTTACTCAATTGATTTTTATACCGTCAGAAAACGGCCCTAGGGAAATCAATGTAATAATTAGAAATACGACTATTTCACTAAAATATAAAAATTTGAGAGAAAGATTATTTTCCGAGAGTTTCAAGAACAAACAAATACTTCATTAGCCGATCCAAAATCTTAATCTGATAAGAGTAGTAGATTTTCCTCCCAAGTCTTCGGTTTACTGCCTAAGTCTTGTAAATAAATTTCTTGCAACACATCCTCGAATCCTGTACCATTAGTCCCTTGGATACTTTTACCCAAGGCTTCTCATTCCTTAAGTGAAAAAGTCACAATTGCCAGCGGAGCCAATTCTTATGAACCGAAATCTTAGTTTACCAACTTTACTTAGTTTCTTAAGTTTATGGATGATACTTGGAAACTGTTACTTTAACCCTGCAGTGCAGTTGGTTGTAAATCCTACCGTTGAGGAAGAACAGGAGGTAGCAGGTGCTGGATTATTAGCAGTTCTCGCATCCCCTCCTTCATCTCCCTATTTTTTCCTTGTAAGTTCCATTCCTGCAGATGGAGAAGACCTAACATCTTCTATTACTAGTTTTTCTTTTACGTTCTCTGAAGAATTAGATATTAATGCCTCGAATCCTGGCACATGGATTACCGAAAACATCATCCAGACTCAAACAATTTTTTTCTTACCTACAGTGGGTGTATCAGAAAGAAAAATTGATCTTTCTCTCCCAGCAAATGCATTAGTCAATGCTTTCAACTATTCAATTTCATTTGGACCAGGAATTAATGTCAAATCAGGTCGAGCATTAACTGCGAGTACAAAGATCTCTTTTACCTGTTCAGGATGTCCAGGGTTATAAAGTAGCCTTTTTACTTTCCATACCGATCAACTTGCCCCATAATGTCTGACTTGACAAACGAATTAGACCTTCTACAGTTTAGCGGTCGTGAAATTCCCACTCAACCAAAACCCCTTATACTTTCCTAAATTATTACGAATTCAAATAGTAACACTGTCGCTTCTCCTTATCTTTTCTTGTTCCCCAACCAACGAGGAGCCTATTGATACTCTTGTGTCCAAGGTACCAAACCCAAAAACTGTCCGAAACAGTTGGGTGGAAGATAGTGCCGGAGTATTAACAGACACGGCATCCATTGACCAAATGATCAATGCAGAGGAAGCTTCTTCAGGATTAGAAATCGCCGTAGTCACTTTACCAACAATTGAGAGTTATGTGCCAAAGGATTTTGCAGTGGCACTATTCAACTATTGGAAAATTGGAAAAAAAGATAAAGACAATGGAATTCTCATCCTCCATGTCATCGACCAAAGGCGAGTGGAAATTGAAATCGGCTATGGACTGGAAGGTGACCTTCCGGATGTAATAGTCAAACGAATCATTGATACATATACAATTCCCGCATTCAAAGCAGACAACTTTCAAAAAGGACATGCAGATACAGTAGCAGCCCTGATTAAAAAATTGAACCACCCCGAACTTGAAGTAGACCAGCTCCTTTCAGATACAAACACTGATTCCGTTTCGGATTCAACTCAGGAAGCAGCTGCTGAACAGGCCATACCAGAAAGAACGGATTACTACGATTACCAAGGCAAAGCTTATACCCAACTGAGTGAAGAAGAAAAACAAATCTTAGACAGGACTATTGATACTTACAATACTACATCCAATTATTTTTTAAATGATGAAGAATCCAGGTTGTGGGCAGAAAAATCAACCGAATTAGAGAGGATTGAAAAAGAAGATAGTCTCCGTTACAGACAATATTTTATCTTCGGCTACATCTCTATTTTTATACTATTGCATCTTTTACAAAGAATCATTGTATGGATCATTCCTTCACCGACTGCTAAATACCAAATCGTACATAAAACAGACTTCCCCTTGTTCTATGGTGTCATAATAGCTCCGATTGTATTTACCATTACCATACTTTCTCAATTCTTAGATGATGCGATTTTTCCCATTTCGATTTTCTTAACTATAGCCTTCATCGTTGTTTATGCCATCTTTTGGGGTGACTTACGTCTGCGAAAGTTAAACGAAAGACTATTAAAAATTAGAAACATTCCTAGAAATTGTAAAAAATGTGGAACTGCAATGACCAAACTTTCGGAAGAAGAGGATAACATCCATTTGTCGAAAGGTCAAATCTCCGAAGAAATTGTAAATTCCATTGATTATGATGTATGGGTTTGTTCAGGATGCGATGCCAATACCATACTTAAATTTCCAAGTATCAACCCTGAATATATTTATAAAGGAACGTCTTTTCGTAAGATCAAGTCTTGTCCCGAATGTAAGTTTGAAACCTTTGTTTGTAAATCTAGCAGAATCATTAGCGAAGCCACTTACAGCAGTTCCGGAAAGGTAGAAGTGAAAAGGACCTGTGCCCATTGCAAACACAGTGCGGTGGAATACGAAACCATTCCCAAAAAACAAAAAAGTAGCTCTGGCGGTTCTTCTGGAGGCGGCGGAGGTGGTGGCGGAAGTTTTGGTGGTGGTTCCTCTGGGGGAGGGGGAAGTGGAGGTAGTTATTAAGGAAGAACTAATCCAAAAATATTTTGTCGGCCGAAATGGAAGAAACTGAATATAGTATTAATCCCTACTTATAAAACTTCTTCTTTTTCGGAACCAAACATACATTCGCCTATTCTATTTTGACGCCAATCTAGAATATGGCTTTATGTATAATTTGTCTAAGTCTATAAACAAACAAATGTTTGTTTCTTTAAAATATAAATTTTACTTTGTTTTACTCTGCTTATTTTTGAGTCCATCCATTTGGTCCGATGAAAACAGTTCATCCCTTACCATTCATGATAAAAAGGGCCGATGGAATTTCCAGTGGGGTTACAATCGAAGTTATTATACGCAAAGTGATATAAATTTTCGCGGCCCCGGATACGAGTATACTCTCAAAGATGTGAACGCAAAAGATAAACCGGAATCTTTTAAACCAGAAGTTTACTTCAATCCTTCTAAATTTGAAATCCCCCAATACAATCTAAAGATTAGTTATTTCTTCACTGACAGATTCTTTTTGGCATTCGGCCAAGACCATATGAAGTATGTGGTCACACCAGGCCAGCCGGTGAAGTATTCCGGTTACATCGACCCAGGTGTAATTGCGAAAAACCAATTGGCATTGTCTCCAGAAGCGGCTGCATTTATTTATCTTTTTCCTGGGCATGTGCAGGAAATGTCAGGTTATCATGGTGGGGACCAAACCATTGCCTTAACACCTGACATTCTCAAGTACGAACATACCGATGGATTGAATTATTTGTTTTTAGACTTTGGGTGGATCACTCCTCTTTATACATCTTCCGATGGACTCAGTGGTGTTAGTTTGGTATCTACAATCGGAGGAGGACCAGTGGTTTGTCGTAGCGACGTACGCGTGTTAGGAAAAGGACAAAACAATAATTTCCATCTTTCCGGATACGGAGTTTCTGGATATGTTGCGACTCGTTATGAATTTTCGAGAGCTTATTTTTTAGAATTAGGCGGCAAAGGTGGTTATATCGATCTTACCGATGTTCTCACCAGTGGTGGTTCTAACCGCGCTTCTCAAAACTTTGGATTTTTAGAGCTGGTTTTGTCTGGAGGAGTTTCCATCTAGGAAATCAAACTAACTTGAGCAATAAACCGAGCAACCACTATACCTCTCGACTCCTTGCCAAAGTATTCGATATTAAAATAGCAGAAATTGCTTCCTACTATTTGTTAGATTTCTTTCTGATAAATGTTGATAGAATTGTTGAAGTTCAAATTTTATCGCACATTGTTACCGTTTTAGTTTTCATAGTATACGATTCTTCATTTCAATTTTTTGCAGACGGGAGTTTAGGAAAAAAAATATTCAATATTCATTTAATATCAAAAGAAGAAGAGAACCATAAAATTCCTTTCCAAAAAATTCTATATCGATCAGTTTATGTATGCTGTTTTGGATTGGGTTTATTACTTCCAAAAATTTCCATATTATTCGCATTATTTACTTTCTACTACTTATACAGAAATGGAACAACACATTGGGATAAAATTTTAAAACTTAGACCTGTGTATAAACCTATTTCTTACGGTAGAATGGTCTGGATTGCCGTTTGTTTTTTATTTTTACTCAGTTCATATTTTCAGATTTTAAGAAATTATTTTTAACTGAAATTTAACTGAAGGGAAAAAAATGAAAAAGAATGAACCCAATTTCTTAAGTTTTCTTGGAGCACCGGCACAGAGAGCTCTAATGGTGGAACTCAAAATTTCGCAACTAGAAGATATTTCACGTTATTCCAAAAAAGACCTTCTTAAACTGCACGGATTTGGTCCCAGTTCTATTCCTAAAATAGAAGAAGCCTTAAAGAAAATAGGAAAGAAATTAATGGATTAATGAATTGCGTAAACAGTCGCTCCTATTTGAGTAGAACAATGAATGAATCCATCATATATCAAATCTCCATCCAATCCTTTAAAAAAGGCCTTGGGAATTTAATTAAAATATTAGAAAAAGCAGAAGCCCATTCTGTTACCAAAAAATTTCCTTTTGAAAATTTATTGAATTCACGACTTTTTCCTGACCAATTCCAACTAACTAAACAAATCCAAATTGCTTGTGATACTGCCAAACTTTGTGTTGCTCGAATCTCAGGAAAAGAGGCTCCCGCTCACGAAGATTCTGAAACAAACTTAGAGGAACTAAAACATAGAATTAATTCTGTAATCCAATACTTAGATACTTATAAAGAGGAAGATTTTAAGTTGGTTTCCGAAATCAAAGTATCCCAACCAAGATGGGAAGGAAAATACTTAACAGGATTAGAATACCTCACCCAACATGCGATTCCTAATTTTTATTTCCACATAACAACCGCCTATGCGATCTTAAGGCATAACGGAATTGAAATTGGAAAAAAAGATTATTTGGGTGAGATGCCGTTTAAGAAATAGAAAAAATCAAAGATATCATTCTATGGTAAGCTTTTGGTAAACTTTCTTGCCACCGCAAGTCCCTGTACGATCCAAACATACGATAACATTCCCTGAAGCCAGTGAATCAATATACCAATTTAGACCGTCTATAGTAACTTTGAGATGGAAGGGAATCGGGGATACGCCATTATCCGGATAGTCTTCAATACGATTGAACAAATTGAATCCATATGGATTCGTATTAGCATTGATCCTACACCGACAACCGATCGGAGTTCCTTGGGGCACTGAGGTTGTGCTTGGATCGATAAAAACATTTGTATCATAACGATAGAAAATAGGATCTTCTGATTTTAAATAACAGGGATAGGCGTTTGTCGGATAGGCATCCGCTGCCGCCGAACAAGCACTCGATTCTGCAAGGATCGGATTGAGATATCCAGGAAATTGTTCATAAAATGATTTTTCCTTTTCACGTTTTACACAAGAAAAGACTGTTAGGAGAAGGATTAGATGAATCAAATTTTTCAAGGATTGGCATATATTGAATATACATAATATACTCATGTCAACGTATTTTTGAGTTTATAAGTAATTTCCTCCATGTTTTTTTGAAATGCTCCAAATCACAACTGTTATCCTCTTCGAGACCGTTAAAAACGGTGGAAACCCAATTTAAAAACATTTTTAGCGGTAAATTCAAACTTTTTACTTAGACTAATGAAAATTAGTTGTCCCCTTAAGAGGGAACCAACTACATTAAATTTTTTGCATATTCATGCGAAATTATTAGTTTCTAAACAAAATAGGTCCAATGAAATTCAAAACAATAATTAGTATCTTCCTGATATCTACATCGATTTTAAATGCACAAGAAACCAAAACTCAAACAGCTACATTTGAATATGGACTGAAAGCTCAAAACATCACTTATTTTCCTTACGAAACAAATTCCAGTCTAAGACAGTCACAATCGAATTTAAAAAACAACAAAGACTTGGTGTATTTGCCTTTCTTTAAATATAGAAACGCTAGTAGCAAAATTGGTTATGAGTTTTCAATGATTGATGTAAAACTAAATAACCCATATTTTAAAGGTGTCTTTTTTGGTCCAAATGCTTCCCCAACCACTTTCACCTATGGGAATATTCAAAGACAAGAGTTTCGATTTAATTTTTTCTACTATCCACTAGAGAATGAATTATTCTATTTTGGATTTGGAATCTTAAAGATAGATCGTTTTTACAAAAATCAAAATTTTGAAGAGTTCTCTAACATTTATTCAGATAAGATCAATTCTTATGGTATCTCATTGCCACTTCGAAGTAAAATCCAATTGGTGGATGGTTTAGAATTAAATCTAGCTTTTGATCCTTATGTGACTTATGGAAATAGGAATTATGTAAACCAGAGAGTTAGTAGTATGATGTATTATGAAAATAGACCTGGACCATACTTTTATTTATCAAAAACAAATCCAAATAACATTACAGAGATATTAGGGTTTCAAGCAGAGATTTCACTTTCCTATCAATTCTATGAAAATTTAAAACTTTATGTTGGATTCAATCGAAACCAATCGAAAATTCGATCCATTCATTTTGATCAAACTAATTATACTTATCTTGGAGCAATCAATGAGCTCTATATAACAACAGAAAACAAATACAATCGTTTGATTGATACCCACCATTCCATCTACTTTGGAATTTCAAATACACATTGATACTCGAAGCTCCTATATTTTTGGGATACAGATTGTCTGGCCCATAAACAAACCGAAAGGAAAATTCTTTACAAAGGATGAAACTCTGTTTGATTGGGATCAATTCTCATGATCCCCACTGTCATTGAATACAAGCCGCAATCACAGCTCAGCCCCTATATTGAAAATTATCTATTAATTCAATGTGATGAAGATTTTAATAAATCGGTCATTCCACACCACTCATTTGTTCTAACGATTAAACTCAAAGGGAATCATCATTATCGGATCCAATCAGATCTAAAAACTTTACCCTCCATCTCCTTATCGGGACTTAGAAAAACAGTAAAACACAATACACTATCTAAAGGAACCGAGATCATTATTATTAAGTTCCAACCATGGGGAGCATTTTCTTTGCTCAATATGTCTATGTATGAATTGAATGATATCGGAATTTCTGGATATGATCTATTGGATAAAACTGAATTAGATGACCTTCATTCAAAATTACAAGATACTAAAGACAATCATTCAAAAATTGATCATATCGAAAGTTTTTTATTAAAAACGATCAAAAATAAAAACATTGATCTAAGAATTTTAGAATCGATATCTCAAATGAAGCATTCACAAGGTACAATTAAGATCAAAGAAATTGCTTCCGTTTTGAATTTAAGTATCGATACCTTTGAAAAAAAATTTCGAGAGGTGATCGGGAACACTCCGAAACAATTTTCATCGATCATCCGAATGAATTCCGCAATTCGAGAAATCCAAAAGTATAATTCTTTTACCAAATTAGCTTATGATTTTGGGTATTTCGACCAATCACATTTTATCAAAGATTTTAAATCATTCACAGGACAAACACCGACAGAATTTTTGACTTAAAAAAAATCCCCCACCTTGATTTTTTACAATCCCTCCTTAAAAAAATCCGCTATAAAGATGAAATACTTATCTATCAAAGGAAGATTGTTTATGTTAGAAATATTTTTAAGTTTGAATTGGATCTCTGTAATCTCGGCATTTTTTGCCTATTTTTTTCTAGGTTATGTTTGGTTTACGGTTTTCTTCAAAAAATTATATCGAGTTTCCCTAGGAAAAGAAAATGAGAAAGAACAACCGTTAACAATGATATTTGTCGTTGGTCCGGGAATTTGTACTCTGGTCATTTTAATAACAACAGCAATATTATTTTCTGCATTACATATACACCAAACGGTTGATGCACTCAAGTGGGGAGTATTCATTGGAATTGGATATTTGTCTGCCAATACGTTTACTATTGCAATCAATCCAAATATTCCCAAACCAATCTTATATGGTCTTATTTCTAGCGCCTATCATCTGGTAGGGATCAACATCGCCTCGTTCCTACTCATCCAAAATTTCTAAAGACAAAAAAAAGCCACTCGTAGGTTTTCACCTTTTTGAGTGGCTTCTCGCATTTGAAATTTTCATACTTCCCGACTCACACACGCAAGTCGGTGAAGTTTGATTCAGACAACTTTAACTTTTTTACGCTACGGGACCGTATTGGCTGTAGTCAAATTCTTTGGAACCAGTGAGGTATTTTTTGTAGTTCTCAATGAATTGTTTTGCAAGGTCAGTTGCCGTTTTGTCGTATTCTTCTTTGTTTTCCCAAGCGTTACGTGGGTTTAGGATATGAGAATCCACACCATTAACCGATTTAGGAAAAGAAACTTGGAATACAGGGTGTTTTTCGAACTCGGATTTTTCAATGTTACCGTTTAAGATTTCATTGATGATTTGGCGAGTAGCAGGAAGGTTCATACGTTTTCCTACCCCATACTTTCCACCCACAAGACCTGTGTTAATTAGGTATGCGTTTACTTTGTGAGTTTTCATTTTTTCACCAAGTAACTTTGCGTAGTATGTTGGGTGAAGTGTCATAAACGCCTGACCAAAACATGCAGAAAAAGTTGCTTGTGGTTCTTTCACACCGCGTTCAGTTCCTGCCACCTTAGCTGTGTATCCAGAAAGGAAGTGATACATCGCTTGTTCGATAGAAAGTTTAGAAACCGCTGGAAGAACACCGTAAGCATCGTAAGTAAGGAAGATCACAGTGTTAGGGTGACCTGCTTTCGATCCAGGTTGGATGTTGTCGATATGGAAGATTGGGTAAGATACTCTTGTGTTTTCAGTTTTTGCTGCAGAAGAATAATCTACTTTTTTTGTTGCCGCATCGAAAACTACGTTTTCGAGAAGAGCATCACGACGGATGGCTGCATAGATCTCAGGTTCTGTTTTTGGATCTAGGTTGATGGTTTTTGCGTAACATCCACCTTCAATATTGAAAATTCCATTGTTGTCCCAACCATGTTCGTCATCACCGATGAGTTTGCGGTGCGGGTCAGTGGAAAGAGTGGTTTTTCCTGTTCCGGATAGACCAAAAAATAGTGCACTGTCTCCGTCCTTACCCACGTTAGCTGAACAATGCATTGTAAGCACGTTTTTTAACGGTAGGTAGTAGTTCATAACGGAGAAAATCCCTTTTTTCATTTCTCCACCGTATTCTGTTCCACCGATGATACAGATCTTTTTAGCTAAGTGGAAAATTACGAATACTTCGGAATTAAGGCCATGTTCTTTGTATTTTGCGTTTTTGTAACCGGAAGCGTTGATGATGGTAAATTCTGGGTGGAGTTTTTCCAATTCTTCCTTAGTCGGGCGAAGGAACATATTAGTGCAAAAGTGGTGTTGCCAAGCTCTTTCAGTAACCACACGGAGAGAGATACGTGTGTCATCGTTGGTTCCGGCATGACCGTCAAAAACATAGAGTTTTTTGTTATCGAGAAATTTAGTTACTTCAGCATACAATTCATTGAAAATAGCTTCGGATACCTTTGTGTTGACCGGACCCCACCAAATGTTGTTTGTGGAAGAAGGTTCATCGACAAAATATTTGTCTTTAGGGGAGCGACCCGTAAAAATCCCGGTATCTACCATCATCGTTCCGTTATCAGAAGTTACGCCTTCTTTGTTGTTCAATTCGTGCTGGTAAATTTCTTCGTAAGATAAGTTATGGAAGACTTCAGACGGTTTAAGGCCTAATTCAGCAAGGCCGCGCAGATTAGTAGATACTGACATGGATCTCTCCTCGATTTCACTTTGTGTTTTTCTAGCTTCTTACTTTGCGAGTCGGTGTCAATAACAGAAAATGAAGATTCTCCATGCATCTGCAGAATATTTTCCTTACATTAAGATGGGTGGACTTGCGGATATGCTTGCTTCCCTCACCAAAGAACAGGCCCAATCGGAAGAAGTTTATGTCGCATTACCTTACATTGGTGGTTTGGGGAAAGAGCCTCTCTGGACGGGCAAAGATTACCCAGCCTTACTTCCAAAAGATGCCAAAACAGATTCCCTAGTCGTATCAGTGCTTCGGGATTCCCGTTTTTTAGAAGCCGAAGAATCTGGAGTCAAGTTGTACTTTTTCCAATCGGACCTATTCCAAACCTTGGACTCTATTTATGGACATGCCGAAGAACACTTTCGGTTTGCGATGTTTTCTTATGCTTGTTATGCATTAAGCCAAATTCTTAAAGTGGATGTTTTCCATGCACATGATTGGCATACAGCCATATCCCTTGCTTTACAAAAAGATTCTCCTTTCCCCATTCCTAGTGTGTTTACAATTCACAATTTAGCATACCAAGGGGATCATCCTTTTTGGATGACTGGATTTTTAAAAGAAGAACCATTTCGTTTAGTCACAAGTCCCTTTGACCATAATGGGAAGTGCAACTATATGAAAGCTGGAATCCTTTCTGCAAACCAAATCACTACTGTAAGTCCTGGGTATAGAGAAGAAACACTTAGAGAACCCAATGGATTTGGTCTGAGTGATTGTTTGAATCTAAGAGCCAGAGACTATTCGGGAATTTTGAATGGAATCGACACAGAGGAATGGAATCCCAAAAAAGACAAACGAATATACAATACCTTCCAGGATTCTAATTGGAAAGTAGGAAAATTAAAAAACAAAGAAGAACTTTTTAAAGAAATCGGAAGACCATTTTTACCTTTAGATGCTCCATTAGTGGGCCTGATTGGTAGGCTTACTTACCAGAAAGGATTTCCCACATTCTTAAAAGCGTTTTTAGATAGACGCCACCTACCACATCGTTATGTGGTTCTCGGCTCAGGGGATCCTGAAACGGAAAATTCTTTTTTTCAACTTTCAGAATCCTTACCTGATATATTTTATTTTTATAAAGGATATAATGAAAGTTTGGCTCATAAAATCGAAGCCGCTAGTGATTTTTTTCTAATGCCTTCCCTCTTTGAACCTTGTGGCCTGAACCAAATGTATAGCCATGTGTATGGAACCATTCCCATTGTTTCTCGTGTGGGGGGTTTGCGTGATACTGTAGAAGAATCCAGTTTAATACAATTCAAAACAGGAATTGTATTTGAACCGAATGACACTGGTTCGCTGGGATATGCATTAGAACGTGCCAGAGATTTATTTTTTTCTCCAGAGAGAGATATTGTAGTGAAAAACATTATGAAATTAGATTGGAGTTGGAAAAAAAGAAAGGCGGAATACCAATCAGTCTACTTTCGTGCGATTGATTTACAAATTTAGTCAATTTATTCTTTGATAGAGAAGAGGGTTCATTTCGATTGTTAATATAAGTATATGAAATCTTTCTCTTTTTTGTTTTTTGTTTTTTTAACATTCACTTCTTCCTGCAAATTAATTCTCAATAATCCAAGTGACCCTACTTCTCAAGATTTTTTTCTTACCAATGTGTTAAGGGCTTTTTTATTATCTGATCCCTGTTTAAACTTTAAAACCTGGAAAAAAACTTATGGCACCGGAACTTTTAAAACTACGGGATCTGATATCATCACATTATCCAATGGCGATTATTTGGTTTCAGGAATTACCAGAGAATATCTAGTTCCAGGTTCTTCTTCGGGAGTCACTAATGCTTTTGCGGGGAGCTCGGGAATTACTTTGAATACATTCTTAATGAGAGTCTCTCATACAAATGGAGAAATCCTTTGGGTGGATTATCTTGGCGACGCGGTCTCAGAAGTTGTCAATAAACCTAAATTAAGAAAATATTCGAATGGAGACATTTCTGTTGCTTTTATTGTTACAGGAGCATCGCAACCTGCACCCATCAACGCAAAATCAGGAATTGGAGTTGCTTCTTTATTTGTAGGAAGGATTCGAGAAGATGGAACCCGCGTTTGGTATACCTACTTAGATTCCGCTAGTATTGGCGATTATGTGGTCTCTGCTATGGATTCATCGAACCGCCTGCATGTGTTTATTGAGAATATTGGAAGTTATGCATCCTTTGTAGATGGACCGGCAATTAGCAATACCTCACTTGGAAGCGGATCGGACTCAGATTTTATCCACTTGTCAGTCAACGAAAATGGATCCATGTTATTCCAAAGATATTTTACAAGCGCTGGTGGAGATTTTATCTTTGGAGCCGAAGCCAACGCCAATGGACTGTTTATTACAGGGACTACATCCCAAGGTGCTGCTGGAACCACTCATCCCAATAATCTTTACCAAATGCCATTTGTAATGAAAGTAAATGAAGCCGATGGAACTATCCTATGGTATCAATACCTTGGTATAACCGCTGAACAAAATTATGGTTCTTCTCGTTTTCTAGTACAGAATGATTCAATTTATGTCATTGGTCCAGCACGTTATACCTATGGTAGCCCGGTAGAACCGCTTGTGACTACTGATGGAACCATAAAACATTTTGTATTTACTAAATTGAATGCGAATGGTTCAGTCCTATGGAATTCCTTTTTGGGAAATGCCGCTGAAGATGTATTGGATACATCCGAGTCCGAACCCATTTTTCTTTCTTCATCTCAATTACTTGTGAGGATGCAAACTTCCACAACGACAAGTACGTTTACTTCATCACCGGATTTTATTTCCGGTAATGGATCTGGAACATACCAACTAGCAGATGTTTTTGTAAACCCCTTCACCGGAACTTTCAACCGATTTCATTATTCTTCCAATTTAGCAGTACCTCCACTAGAGCGTACAGAGGTAATTCGAGAGGTATGTTCCGGAAAAATGGTTCGATTGAATTATACAAAATTTACAACGGCTCCCCCTCCGCCAGCAATAGAAGCCACTCAGATTTCTATCGAGAATGTGAGTTTGCCTTAATTTTAAGAAACCTAGGACTACTCACAATTTCCTGTAATTTTTCTAGTAAAAACCCACAAATGACTTGAGAAACCTTCTCCTTTCTGTTCTCTTTTAAAAACTAAATTCAATAATTAATTTCCATTCTTCTTTTGCGATTGATGGAAATGGAAAAACAATGGTTCAACATTCAAGAATTCGTAAGTTTGCTTTTCTGTTTTTTAGTCTGTTATGGATTTGTTTTTCGTTAAGTTTTTGCAAACTGGATTTAAACAATCCTAGTGATCCAAAATCAAAAAGTTATTTTGAAACAGCCCTTTGGAATACATATCTGAATTCACTATGTAATCCCAATGTTCGAGGAAGTTTTCCATTGGGAAGTGGGAATACTTTAATTTTGCCGCTTTCGATAAAGGTATTAAAGAGTGGTAATATAGTGATCTCTGCCGTGACTCAAGAGCCACTGGTTTGGAATGGAGGCTCCAATGGAATCCATGGCAATCACCAAAATGCAGTTTTGAATGGAGTTGTTTTTGTCATCGATAAAGGTTTTTCACGCATTCTTTGGTTAGACTACATCGGAGAAATGAGTTACGGAGTGGAAGATTGGCCTCAACCTGATGTGATTTCGGTAGACGAGTTTTCCAATGGGGATCTGGGTATATTTGCATTGGTAAATGGAACCGGAAGGTCCAATACTCTAAATCCAAAAACCACGACAGTCTCCTTTTTTCTTTCTAGGTACAATCAGTTTTCTGGTGAGATTGTATGGCAAGGATACTTGAATAAAGACAACACAAGATTTACTACTAAAGGTTATGCGATGTCAGTCACAAACCTAGATCAACTAACAATTCTTTTCCAAGGTATTTCCGAAGCATCAACACCGACGTTTGACTCCACTGGTCTTAATTTTCCTGGTTTGCTAACACCGACAACTTCATCCAATGCAACATTAGCAAGTCAGAGAGAAATTGGTATTGCCTTAGTAGATGGAAGTGGAAATGGAATCAGCCAAAGTTTTTTACCTAACACTGGTTCATTCACAGAAGCAACTTTTTTCAAATCCTATGCTGACAAAATTCTAATCGCAGGAGAAACCTCCAATGAATTTATTTCATTCTCTGGACACCCAAGAACAACAGAAGGGAGAGGTTTTTATGGAATTTTGAATTCTTCTCTTAGTTGGGATGCAGTAAGTTACTACGGTCCAACTTTTTCTCCGACAACCTACAAAATACAAAAAGCACTTTTGAGCAACGGGGAAATCTTTCTTGCTGGTAAAATAGACCAAACCGACTCAACACCTAACACGATCCATCCCTTTCAAGGAAGCACCGGTAGAAGAAACTATCAATTTTTAAAAATAGATCGAAATTCCACCAATTTGATTTGGAGCCAATACTTAGGAACAACAAGCTATAACGTACCGGATGTCCTTCCGGCTAATCTTATTTATAATACTGCGCGAGGAGAGATAGTAGGAAACATACTTACCGTTGATAATGGTAGTCAATTCACAGGAATTTCCTCTGGGATTATTTCAGGAACTGTCCAAAATCCTCTTGGGCAAGCAAGATTACGAATGAATCCTTCTACAGGAGCCTTCAACCAAATTCATTTCTACGAAGGTACCGGTGATTTAAGTGGAAATAATGGGAGATTCGTTATGAACCAGGCGGAAGCTTGTTCAGGAAGAATGGTAAGCATTTTTTCTATATTTAATTCAGCTGCGACTCTAACCTCCGCAAGGCGGATGGAAATCTCCACCCGACCTGGAAACGAAGAGCTTTAAAGAGCAAAAGGAGCGGAATTTTCTAATTTTTTTCTTCCCATTCTGTCACAAACGGTAAAATCAATTGTCCCAAGAAGAAAACAATTCTTTAGGAGAATTATATGAAACTCACTTCTCTCATCCTGACTGGCTTTGTTGCTGTAGAACATGTGTTCATTTTGGTCTTGGAAATGTTCCTTTGGAAAACTGAGTTTGGAATGAAAGTATTCCAACTCACACCGGAAACTGCGGAAATCACAGCCAAATTGGCTAAAAACCAAGGCCTCTATAATGGTTTTTTAGCTGCGGGACTTTTTTGGGCTCTTATCTTTATCAAAGACCAAAAACAACAATTCCAAACTATTTTGTTTTTTCTCGTCTGTGTTGTGATCGCAGGAATTTATGGATCGGCAACTGCTAAGTTTTCCATTCTTTTTTCGCAAGGTTTGCCAGCCTTCCTCGCTCTCATCGTACATTGGATCGCAAATAAAAATAAATGATCGATGACCCGCATCTTTCTCTATTAGAAAGTTCCCTTGCCGGAAAAACAAATGCATTGGAAGAACTCATTCAAATCTTCCAACCAAAAGTATTTTCGTTAGCATTGAAATTTTTATGGAACCCGGAAGATGCGGAAGACGCCACCCAAGAAATTTTGGTCAAAGTGATTACCAACTTAGGGAGTTTTCGCAAAGAAAGTAAACTATCGACTTGGATCTATCGAATTGCCAGTAACCATTTAATTAATATTCAAAAATCAAAAATGGAACGCCGTAAAGTTCACTTAAGGGCTGTTCGCGAAGAACTTCACCGGACTCAAAGAACTTACAATCCTTCTACTCAATTCCCACCTCACCTCACAGATGAGGAAACTTCAACTAAAGTTTCAGAACTCGTTTTACATGTCCAAGTAGCTTGCACCTATGCCATGTTACAAGGTCTGTCTCGACCTTACCGAATGGCTTATCTTTTAGGAGAAGTGTTCCAAACTTCGAGTGAGGAAGGTGCCTCAGTGATGAGTATTCGTCCAGAAGCTTTTCGCCAAAAGTTATCGAGATCCAGAAAACAAATGGAAACATTTCTCGGAAAAGAATGTAGCCTAACAAAAGCAGACAATCCCTGTCATTGTCCCAATCGAATCACCTATGCCACAAGGGCAGGAAGGATCAAATCTTATCTTAAACTTTCAGAACAAATGAAATTAGATGGGAGATGGAAAGAAATAAAACCGATGATGGCCGACACTTCCAAAATTCGAAAAGCAGCAGAAGTATTCCGAAGCCATCCTGAATACTTACCTAAAAAAAACCAATTGGATAACATAAGGATTCTTTTACACTACTCGTTTCCACTCACGACTCGGTGAATTGCCAAAAATTCGTTTGTAAGCTTTTGAAAAAGAAAAAGCTGACGCATAACCTACATTTTGTGCAATTTCTTCCAAACCCATATTTCCTTTTTGAAATAATTGTTTAGCTTTTTCCATTCTAAGTTTTGCCAAGTATTCCATAGGAGGAATTCCCAAAACTTCACGAAATCGATTTGCCAAACTTGCACGAGACACTCCTGTTTCTTTGGCTAATGATTCAATGGTCCAATCTTTACTATATCCATTGTGTAATTTTTCTAAAGCATACAACACCAGTGTGTCATGAAATGCCTTGACCCAACCAACGTGGGAATCTACATGTTGGCTTAACCACATACGTAACATATAGTATAATAAAATATCAGTTAACCTTTGTACAATTAAATCGGTTCCGAGATTTAGTTCTAATTCTCGAGATAGGATTTGAATGATATCACCTAAAGCATGGTGGGCTTGGATGTTTTCGTATGGTATATGGATATATTCTGGTAATTCCAAAAACAAAGGATGAATGGGACCAGGAGGAACCTCATAACGAACAGAAACAAAAGTAGTGACAGGATTTTCTTTTTTGACACGGATCTCTTTATCACCTAAAAATCGTTCAATAGTTACCACTTTTGCTTTAGGATCTGATAAAAGTTCGTGATTGGTTCCTCTGGTGATAAAAATTAAATCACCTTTATGTAAAGGAATCATTGTATTTCCTATCTTCGCATAACAACTGCCTTGTGTTACCACATGAAATCCGCCACTCTTTTCACATGGGAAGTGAAACCCAAAACTATCAAAAATTTGCCCTTTGGAAAGTAGGTCGTTTTTCCAGCCTGCGGAGGATAGGATGTCAGAAAGTAGATCCATGACCCTATTTCTCTCCATATTTACCCAATGTCTATCAATTTATACGATTGGACATTTTTTTAATATTTTACGACATAGACAGTCTAGATTTTTCAGAGTATATTATAGAAACAATAACGGATGTATATCCGAATTCAAGGATTCACTATGAAAGTATTTGTATATGGCGGCTCAGGACTAGTAGGTGGCCACCTGGTAACCGAATTATTAAACGGGGGACATGAAGTCTTTGCTGGATCAAGAAAACCGGAAACTCAAAAAGCTACCTCTAATTTACATTGGGTGTTTGCTGATTCTAGCGAACTTACCAAAGGTTTGGAAGTTTTAGAAAAAGTAGATGCGGCTTATTTTTTAAGTCCTCCAGGCCAAACCAACCAATATGAAATTCTTTCCCCATGGATCGAAAAAGCAAAACAAGTTGGCTTAAAAAAATTGGTTCTCATGACAGCAATGGGAGTCGATCATGCGCCACCAGAAGCTCCATTTCGCAAAACAGAGATTTTGTTAGAAGGAGCAGGAATTCCTTGGAATATCATTCGTCCTAACTGGTTTATGCAAAACTTCCATACCTTTTGGATTGCAGGAATCAAACAAGATGGGAAAATTTATTTTCCAGGTGGTAGTGCAAAAACCAGCTTTATTGATGCAAGAGACATTGCCTCAGTAGCGGCAGTATTACTAACATCTTCGAAAAATGACAACCAAGCCTTTACATTGACGGGACCAGAATCTATCGATCATAATGAAGCTGCAAATCATTTAACAAAAGTAAGTGGAAAAACAATCGGATATGTAGATGTAGATCCAAAAGTTTTTGAATCTTCTCTTGTTTCTGCAGGACTTACCAAAGACTATGCAGCGTTTTTAGTGATGATAGCCGGTGCCTTAAAAGAAGGATTTGCTTCTCCTATCCTAGATACGGTTAAAACCTTAACAGGAAAAGATCCATTATCCTTTGCTCAGTATGCAAAAGATAATGCGGGTGCTTGGAAATAAAGTTCCAATCACCTTTATGAAATCCTTTTACTAAGATAAGGATCTCATTTTTAATCTGCGATTAAGACTCGGTTGGCAGCTCCGCCAGCCGGATCTTCCAATATATTCCTCAATAATAATTTTTGAAATGGCAAAAAGGCCGATCCACTAACATTGACATGGTTCTTATAGAATTTTTTTGTAGGGATGACTTTCTTTTGTTTTAGAGTTATGGGATCATAAATATGAAGTCCTGAGTTTCTTACCCAAACAAGTTCTCCATCCTTCCAAAATCCTAATTTATGACCAAAAGTTCCCCATTTTGATTTTTTGACTTCATTCAGATTTCCTGTATTATACATACGAACTTCTCCAGTGTCAGACGCAGCCATATACAAATACTTTCCATCTTTCGAAAAACTAATTCCATAAGGAGTGGATGGAATAGAAAACTCTTGGAATTCGTTTGAATCTAATTTATATAAATATCCCGTTGGATTTCGTTTTTGAAAAGCTTCCGTATAACAAGCGATCACGATTTGTTTTGAATCAGGATGGAACTCAGGTGTGTATGGATAAAATCTAGATTTGTATTCTTTTAGTTTAGTTAAATTTTGGTTTTGAATTTTATATATAAAAGCAGTAACATCTTCTGATTCATCATCTTTTAGATCTGCATCCACAGCGAAGGTGAAGTAACCGGTATTGTTTTCCTGTGAATATCCAACGGCTGAACTTTGTGCAAAAGATTTTTTATCATCTTCTGCGATTTCATAGATTGGTTCGACCATATCGATTTGATTCATAGACAAGTCCCATCCTACAAAAAAATATCTTTTTGCATTAACTGATTTATGTTTATTTTCAATTACAAAACCAGCCCTTTGTGTTGATTCATCGTAAAACAAAAACTCATATATGGTTAGCGGCAAACGTTTGCCTTTTGTCTCTATTTGCCCGATAAACTCTGTAGAGTGTGTAATGTAATAAGCTTCCAAGGGTACTGAGCGATAAATTCTCTCTTTGGATTTTGTATCAAAAAAATAAAGGCCAGGTTCATCAAAATCTGCAGTCCGTCCTAAATAGATCCATTTCCCACCGTTGACAAAAAATGGATTGTTCCCCTCAACAAACGTAGGACGTATATTAAAGTCCGTAGCAAATGAAAACTCAGATTCGATTTTTTCCGCAGATAAAGAAAAACTGAAAAGTAGAATGAAAAAAGAAAACAGAGAAAATCGATTCATAGGTAACTCCTACTGCATTGGTATGGTGGAATACACTACAATAGTTCCTATTTTTTACAACCATTGTTTACAATTATTTTACTAAAATCCTATCTCTTCAGCGAAACAATTGAAAAAGTAGTTAGTTAAAAAAATTCAAATCGTCACCTAACCTACAAAGAAATGAGATGGTATTATCTTTCCAAACTTAATGCTTATGTTACACCGTCTATTTCTTGCCATCCTATTTCTGATTGCTTTTTCTTGTAAGTTAAACTTAAACAATCCCAATGATCCAGCAACCAATGATTTCTGGTTACGAAATCTCATCCAGTCCGCTCTTTTAAACAATTCATGTTCAAATTTTTCACAGTGGAACAGGCGTTATGGTACTGGAAACTATTCCACGTTTGGAACCGACTTTCAATTTCTTCCCAATGGTGACATTGTCATCGTAGGAATCACTGAGGACCCTATCAATTCAGGAGAGTTACAAGGAATCACTGGTTCTTTTGCCGGAACTCCCGGTCTCACAAAAAACTTTTTTATCATGCGTGTTGCTAGAAATAACGGAGACATTCAATGGATCGATTATTTGGGCGAAGTTTATAGTTCACTTAATTTTAAACCAAGACTCCATCTATACTCTAACGGTGACTTAGCGGTAAGTTTTATCGCAATGGGAAGTGGCCAATTTATTCCATCCAATATTTCTCCAAAAGCTGATGCAGGAATGTCAGTATATTTGGGAAGGCATCGAGGAGATGGAAGTCGAGTTTGGTATACCTATTTGGATTCGATAGATTTGGGAATTTACTTAGTGACAACTGTAGATAATTTAGATAGGTTTCATTTTTTTATTACGTTGGACGGAGGCAATGGACATACTCCGCTGTTGGAACTACCTAGTATTGAAAATTCAAGTTTAGGAAGCGAGTCAGATACGGATATATTGTACGGAAATATTGACCAAAATGGCATTGGAATTTTCCAAAAATATATTTCCAGTTCAGGGAACGACTTTCCATTTAATGTATCATATTCAAATGGATATGTATATCTTGCTGGTACGACGGATGGAAGTGTCGAAGGAACAACTCATCCTTCATTAGGAACTCAATTACCTTACATAACAAAGTTTAATACAATAAGCGGTGTCCGTGAAATCTTTGTCTATAATGGCTACACAAGTGCAACTTATGGAGATAGTAGACAAATTGCAGTTTCAAATACTTCAATTTTACAACTTCTAACGACTAACATATCCTGGAGTACAGTTGTAAAAGAACCTATACAGAGCGATACTCAACATTATGCCTTTGCTCAGTACAATTTGAACGGTGGTTTGCAATGGATATCATTTCTCGGTTCTTCTAGCGGTGATGTCCCTAACTTTGAAGAACCACCTACTTTACTTGACTCTTCTGGACTTTGGAGAAATAGGTCTCGTATTCCCAATACATTTGATCGTTATACTTCCGGTGCGTCGGTTACATCTGGGACAGGAACAGGTACATACCAAATTGCTGATGTTTGGATTCGTCCAGAAAGCGGTGCTTTCGATCGTATCCGTTACAGCTCAAACCTTGGTGGAACTGTAAACCAGCGCACTGATCAAATGAAAGAGTTATGTGGTGGAAAATTTGGATATATGGACAAAGTGTTCTCGACCGAAAGTGATTCCCCATCTCAACTTGGATTCCAAACTTCTCAAGAATAACAAATAGCCTTAAGACATAGATATGATCATAAATAATAACTAATCAAAATTATTCTATAAACAAGATTCTATTTTACCTAATTCTGTAAAAAGCCAATCAGAGGATTTAGTTTCTTTTCCATCAGAAGTTTTTATTAAATAGGGAGTCCCTGTTAAAAATGATTTTGATGCAATTTTCTCTATGAATAGTTTAGCAGTCCATTCTTTCGGGTCAGGTGCAAAAATCGAGTTTTTTGCTTCTTGTAATTTATATCGAAGATGTTTTTCTGCTTCTTCGGCTGTATGTGAATCTCCATTTCGAATAAAACTGCCTTGGATTTTTCCCACACGTTTTAATAGTTTTTCAATTTTTTGTTCTTCGGTTGTTGTCAGACATGAATTGGTTTTTCCATACAAGAGCGGCAATTCGATAACAAGTAAAATTGCCAAAAAAAACCAAAATAAACGACGACCTTTCATAAATATCTCCTTGTTTTAGATAAATGTAAAGTATTAGAATTTATCTATTCTCATGACCGAACAATAACAAACAAAACCAATTTTGTATAGACTTATTGTATATTTACAGTCAAAAGAAATTTCTTTGGTGACCGCAAGTCAAAGATAAATGACTGGTGGTTGCTCTAAATTGACCCCTGGTCAATAACCATTTTTTTCTAGCATATTTTATAGGATCTTCCTATCCAGGAAGGTATGAGCCGCGCGCCGATTGCAGAACGTTTGCCAAAAAAGAGAGCTGTTTTGGAAAAAGACAAACTTTCCAAACGCACATCCATACTTCAATCCGCAGCCTTTCTTTTACAAAAAAAAGATTGGGCGGAACTTTCCATGGATGAAGTTGCTAAACGTGCAAAAATTGCAAAAGGAACTCTTTATTTATATTTTCCAACGAAAGAAGATCTTTGTCTTAGAGTACACAGTGCCGATTATGAAGCATGGTTTTTGGACATGGAAGTATTTTTATCAGAAACAAAAAGTATCGATGCTGATTTTTTTTCGAAGTGGTTTGTTAATTCAATGGATAGACATGTTCGGTTTTTAAAACTTTTACCGATTGTCCCTACTATCTTAGAAAAAAATGCAAGTATTGCTACCATACGAGAATTTAAACTTAGTTTGAAGGAACAAATTTCTAAAATTCTACCTTTATTAATACAGGCTTTTCCTTTTTTAAACGAACAATCAGGATTCTTATTTCTTATGCAATGCCATGCCTTGGCAGTAGGATCTTGGTCTCATGGATTTCCTTCAAACCAAGTAAGAGAAGCAGTGAAAGAAGATGGATTAGATATCTTTGTTTTGGATTACAAAAACTTTCTAAAAACTTCAATTCTTACACTTCTGAATGGTAATAAAATCACTTAACGAATTTCGGAGTAAATTTGATTCAATACTTTTTGTTTCAAACGTAGATCTGAAATCGGAGTTCTGTTATCTTCTATGAAATCCATTTGTAGCAATTGATCCCTATCACTGTGATAAATATATTTTTTATCATGATTGATCCAAGCTTTTTGTACTTCGGAGTTCCAAGTTTTTAATACTAAACTTGGTTGGTAATTATGATTAAAAAAATTAACTTTCGATTTTTCACTCAATAGGTTTGTGTTTGTTTCTAGTAATCTTAATATTGTTTCTTTAAAATCTACAGAAGTTCCTAATTTAGGAATGTATACTTGTCCTGATTTTAGAAAATAGAATAAGAAGGGAACATCCGTTTCTTGATTGTATAATGAATAGTTATGAGCGAAAGCTCCTTCTTCTCCAAATGATTCTCCATGATCAGCAGAAAGTATCAATAGAGTCTCTCGAGAAGAGTTTTCTTTCCAATAAGAAATGATACTATCTAATACTGCAACCTCCTCGTTTATAGATGCATGATAGCGAACTAACGGTGAATTCCATTGCGAATGAGTATTTTCGTTTACTACAAAATAAGGACTATGCGTTTGGCTTAGTCCAATCAATAAAAATAAAGGATTCTTCTCTGTAATATTGATTTGGTTCATTGCGGGAAGAATGACTCTGTCGTCCATACCCCAACTAAATGATGGATAAAGAGATCCGTATCTTTTTTCTAAAATTGATTTATCAACTATTGTTTGAAATATTTTAGGGAAAAACTGTTCCATTCCTTCCAAATAAATTGATTGTGTATATATCATTACCGTTTGGTAATTATGTTTTTTTTGTAATAACACAGGAAGATTCAATTCGAATACAGAATCATCCAATTGTAGTCGAGAATTTTTAAGTTGTGCTTCTCCTGTCATCCAAGTTAACAAACTTTTGGAAGTATGTGGCATCGGGATCCAAAAATGAGAACCTTCCAATAAAGAAAAATCAATATAACGTGACTGTAATGAAGACAGTTGTTTTCTAGAAACACCTTCTAATAAAACAAAAACAATATTTGGCTTACCCGGGATAGATTCTAAAACTGTTTTTCCTTTTTTGATTTGAAAAGAAGTGGTTACTTTTGTATAGTTATCGTTAATCATCCACTGCGATGTAAATCGTAAATATAGAAATAGTATGGAAATAATCAATAGAGTGAAAAAAATTCTCTTCCTATTTTTATCGAAAACCAAATAGATTCCGGTAGCCAATGCCAACCACTGCAAAAAATCCCAATGGTATAAAAACGTAAAAAAATCTCCGTACAACAATGATAGATTTTGGAAAGAATAAATCACCAGATCTAATGTTACAGAAGTTTGGTAGATTTCTTGGTAAGTAAAGATCAATACAAAGAAGGACCATAAAACTAAACGACACATTGTGTTTAATCTGTTTCTATTATTTGATTTTTGATTAATATAAAATTCTAAAACTATAACAAAGATTGTAAATATGGAAACAAAAATTCCATGGAAATAAAACCAAACTCCAAATGAAAAGGAAATAGGCCAATAAAAACAATACAAAAACAAATACCAAATGGTTAGTGAGAATTTTCCCTCCAAATACTCGTTCTTAAAATTGACTAATTTATTTAACTTCAAAATTAACTGATGCCTTCATTATATCGCCATCGTATAATACTAATGAATGTTTCCCACGGACGATGGGCAAACGTAAGTCACCATTGGAAGTAGGTTTAAATTCTGTTTTTCCATTCCAAACTAATTTTGGAACTTTTAATGTTTGATACTCCCGAACTCGAACAGGAATACTCTGTGTATCTTTTTCATACGATGGATGGTATAAATAAACTTGTCCCATAGAAGGATAAACAAATCCAACCCCTAATATGGATGGATTGGATTCTAACTTGTGTTTGTCACATAAATCGTTAAGAATTATTTTTTTTCTTACTTTCAAAGCAATAGAAGGACATTGGTTAGAAGCCAATTTACCTGTGAGACGACAAAAATTTCTAGTTTCTGTATAACTTGATTTAAAATCCAAAGCAGGTTTATCTTTCATTAAACTGCGAAATATATTTTGAACAATTCTTCCTGCACCAAAAGATCCTGAAACGTCCATAGTCCTTTCTCCAGAAAAGTTTCCTACCCATGCTCCAACAACATAACGATCATTAAATGCTACAGTCCAAGAATTGCGATAATCTTTCGAAGTTCCTGTTTTAATAGAAACTGGAAATGGAAAATCCAAATAACTCCTTCTACCGAAGGCTCTTTGTCTTAATTTCGGATCTTTTAGAACAAACTTCAACTCTTCAGCTGTTTCGCCGGAGAAGAGTCGAGTCGAGAAACTAAAATATAATGGATTCTTATCAATTTTTCCCAAACGAATTTTTGGTAATATTCCATTCAAAGGAAATGATCCGTAAGCGCGCGTTAGCTGAAGAAGACTTGTTCCTCCGGAACCCAATGCGAGGCCTGGTCCATAAAACTGTGGCGATTCTTTTAGATGCGTAAATCCAGCGGTTTGTAAAAAACGATAAAAGGTTGTGACTCCCATTTGATTGATTGCCGTGACAGCGGGAATATTTCTAGAATTACCGAGAGCCTCTGCTAAAGTTAAGTCACCCCAATAACGTAGGTCAGAATTTCTAGGAAGGTAGTTACCTCCTTGGCCTAATGAAAATGAATATTTTTCATCAGAGAATATAGAATTTACAGTATAAAACCCTTTTTCTATAGCAACAGCATATAACAAAGGTTTTAGTGTACTTCCTGCATCTCTATAAGCCAAACTACCATTTACCATTCCATTTCCATCTTCGAAAAAATTTTTAGAACCAATCATACCTTTTAGTTCTAGTTCGTCTTCCTTTCCAGATACACGTTCCAACACAATAGCAGATGCGTTGGAAACATTCCATCGTTCTAAACCATCTAATTCAGAATTAACTATTGCATGTAACTCAGAATTTAATTCAGAAGATAAAGAAGATACAAATTCTTCTGAAGGAATTGATATCAACTTTCGAATCCAAATGAGAAAATGCTGATTTTCTCCCTTCCAATGTTCGGAAAAATCAGGTTTATTTTTAAACTTTGTATCAATTGTAAGTTCATTGGGATCTTTTAATCTTGGTAACTTATAAGTGATCCTCTCACTTAAATTCTGATAACGAATAGAGAGTTCCTCTAATCCAGGTTGGTTTTTCCTGATCAAAACAGTAAGGTATACAGCTTCCTCAATTGATAAAAAACGAATGTGTTTTCCAAATAACGTAAGTGAGGCAGATGGAAACCCAACAATATTGGAATGAATTGATATGGAATTAAGATAAGCTTCTAATATTTCGGACTTTGTTAACCAAACTTCATACCTGAGTGCTTCGGAAATTTCAAAAACTTTGCGCAGTAAAACTGGATACGAACGAATTTCCGGATTTTGAATTCGCACCAGTTGCATGGTAAGTGTCGAAGCTCCACCTCTTTTTCCTTTAGAAAAAAGATAAGAGTAAAGAGAATTAAAACCTGCAAAAAGATCAATTCCATGGTGATAATCAAATCGTTTGTCTTCGGCAATCTTTAGAATTTCAGGAACATAGTTTGGATACTCATGAATACTTTCCCAATCTTGCCTTGTTTGATTTTGGTTTTTTCCTCTTCCAATGAGAGTTCCTTCCTTGGTTAGGATACGAACTGTTGTTTGATTTCGAAGGGATTCGAAGGATACAGGTCTTAACAAAAATCCTGCTATGGGGAATATTACGCTTCCCCCTAACAGGATATAAAGAATGAATTTTTTTTTCGAAATCACTCCACTTTCACTCTAATGGTATTAGTATTTCCATAAAACTGTGGATGATACATTAAAAAAGTTTTGGATGCAGGCAGAATAGAATTTCCTTTTGCAACCGGCCGTAATATATAATTAAACTCTGTTTCTCCTCTTCCAAGTCTATCTTCCGAAAAGATAACACGATCATCACGGTATTCTTTGTATCTTCCATAATAATTTTCCGTAACTTCGGTTTCTTCAGCGTCTGAAGTTTTTTCTGTCAAAAATGAAGTGTTTACAATTTCTGTGTTACTCGGAATTGGATCCACAATCATAGCAAATGCCTGTTCGGTGTTACTCAGTATTTTCAATTTGACAAGATATGTTGATCCACGTTGCATACTTGTCGCTTCTTTTAAGATGGCATCACCATTTGAATTTCTACCATCAATTCTGTATAAAGTTTTTCTAATTTCAAGTCCATTGAACTTTTGAGTGGTTGTGTCTTTTACGGGAACATACATCAATCTAGATTGGAAATACAACCTTCCTTCAGCACTAGTGCGTTTAAATAGCAAAGGTCTACCCGATGGATCCTTTCCTTCGAAAAGGCGATCAAAGGTAATTTCTTCTTTATAGATGGAATCAGAAGAAGCAGAAAAAGATTCATCAATTAAAGTTTTTTCACCAAAGATTGCCTGTCCTTCCGTATCAGCAGAAGTTGATTCAAAACGATTTCTATATTCAAATAACGCAAGTGCAACAGTTCCCACACTATGACTATCAGACCAAAAATGATTTTGCCGATCCATCATTATAGATTTCACAAGTTCTACAATTCGCGGATTTTTAGAATCTACCTTTAGTAACAATCGTAAATAATTCCCAAGTACACTAGAGGAACTATAGTAAGAGTAGTAGTAAGCTTCCTCTGCATCTTGCTTTAGTGGTTTTAATGTGAATAGTTCCTTTTCGTATCCAATGTATTTGGTATATTCAGAAAATAACTTTTTAAAAACAGTATCAGATTCATAAGATTCTAATTTATGTGTTTCAGCATAGGCAGTTAGAAAAATTCCCCGTGACTTTAAATTTAATTCCTCAAAATGATCTACTAATGTTTTTTCTAATGAATGAATGTCCTTTTTGTCTTTCGAAAGGACAGAATAAATTAAACTGAGAGTTTGGTAGGAATTAATCGATGTTTCCGTAGGATTCTTTACATAATTTTGTAAGTATTGTATGGCCGCAAGGTATGCTTGTGAATTTGATCTTTTTCCTTTCTCTTTTGCTATTTGCATTACTGAAGCAATGTAGGCTGTTAAATAAGGATATCCAGTTCGACCATGACCTTTCCAAACTTTAAAACTTCCATCAGAGGATTGAAAATCAGACATCTCATCTAAAAATAATTTTTCGATTTGAGTAAAATCATAAGAATCTTTTGAAGGAGCTTTATATTGAAATTCCTTTAGTAACTCCCCTGCACTCAATGAAAGTAAATAGGCTGAAGTTCTTTGTTCCATACAAAAATAAGGGTTGGATTCATAGAAGTCAAAGGCAGATTTTAAAGCTGTGAGTGCAGTTCCCGACATACGAATGTCCAACGAACCTTTATTGAGTAATATTGATTCTTTTTTAGGAAATGCGATTAGCGTTTTGTGTTCGGAATCTGTATAACCAGAAAATTGAACCGATGTTACAGGATCAAATTCTTTGATAGGAACGGTTACAACTAGAGCATCAGAAAGATCAGATTTTTTCAAATTAACAAATTCAGTGGCGTTTTCTGGTTCCACTGAAATTTGATATGACATTTGAATTTCATCCTTTGGATGATCTAGTTTTAGTTTGATGTACTGAGATTCAGAAATCTGGAAACTTCTTAGAACTTCTTTGGTTTGTCCTGCAGCAAGTTCAATTGATATCCAACCTTTATCATCTGGAAGAAACTTAGACTCAATTTTATATTTAAACTTTCCTTTTTTCTTTGTATTATTGGTAATACTACCACCTAACTCTAAACTATCGCCCACTCGAATGAATCTGGCAACAGTCTTTTGTAAAACTAGATTCTTTTTGACGATAAATTCCGTATTTGATGCACCAAACTTTCCATTGGCGGAAGATGCAACCATGACCCGAAACGTTGTCAAATTATCTGGTAAAGTAAAACTTAAATCTGCATTTCCATTACTGTCCGCTGTGACAATAGGATTCCAATAAGCAGTATATCGAAAGTCTTTCCTAGCTCCGGATTCTGATTCCGCAGAGAACCCTCCCCCCGAATCTTCACCATAATCCCCTCCGGGACTATCCCCTTTGTTTTCGTATATATAATGTTTGATGATCATACTACGAAGTTCAAAAGTTTTCACAATACTATACCAATACTGGTAGAACATTTGCACTGGGCTTTGAAAAGAATATCCTACCAAGTCTAACACTCCGCGATCTGCCACAGAAACAGTTAGTTCCGCTCCGGGACTAGATTGAATTGATAATTTTACCTGTTCCCTTGGTTGGTATTCGGTTTTGTCAGTTTTGATCACAACAGGAGCTGTTCTCGATTCTAAATTTACCTTTAATGTAACGGAACCTGTTTTGGCTTTTGGAGCACCTAAATCTTGTTCATTGAACTCTTTGATGTCATCGGTAGAAAGACCTTCAGGCACCGGCAATCTTCCTGATAACATAACTACGTTGACATCAACATTTGGAAGGTATGATTCTTCAATAGGAATTTCTAAAGGAGCACTGTTTCCTTTCATCAAAAAAGATTTTTTGAAATACACGGAATCTCTTTCTACAGTAACGATGACTCGTGCATTTTGCAAAGGAGACTTAATCAAAATCTTTGCTTTGTCACCAATTTTATATTCTTTTTTATCAGAACGTAACTCGATAGAATCATCGCCCCGAAAGTCCCAAGTATAATAAGATTCTTTTTCGTAAGCATAAAAATCTACTCGAGAAAAAACTTTGTCTCGATTTAGAATCAAAACCGTATAACTTCCAGGATCTTTGGCACGATAATCAAAACTGACACCATCCGCTTTAGAAATCAGTTTTTTTGTCTCAACAACTTTTTTTGTTAGCTGGTTACTTCTAAAAAAGAACTTTCCTATACCTTGAGACAAAACAGAAGTCCAATCATTATAAATAATATAAGCCTTTAGTTCTGCGCCAGCGACAGCTTTTCCTTGTAAGTTGACTGCCACAGCTCCAAACTGGAACGGTTTGTCCAAAGGTTGGTATCTATCATTACATTTTAAACCTACATAGGTTTCCGATGGATTGTATGGTATACTGGAAGATTTTGTAACAGACTTTCCATCTACATCGAAGACAGAAGATTCCACAACCAAATGAAACGGATCAGCAATTTCGATATCTTCTCCATCGGTTAAAAACTTACGGGTTAGATCTTGAACTGGAATGTCTAAACTAAAGAGTCCCTTACTGTCTAATACTCCTTCGGAACCGGTTACATAATCCGAATTTCCACTTGAATATTCGTCTTCGTAATCATACCAAGTGTCGGAAAAATCATAATTTGAAAATGCATCAAAGTTTATATAACGTTTTCTTTTTAATACCGAATAACTAACCTTAGCTCCTCCCATTGGAGCTCCGAACATATATTTACCTTCCACAGACCCTTTTACATTCTGGTCTTTGTTCACAACATTCGCCAAATTTACATTCACCATAAAATTCACTGGTCGAAATTCTTCTACTTGAAAGGTATCATAGGTGATCGAACCATCTTTCCCAGGTAAATAAATAGAAACAGAATAATGTCCCAGGGGAGCATCAGAGGGAATTGTATAACCTGTGGCCACTCCCCCTTGCCCAGTGGATGTAAGATTTGAATTGGTTACATCCTTACCACGGGAATCTCGAATTTGTACATTTACGGTTTTTGATGAATAAGGTACCAATGCTCCATTTTTTCTGTCAGCAAGGACTGCTTTGATCTCTACGCGATCCCCTGGTCTGTACAACTTTCTATCAAAGTATATTTTACCTTTTACATAGTTGTCCGTGTAATAATCGCTATACCCTTCTATATGTGTTTCATTAAAATGAAGGAATGCTTTATCACCGGAAGTATCTTCCGCAATTAACACGGATTTGTCGAAATACTTTAAATCGCTGATGGCTGGCACAGTGCAATGTCCATCTTTGTCAGTTTTACAAGTGCCTCGTAAATTTCCTTTTTCATACAAACTAATATTTGTATTAGCTACAGGTTCTGCCTTGGAAAGACTATGTACCCATACATGAAGTGTATTCGGATCTAACTTGGTTGTGATACCTAAGTTTGTAGATTGTAAGAATATCGATTCTTTTTTGTACTCTTCTTTATTATTTTCACCAATGATATTTGCACCTAATTGGAATGCGATCCATGCTTTTGTATTCGGTTTGGAACCAAAATAATTATCAATATCCATCCCTTGGTTTCCAAAGGAATTGACTTTGACCCCCGACTTCCAAACAGATTTTTTCCAATTTAATTGGTTTTCAAATTCATAGTATTTATTTCCGAGTGTAGCAACTGCATCGACAAGAATAGGAATAGATAATTCTGCAGAACGAATTTGAAATTCTGGAACGTTGGAAATGGAGATAGGAAGTACCTTGTTTAAG
The DNA here is from genome assembly GCF_000332495.1 of Leptospira terpstrae serovar Hualin str. LT 11-33 = ATCC 700639. NCBI lineage: Bacteria > Pseudomonadati > Spirochaetota > Leptospiria > Leptospirales > Leptospiraceae > Leptospira > Leptospira terpstrae. The sequence continues at coordinate 143,928 of NZ_AOGW02000009.1, read as the reverse complement.
TTGGATTCAAATATATTTTCCCTAGATAAATAAAAGGAAGGTTTTTTTGCCATCACTGGTAGCTTGAAACTAACAGGCGTTTCTAAGAAACAATCGTTCTCAGCGTAAAATTTTCCAATTTTGATTTCGTATTCGACTCCTGGATCAAAGTTCCAAGAATCAAGAGAAAATTCCCGAGTTACATAATCAGAAAAATCGGTTCTAGGGAAGGATGGTTTTGGCGAAATTTGAACTGCTGAAGCAAACTCTTGTAAATTGGTATCTTCTGAAACTGTAATGCGGTAGTCCCAAAGGTCTTCTAGATATTTTAAATCTGTTGTGTCTAGTTTAACTTCGATTCGGCAACTGCTAGGAAAGAAAGTGCGTTTGATGGACCGGAAAAAACCTGCGAGAGGATTACAAGAACTAAGAAAAAATAAAAAACTAAAAGCCAATACCAACTTACGCATGTGGACTCCGAAATTCGAATGTTCCCTGTTCTACGATGGGTACTTGCAATTGCCAACTCTTTCCTGAATGAAATGGGAAATCTTTCCATATTTTTTTAACAGGATCGGAATTTTCGCTATGCTTTTGTTAATTTGAAATTTGATTGATGACGATGTCCCTATTTGAATTTAAAAAACAGTTCTTGGAATTAAAGGCACCTGAATCCTTTCCGACAGGCAATTACCAGGCAGAATGGCTTGGACCTAAATGGTTTCAAAACAGTGCTCGTTTTAGTTTGAACTTTTTGTCCTTTCGTCATTGGTGGGGAAAATCATTCGATGGGTCTGAAATCGCTTACAATTTATTTTTACCTCCCCACTCTACAGATTTCCAAATGCGTTATCCGATGGACCTATCCATTGGGAAATCCCGACTCGATGGAAAACCTAGCTTAATTCTTGAGTATACAAAAAATGCTCCCTTTCCTTGGCCCTATTTCGTAGATGAATTTCGAGTTTTGAATGGGACGGATCTGCTAGGGATGAACTACAGTAAACTCTCCCCTTTTTTGGCACTCCCATTTCTTATTAGAAAGATCTAATTTAGTATGTTAGATCTTGCGAAAAGATTCGTCAAATGGAGGGTATGCGCCCGCCTCCCCCTTCATTGGAAATGCAAATTCTCTCCGCAATGGAGGAGGTTATATTTTCGGCCAGTTATCCTGAATTACAAATTCTCTACATAAGCCCTTCTGTTGAAACTCTCACTGGATATCCTATCGAATACTTCACTGATCATAGAGATGCATGGCGGGAGCTTATCCATCTTGATGATCGTTCTATCGTTGAACTCGCATTAACTACTTTAAATATTGATGGTAAAATTCGAGTTCGTTATCGAATTCTTACGAAAGACAAACAAACTAAATTTGTTCAATGCCAAGGAAGATTGATTCGGAATGAAGCTGGAGAAATCCTCCGCTTTGACGGAGTAGTCGCTGACATTTCAGAACTGTTATCCTTACAAGATGTTATTAAAAATGAATCCGTAGAAATCAAAGAACTCTTACTTGAAAACAATATTTTGTTTAATGGAAGTCAAGATTCTATGTTTCTTGTTGAGGTAATGGACAACGGAGAATTTGTAATTCGTCGCATCAATGCGGCATACGAAAAATCTACTGGGGTTACCCAATCCTATATACAAGGGAAAACACCCATCGATTTGTTAGGTGAAAAGTTAGGAATTCCTGTTATCAAAAATTTCCAAAATGCATTAAAGGCAAAAACTACAATTTCTTATGAAGAAAGTCTTCCTATGCCTGCAGGTACTAGAATTTGGACTACTGCTCTTACTCCTATCTTAGTGGAAGAAAAATTTAAATTTATCGTAGGTGCTAGTAAAGACATAACCGAACAAAAACGTGCTGAAAATGCATTAAAAGAATCTAATGAACGTTATGCATTAATTTTAGAAGTAAGTTCCGATGGTTGGTTCGATTGGGACTTGGTCAACGATACTGTCATTTATTCACGACGATGGTGGCTAGAATTTGGTAACGATGAAAAACCAGAAAATGTTCCCATCAGTTATTGGAAAAGTTTAATTCATCCCGACGATTTGGACTGGGTTTCTGAATTCTTAGAAAATATTATGCTCTCTCAAAGAGAAACATTTGAGTTCAGTTTCCAAATGAAAAAACGAAAAGGGAATTTTGCGCATGTTTTATCGCGATGTTATATCCAACGCGATTCCTCTGGAAATAAAATTCGAATGGTTGGATCCAATTCCGATCTAACAGAAACGAAAAAAATAGAATATACTTTGCGAAAAGCAAAAGAAATGGCAGAAGCAGCAAACATGGCAAAGGGTAACTTTTTAGCCAATATGAGTCACGAAATCCGAACTCCACTCAATGGAATCATCGGATTCACTGAACTTTTGTTGCATTCGTCACTATCCGAAGAACAAAAAGAATATTTAAGAAGTATATTTCTTTCTGGAAAAAGTTTACTCTCTTTAGTAAATCAAATTCTAGATTTTTCTAAAATAGATTCGGGAAAAATGGAACTTGAATTCATCAGTACCGATTTAAATGATTTAGTCCAATCCACTGTGGATCTTTTCCAGATTTCTGCTGCATCAAAGGCCATTCCTTTGAACCTACATTTGGATGCCCAATTACCTAGATTTGTATCTTTGGATCCCTTACGACTTAGGCAAGTGCTTTCAAATTTGATAGGGAATGCTATCAAGTTTACTCATGAAGGAAAAGTTGAAGTTTCAGTCAAACCTATCAAACAAAATGACAACATCATTGATATTGAATTTGCAGTAACTGATACAGGTATTGGAATTGATCCCAATTCTCAGACAAAATTATTTGATTCGTTTTCACAAGCAGATACATCGATTACAAGAAAGTATGGAGGTACTGGGCTTGGACTTACGATCACCAGTGAACTAGTCCATAAAATGAATTCCCACTTACGACTTGAAAGTGAACTCGGGAAAGGAAGTACTTTTAGCTTTGTATTATCCTTACAAGCAAATACTTCAGGATCCGTATCTTCTAATTTATTCGAAGAAAAACAAACAGCTCCCGATGAATCTGTGATTATTGAAAACAATCTGATTCAAAATGACATATTGATTGTAGAAGATAACGATTTAAACAAAAAGTTATTATCTAAAATGTTATTAAAAAGATATCCCAACATAAAGCTAAGATATGCAAACGATGGAGCCGATGCTGTCCATCAGTTTCAAGAGAAAATTCCTGATCTGATTTTTATGGACTTACAAATGCCGGTGATGGATGGTTATACGGCAACAATTGAAATCAGAAAACTCGAAAAGGGATCTAATAAAAAAACTCCTATTGTTGCGTTAACAGCAGGGGCATTTTTTTCAGTAAAAGATACGGCGATGGAATCTGGCATGAATGATTTTCTCACCAAACCAATTTCCGCCGCCGACCTATACTCTACTCTTGAAAAATGGATATCCTCAAGCCGCGTGTAAAAGGTACTCAAAAGCGCTGATGGCAGCTTTGGCACCCTCACCCATGGCAATGATAATTTGTTTGTAAGGTGTGTTTGTTACATCTCCACAAGCAAAAATTCCATCAACATTGGTTTTACATTTTTCATCTACTAAAATCTCTCCAAAACGATTGGTAGCAACCAAATCTTTCACAAAACTACTGTTTGGTACAAGTCCAATCTGAACAAAAACTCCATCCAAGGGAATGGTTTCTCTTTGTTCTGAACTTCTGTCCTTATAAGTAAGCCCTGTGACTTTTTCTGTATTGGTTTGAATTTCCATAGTTTGTGCCTTTACCAAAGTTTTGATATTTGGTGACTGAGCCACTTTATCCAGTAACACCTTATCAGCATTTAGCTTATCACCAAACTCAATCAAGGTAACAGATTTAACGATTCCACTTAGGTCCAGTGCTGCTTCAACACCTGAATTTCCTCCTCCAACCACAGCTACGTCCTTATCTTTAAAAAATGGTCCATCGCAGTGAGGACAATAAGCTACTCCTTTCCCAACAAACTCTTTTTCGCCAGGAACATTGAGTTCACGCCATTTTGCACCAGTAGAAAGTATCACAGTTTTTGTAACAATTCGTTCTCCTGTATTCAAATGGATGGTTTTGAAATCACCAGATTCAATTTTTAAAACACGGACATTTTCTTTTTTGCGAATTTGGTTATTGTCCAACTGTTCTGACAATACATGGGTGAGTTCTGGACCTGTTGTATAAGGAATGGATATTATATTTTCAATCCCTAAAGTGTCCTTCACTTGACCACCTAACCGATCCGCGATGACAAGAGTTTTTAATCCTTTTCTAGCAGAATACACTGCCGCAGTCACACCAGATGGACCACCACCAATAACTGTTACATCATAAATATCAGAAGGGTTAGAAATTTTTGAGTTTTCTTCTTTTGTTTCAGGTACAGAATACAATTCCAACAGTTTATCAAAAATTACAGAAGCTTCTGCTTTGCCAGATAGGAATCGTTTTCCATTTAGAAAAACTGCAGGAACTCCTTGAATATTTTTTTCTTTAACAAGATCGGGATACATAGCTCCATCAATCATATTATGTGAAATCGAAGGATTCACAAGAGCAAAACTATTGAGCGTTTGAACTACTTCGGGACAGTTATGACAATCAAGAGAAATAAATGTTTCAAAGTGTAAGTTCTCTTTAAGTTTTGATACTGCAGAAAGAATTCCTTCTTCCAATTTGATTGGGTTACCACCAGATTGAAGAATAGCTAAAATCAATGATGTAAATTCATGACCCATTGGAATTCCTGAAAATTCAATTCCTGTTGGTTTTCCTTCGGATAAAATGGAAAATCGAAGACCATCATTTTTATCTTCTGAATGTTCCAAAGAAATCTTTGAACTCAAAGAGACGATATCATTTAAAAAATCAATCAACTCTTCACGTTTTTCGTGATCTCCGGAAAACAATCGTATATTTATTGGATTTTGGATTCTTTCAAAGTATTGTTTTACTTGTTCTTTTGTTGTTTCATCTAACATAAGCACCTCCCGATTTAGGCGGGCTTATGCCCGCCTAATATTGTTTAGATTTTTCCTACCAAGTCAAGACCTGGCTTCAAAGTAGAATTACCTGGTTTCCATTTAGCTGGACAAACTTCGCCGTCATTGTTTGCAACATATTGTGCTGCTTGCACTTTACGAACTAGTTCCTCAGCAGAACGTCCGATTCCAAGATCATGGATTTCAGCAGTTTTGATCACACCTTCTGGATTCACCACAAATGTTCCGCGAAGAGCTTGACCATCTTCTTCAATCATAATTCCAAATCCTCTTGTGATTTTGCCAGAAGCATCACCTAACATTGGAAATTTGATTTTTTTGATGGTATCACTTGCTTCGTGCCAAGCTTTGTGAACAAAATGTGTATCCGTAGAAACAGAATACACTTCTACTCCCATTTTTTGGAGTTCTTCATAATAATCTGCTACGTCGCCAAGTTCCGTCGGGCAAACAAATGTAAAATCCGCAGGATAAAAAACAAATACGGACCATTTTCCGAGGACGTCTTTTTTGCTAATTTTTTTGAAAGCACCGTTATGGAAAGCTTCCGTTGTAAAGTCAGGAATTTGAGTGTTGATATTGGACATTGAATATCCTCCTTTGATGTTAAGAAGAATATACTCGCAAATTGATCATTTGTAAAATAAATACTATAAATTTACAGATTTACAAAAACTATTAAGGGAAATGAATCGATCTTTTTAATCTTGGTTTAAAGACACCCCAATGATTTTAAATTTTTCTTTGGAATGGTATTCTTTGGGAATCACACTAAGAATCAAACTTGTGAGTTTTTTTAAAATTTTGGTTTTGTAGAATCCTTTTTTGTAAACCAAACTTATTTCCCTGGCGGGCTCGGGAGAATCAAAAGGAACAATCCGCTCCGAAGATTTCTCTATAGATAATTTGGGCAAAAGAGTGATTCCAATTCCCATATCCACCATTCGTTTGAGAGTTTCCACACTTCCACTTTCAATTTTCGCAAGTGAATTCCGATTGCAGATTTTTAAGGACTGGTGACGAAAACAATGCTCTTCTCCAAGCACAAGGAGTGGATATTTTTCAATATGTTTCATAGAGACTGAAGAAGTTTTTTCTTTGGCATTTTTGGGATAGTAAACAACAAAGGGCTCATAGTAAAGCGGGTGTTCGACGATGTTTGAAATTTTGAGTGGAGTTGCGAGAATCCCTAAATCAATTTCCTCAGATTCTAATTTTTCGAGAATGGTTAAGGTAGGTAATTCCGAAATCCGAAAGTTCACTTTTGAAAACTCCGTTTGTAAACTTTGATAGATAGAAGGAATTAAATAATTACTAACTGTAGGAATGATCCCAATCGAAATATTTCCAGCAGGTTCATCTTTCCATTGGCCAGCAATTTCAAAGAGTTTATCTGCTTCCTTTAAGGTATTTTTTGCCTGATCAACCACCGCTTTGCCTAATTTTGTGGTAATGACAGGATTTTTTTTTCTATCGAACAATTCGAAACCAAGCTCTTGTTCTACCTTTTGAATTTGCAAACTCAAAGTGGGTTGAGCAATTAAGCAATGTTCGGCGGCTTTTGCAAAACTTTTAAACTGATCCAAAGCGACGATATATCGAAGTTGAGTGATTGTCATTTAGATTCTCTCCAAAAAAATAACTAAACTATATAAGAGATTGAAAATCAACTTGCATTCTCTCTGTACAGGACTATCTTTAGCCGATAGTGATGAGATCCCTCTCATTTATTTTCCCCTTTTTACTTACTGCGGTATTTTCGCTTTCCTCGGAACCATTGAAAGTAAGTTCTCAAAACCTTACGACTTTGTCGGAAGGTTGGACTTTTACGTCCCAAGGGGAAACAAAACCAATCCAAGTAGGAAAAGGTCTCTCTTTACAAGGAATGAACCCACCGGTTCACGGCTCTTACAAAACCCATTTCTTTTACGAACCAGACAACAAACCACTTGGTATCTATTTAGACAGAGTCCAAGAAGTCGATAAACTTTTTGTGAATGGGGTTTTGTTAGGGGAAACTGGTAGCATTTCCGCAGATGGATTGTATTCTCCCAACTGGTATTACAAACGACTATATTTTATACCCAGCTCTGTTCTCAAAGTAAACGAAGTTAATGAACTAGAAATTGAAATCCATTTCCGTAATAAAACATTTCAAGGTGGTCTGTTTCGAAAAATTCCGGTGATGGGAAATTACGAACAATTACAAGAGTTTATCATTCGCGAGGATGGGAGAGATTTTTGTTTTATTATGTTGTTCTTTGGGATTGGTGCTTACCAAATTTTTTCTATTGTTCTAAAAAGACAGGCAAAAGCAAATTTCTATCTCTTTTTATCCACGTTAATTTTTGTTATGTGGAGATTACCTCTATTAAACATTAGTTATACATATACTAATTTTTCCTTTTTCTTTTGGTTAAAGGTATTTTTTACTTCGCAAACTTTATTACCCGTTACTATTTTTTTATTTAGTTATTCTTTATTCCAAACCAAATTCCACCTGAAAGAAAGATTACTCGTTTTTTTTCTTCTCTGTATTGCATTTGCGCAAACTTGGGAAATAGAAATACCAACTAGGATCTTACTACTCCGAATTTGGGAATTTTCGTTGTTGTTAGTTGTTTTCTTTATTGTTCGAGGTGTCATTCGAGCAGCTAAAGCCAAAAAAGCGGAAGCTTACTTTTTGACAGTTGGTTTTATTTCAATTTGTATCGGTGCTACCATTGACATCATCATCGATGTAACTTCAGGAAAGAATATCTATTTAACCCAATATGGTTTTTTAATTCTCATGATACTTTCTGGAGTTGCTATCTCGTATCGACATGCTAAAAACGAAAAAGAACTTTCCATATTAACTAAGGATCTGGAAATTCGAGTTCGAGAAAGAACCATAGAACTTAGGGAAAAAAACCAAGACTTAGAACAAGACTTATTCTTTGCATCCCAACTTCAAAGTTATCTTCTACCAAAAGAACACCCCAATACAATTGGAATTCGAATTCATACCACCTACCTTCCCATGAAACAAGTGGGGGGTGATTTGTATGACTGGGTAGAGTTAGATGACCACCGCCTGCTTTTGTTAATCGCTGATGTAGCCGGACACGGTGTTCCGGCAGCCTTTGTATCTTCGATGGTAAAGGTTCAGTTCAGAGAATCTACAAAAAATATCAACTCGCCCAAAGATGTATTAGAACACATGAACCAAGCTTTGACTTCCCTTGTGAGTAGATATTTTATTACGGCTTGTTGTGCTCTCATTGATACTAAAGAAAGGAATATTGTATTTTCCTCTGCTGGCCATCCTAACCCATACATTTACAATCGAATTCGAGGCAAATTCGAATTTATGAATGTAAAAGGTCCTATCATTGGTTGGAAAGACTCATTTACTTATGGTGAATGGACCCACAAAATACAACCGGGGGACCGTTACTTTTTTTTCACAGATGGTGTAACAGAAGCACGTGCAGAAAATAAATTGTTTGGTGAAAGCAAAATACTTGATCTACTTGAAAAAGGAAAAAACAAGGATATAAAAACATTATCTCAAGAAATCATCGTTCAAATTTCAAAATTTTCAGAAGAAGAACTAAAAAACGATGTAACATTTTTCTTTATTGATGTAACATAAAGTATAAACATGGAATCCTCCTCTTATTCAGTTCTAATCATCGAAGATGAATATCCCGCAAGGATGCTCATGATGGATTACATTATGAACTGCTCCGAGTTAAAACTGTCAGGGATAGCAGAAAGTGGTGATAAAGCACTAAACTTACTCCAAGAAAAACAATTTGATTTAGTTTTCATGGACATTAATCTTCCCGCTGTCAATGGAATGGATATTTTAAGAAAGGAACATAACAAATCCACTTTTTTTATTATCACAACTGCTTATAGCGAACATGCAGTCGAAGCATTTGATTTGGATGCGACTGATTATTTACTAAAACCATTTTCGTTTGATCGATTTCGAAAGTCCGTGGATAAAGCTTTACGATTTCTACAAGAATCAAAACAAATCAAAAGTTCTTCTCAAGAAAAGTTAACCAATCTGAAAATCCAATCAGATTCCGCAGTGTTTTTATTACCTCTCCAAGACATCCAATTCATTTCTGCTAATAACAAAAGTTGTGTGATTCATACTTCCCAGAAAGATTACGAAACTTCAAAATTACTCAAAGAAATTGAAGAAAAATTACCTTCTGAACAGTTCATTCGAATTCATAAAGGTTTTTTGGTTAATTTAGATTACGTGACAAGTCTCCGTTATGATAAAGGTGGGTCTTATACCATCCAACTAAAAAATGAGGACGAAACCACCCTTCCGGTTGGTAGGTCTTTTGCTCAAAACTTAAAAGAAGCACTCAAACTGTAACAGATTCGGATTTCACTCCAGAATATGTAGCGTTCATTCCAAGTTAAGTAGTTAATCTTCGTTAGCCCAATTAATCCGTTGACCAAAGCCATAAAAATAGTATTTGGACACAAGACGGAGTCTTTTTATGAAACATTTTATTGCAACAGTAAGCATTTTCTTTTTAACTTTAGGTTTATTTAATTGTGCATCTTCATCCGTTGGAATTGCTACTAGCAATAAACCGATCCCAAACACACCTTACGAAACAGTAAAAACTGTAGAGAAAACCTTTACATGGTATGCATTAGATTTTATCATATTTGGCATACCTTTTACCGAACCTCCTATTACTGATTTATACGAAAAAGTAATGGAAGAGGATGCTGGTGATGCACTAGTTAACATTCGTTATTGGAATGATAAATCTATATTTGGACCTTTAACACGTTACCGATTTACAATCAAAGGTGATTTGGTTCGATTTCCATCTCAACCAACAACTAAAAACAAAAGATAAATAACGAATGAAAACCTCGATTCTCAAAATCTTTATCAGTTTTATGTCGGCCCTAATCATGGCGATGGGTTGTATCGGTTCCCATGTTCCAAAGGAAATCCATTTATTTGATTCAGCTACAGTTGTACGTTCTACCGAATATAAAATTCTTGGTAAAGGGAAAGGACAAGACTCCGCATTCTATTTACTCGGAATGTTTCCGGTTACTAAAGCACCAAATGTTGAACTAGCGATGAGCCAAATTTTAGAAAAATATCCTACTGGAAAAACTTTAATCAACATCAAAATCCAAAGAGAAGACAAGGCTTACTTTCCTTTGGGATTAGTTACGGTAGTGAATGTAACAGCTGATGTGGTAGGGCAACCAGAAGAAGCGGAAAGCCCTGGGACAAAAGGTACCAAATGAAATTCTGGACTGGAATCTTTATACTATCCATTGGGTTAACTATTCATTGTGGACCTGGTGTGGATCGTGTGGATACAAACGATGCACAAAGTCAAGTTTACGCTGCTGCAAAATTTGCTTCAGAAAAATGCGGGAATCCCATTCCAAATCCACCATTAGTGATCATAAATAAACCAATCCAAAGGAATTTGGATTTTTGTACAATTGCGATTACGCGTACGGAATGTCCGTTTCTCGGTTATCCCTTACCCTGTACTCTAATTTACCTCGAAAAAGAAACGGGAGACCTCCCTTGGTATTTAAACTTCAATGAACTCAGTAAAATTCAAATTAAATAACCCTTTCTTAATTGGGATTTTCTTTCTTTGTATTGGATCCCCACTGTTCGCGGTGAGTATTCGTGCAAAACTGATCAATCCTAAAAAGGAAATTGCAGAACAGAACTTATCTGTTTTAATTTTTGAAACGAAAAAATTTGCGCAAACTGATGCTGAAGGGAATGTAACACTTGAATTTCCATCGGCTGGTGATTACACCTTGCGATTGTTACGTGACACCGGAATCCAAGAATTAAAGATTTCCGTAGGCTCTGAAGATGAATCAAGAACCATCTATACAGAAAAAAAGGCAAGTGCACCCAAAACAGGGATCGTTGTGGAAGGGGAACGTGAAAAGACAGTATCTTCCCGAACGAAGGTGCGTTATGAAGAAATCAAAAGGATGCCAGGTACTTTTGGAGAAGCCCTCCGTGCATTGGAAACTCTTCCTGGAGTCATTCCTAACTTAGGTCTTGGTGGTGGTGCTAACGGGATTATTGTACGTGGTGCCAATCCTAATGCCAACACCTATCTTTATGATGATCTCCCCATTTTGTATCCATTCCACTTAGATGGATTAACATCGGTGATTCATAACGATTTAATCAAATCAATTGACTTATATTCAGGCGCTTATCCAGCAAACTTTAATAATGCGACAGGTGGTATCATTGAAATTGAAACTGTTGACTCTGTTCAAAAAACCAAAGGTGCATTTCAAGTCTCCTTATGGAATACAACGGCCTATGCGGCAACTCCCACTTCAGGTGGTAAAGGTTATCTGGCAATTGCTGGTAAACTTGGATATTTGGATAAAACGTTAGGGGCAACTGGTCTACTGCCAGAAGGGATTCGTCTTCCGCGTTATAACGACTCTCAAATTAAGTATGTTCATAACTTTACGCCAGAGCACCAAATCTCTTTTTATAATCTATCGGCTCAAGACAACTTTGCTATCGATGTTCCTAACAAACCAGCCAATGATCCTACTGCTTCCGCTTTTGCACTTTTAAGTGGTGCTAAAGCAAGTTTTGGGCAAAGTTTTCGAACTACGGCACTTCGTTATACTTGGATTCCAGGTGACAAGTTTCAAAACCGTATTACATTGATTAACTTTGACCCAATTGGTGAATACAATGTTGGATTTGGAACTATCCAAGGAAAACAATACCAGAGAGGAAGTTATGTTGGTGTTCGTCAGGATGCTTATTGGACGGCAACTAGATTTCTAAAAGTTGATTTTGGAACAGAAGTTAGAAGATTTTCATTTAGAGATTATGGAACCGAAGTGGCTCTTCGAGATCCAACAAATCCGTCACCTAACCCATACAATTCGGCAAACCCTGATTTTGTGGGAAGACCGATTAGCATTCAAGGAAATTCTCCTTACTACAATGCTTATACAACGTTACATTTTAAATTTGGTAATTTTTTGTTCGAACCAGGTGCACGTTATGACTATGTTCAAGTCACGGGCAATGGAGCCTTAACACCAAGAGCTACTGCTTCCTATACCTTTCCAGAAATTGGGAAAGGAATGACTGTTTATGGAAGTGGTGGGGACGTCTCCAGATTTCCATTAACCACAAACTTTAACGCAGAAACAGGAAACCCTGATTTACGGTTCGAAAAAGCTAGGAAAGTCAGTGCAGGTATCGATCAAAAAATTGATCAGGTTTGGCAGGTAAAAGTGGAAATGTTCAAAAACCAGTTCACAGATACCATTATTGATGATCCTTACGTGTCCAGTCCTGTGGGTTTAAACCCAGACAAGGGTCAATGGTTAACACAACCGATCGTCGCCAATCGTCCGTTAAACTATTCAAACAGGGCTACGGGTTGGTCGCATGGATACGAACTTTTGATTCGTAAAAACGCCCGCCCAGGCACAAGAGATTGGTTTGGCTGGATTTCCTATACTTGGTCGCAGTCTTTTCAGAACACTAACTTATACCAAGTTTACGAAGGTGATACATCACAAGTTGGCGGGATCGAAAGAAAAATTCTTGCAGCATATTTTCCAAACTCAAAAGAACAATTAGCTCCATGGGATAGAACTCATGTTGCAAACTTTATTTATGGTTGGAGAATGAGTGAAAGTTTCCAAATTGGCGGTCGATGGAGTTATTTAACATCAGTTCCATCACGCCCAGTGGTTGGAGATGATGGAGGTAGATTTTCAAATCCTCTTAATGGTCTTACCTATTGGAACCCACAATATTCCAATAATCCAAATTCACCACAATATGGGTATGTAAAACGTGGAACTGATTTTCATAGATTCGATATTCGTTTCGATATTTTTGAAAACTATTCTTGGGGTTATATGAACTGGTATTTAGAAATCGTAAACGTTTACATGAGAAAAAATAAAAACGGTTATGATTTTGATAATTCAAGGCCATTCTCAGCAACAAACCCTAAAGAAAATGATACCTTCGGTACTTTAGAACTTCCGGGTGGAACAGTTATTCCTTTTTTCAACGTTGGTATGGAGGTACATTTCTAATGAATTACAAAATCTTTTTTCTTGGAATTGTGCTACTCTTCTCTTGTGCTGAATCTAAAAAATTTGAAGATTCATATAAAGAAACGGTATTGTTACAATACCTTTTAACTCCGAATGCACCACAAGAAACCTGTGAATCAATCATCACAAACAAAGATTTATGTTTCAAAGCTTATGCTGATTCACTTGGAGCTCCTTTTACTGCGACTACTTCTAGTGCAAAAACTCTAACTTGCCAAGGAATGATCAATACTGCTTATAAAAATATGTCGGGTATTGCTCAAACCTGTGCCTTCAATTGTCAAGTAACCGATTGGAAATCAAAAACAAATTCTGGACTTTGTACACAATCAACGATTCCTGCTTTGATAGAATCTAGTCTAACATCTAGTTCAGCAATTTCTTGTTTGAGATCTTGTTTCGCATCGACGAACAATCAAATCAGTACAGACCAGATTCCATTATATTTATTATTTAATATCATTCAAAACGGAGAATAGTATGCAAGAGTATGTAGAAATAGGTGAAGAGTTAGTCTTTATTGCAATGGCAGTAGCGAGTGTGATCGCATTAGCCGTATTTGCCGAAAGATTAATTTATTATAAAAAATCCATTGGTAAAAAAAACGACGATTACTTAAATGAAGTTAGAACTTCCTTACAAGAAGAACCAGAAATTCATTGGAAAACTGATGCGGGCGAAGAATCCATCTACACAAGATTCGTACAGTTTGCACTCAAACAATTAAAATTAGGAAGAAAAGGATTGGACGAAAGTTTAGACGGCCAAATTCTATCTGAAAAATTGGAGCTGGAAAAACGTTTACCAATTCTAAATACTTTGGGTAACAATGCTCCGTTTATTGGATTACTTGGAACAGTGCTTGGTGTGATTAAAGCATTTTATGGTTTGGGTACATTGGGAAGTTCAGGTGCGGAAGTTGTGATGCGGTCCATTTCAACAGCGCTTCTAGCAACGGCTGCGGGTCTTGCAGTTGCGATACCAGTGGTAATGGCGAACAATTATTTTTCTAGAAAGTCCAAAGTCATTTTGCAGAATATGGAAATTCTGAAAAAAGAACTACTCTCTTATCAAATGAATAAGACAAAGGTATAATTATGGCTGGAGCATCAGGTTCTCAAGACGAAGAAATTGGAAGTATAAACATCACCCCCATGGTGGATGTGATTTTAGTACTTCTAGTCATTTTTATGGTAACGGCAAACTTTCTAAAAAAAGAAAGTTTAAATATCAATTTACCAAAAGTACAAGCTGCAGATCCGAACGTTGCCGAATCGGTGCAAGTAGCTTTAACAAAAACAGGTGCTATTCTCTTAGAGGGAAAAGATACGGATATTTCAGGTTTAGTGAGAAATCTCGAAAGGGAAGCAAAAATTAGACCTAACATGCGCTTGACTCTTTCTGCTGATGAAAGCCTTCCTTATGGGAAAATTACGGAGCTGATGGGAATCATCCGAAAAGCGGGTGTGACTAAAATTGCCCTCAGTGTAAAAAAATGAATCGCCTTGCGGAACTATTGGAATCATTCAAACATTCTATCAAACAAAATAGAGAACGTTTATTTCATGTTTGTTTGATCGGTAGTTTGTTTGTCCATACCGCAACTTACGCTGGTTATAAAATTAGCCAATTACGGGGTGATGAAGTAGTAGAAGAATCTAACTTCGAAGATGTCGATGTCAGTTTTGAAGAAATTCCTCCCGAACTCATTGGTGGAACCTCCTCTCCGGCTCCTATAGAAAAACAGGAATGGGTGGAAGGAAGCAATAAAGACAAAGCCGATGAACCTGACAATTCAGACATCAATCCAAACCAACTTTCAGGCAACGGAACAGACAAAGACGGATATCTTTTTTCGTTTAACGGAGACAAGATGCCGACGGCCATCATTGACTTTGACTTAAAGGAATACTTTCCTCCTCAAGCAAAAGCTGCAAACATTGTTGAAAAACAAGTAGTACTTCTTGTTCAGGTGAATGAAGATGGGAGTCTACAATCAGCAAAAATTGTTTCCGGCAGGGCTGGATATGGATTTGAAGAGGCTGCGATGAAACTCATAAAACGTGTTCGTTTCAGTCCGGGTTATGTGCAAGGTCAGCCAAAAAAAATGGCCCATAGATTACCGATACTTTTTTCCCTAGAAGACTAACGTAAGTTTTATGGAAAACTATTGGAGCAGATTTTTAGAAAAACCCACTCTATCAATCTGCCTCCTTGCTCTAGTTGTAACTGTCTCAATCACATCGTATTTTTATTCTGTATTAAAACCAACTGACAGTTCTTTATCAGAATACTATTTAACAGAAAATACAGAATACTTTGTTGGTGACATACCAGCAGATGATAATGGTGAAATTGATTTTCAAAAAATGCATAAGGTATATTGGGAATCAGTTTCTGGTTGGATCAATGATACAGAACTCCAACGAATCACAGATTCTGAATTTATTTGGTTACGTTGCAAAGCTTTTCCCAACCCCAAAGAAAATGAAGAGTTGTATATTCTGTTAGAACATTCGGGATTAAATATTGAAATATTTACCGAATATGGTGACTCCGTATTTAAGTATGGGGAGTTTCTTGAGCAAGAAAAACTACCTAATATATTCCAATCAAAATTTGATTGGGTAAAAATCCCAAATGATGATTCTAAATATTATTTCCTACGACTGTATCATAAAAAAGGAATTCTCTTTATCATTACGATTATCGAAAACCTAGTTGGCAAACAAACTGCGTTGTACCGCGAGATAGCTTTAAAAAACCTAACAACCATTTTCTTTCATTCGTTCTTCTTAATGATTGGAATTATCTGTGCCCTAGTATATTTCATAGAACTTAAGAAAAAATACAATATACTCTTGGATTTTGCTGCCTTTTCGCTATGTTTTGGATTACTCGGACTTACTTCAAATGTACTCATTCGATATCTTTTCACCAATTCAGAAACTTTATTCATACTCACAACTATATCGTCAAACTTTGTTTTTGTACCCATGTTATCTGGAGTTCGTCGTCTCTTTGGTGGCGGAAGTTATCGAGTCCTCGATATATTGATTTATATTAACGTATTAATTTGTTCATTAACAACTATATTGGTTTTTTCACTTCCATTCTTCGATGTTTCGCATTCTTTACTGATCAGCAGCAGAAGTTTTTTTATTTTATTCAATCTCATCAATATACTCGGACCAATTTATATTACCTATGAAGCTTGGAAAAAAGGAAACCCTGAAGCCTTTGGACATTTTATTGGATTTAGCATTACCTTATTTCTTGTGATTCTAGAAATTTATTTGGCTATCAAAACCAATGATAACTCAAATTCAAAAGTAGTTCTTTGGGGTGTGTTGTTCGGTGTTATCTCTCAAGGATTTGCCTTAGAACGTACGATATTTGCGAACAGACAAAAAGCACAGTTGTACAAAGAAGATTTATTAAAAGCAGAAAAATCTCTAAAAGAAAGTCAACTCAAAACTCTACAAACTAAAATGAGTCCACATTATTTATTTAATTCTTTAAATACGATCCATGCTCTTCATAAAATTAAACCAGAGTTAATTGGGGATGCAATTTTGAGTCTTGCCAATAATTATAGATTCATTTCCGATAGAACTGATAGAGATTGGATTCCTTTCGAAGAAGAGTGGAATTTTTTAGAGGATTACCTTCATTTACAAAAGTTAAGATTTTATGATACAATCCAAATTGATTTTAAAAAATCAGGTGACTTTTCTTCGGTAGTACTGCCTCCACTTCTCTTACAACCCATCATCGAAAATTCATTTAAACATGGTTTCCGCGGATCAGCAGACGAACAGTTCCAATTGTTCATTCATGCAAAAATGGTACGTGATTCTGTGTTTAGTTTTGTTGTCTATGACAATGGGATTGGTATTCCCGAAGAATTACTTGCCGATAAAGGAAAATTATTAGAACGATCTTTAGGTAATATTAAAGAACGTTTGAAAAACCTATATTCAGAGTTTAGTTTCGAAGTAACTAGAAATTATCCTGAAGGTGCAAGAACAGAAATCGAAATTATACTTACCTCTAGAGTTCCGCAAGTTCTCTGAGTTTTGTCGCCAATCCATTGGCGGATACTCCACCAGGAAAGTTTGCGAGTGTGTTTAAATTTTCATCTAACACATAAATAAAATTGGAATGATCAATTCTATAATTTTTACCTTCACCCACCTTTTCTCTCACAATTCCAAATAGATCGGTAAGTTTGATTAGAGACTCTGCATTGGGGGAAAGTGCTGTTAAATTCTTTCCTGGAAAATTATTTATGTAATTTTTTAATGTCGTAGGAGAATCCCTTTCCGGATCAAGTGTAACAAAGATAAATCGGAAACGATTCGATTTTTCCCCCAGGATTAAGGAAGCTCTTCCGAAATTAGTTAAGGCGAGCGGACACATATCAGGACAATGAGAAAATCCAAAGTATAAAACAGATTTTTTTTCAGACCAAAACTTTGGTTCGAGTAAACTTCCATCTGGTTTCACAAAAGACAGATGTTTCCATTCCTCTTTAATTGTATCTTCTTTCGATTTACAAAAAGTAAATAAACTAATAATCAAAAAAACACAAACCAAAGTTATACGGCTACGATCCAACCCATTCCCCCATTTTCAGCCATATGAGTTTGGTGCGGATGAAACATATACCGACCTTTTTTCTTAAGAACAAATTCAATCACAACTCGCTCCGTTTGACCAATACTCACAACATCAGAATGTCCATCGGGAATAATACTTCCCAAACTTCTTATGATATCAAATGTCTGCGCATGTAAGTGAAAAGTAATGATTGGTTCTCGTTCCATCATATTCTGTATGTAAAATCGAACCCTTTCCCCTACGGGAACTTTCATAGGATAACGGTCATAAATCCCAGCAATTCCATTCCAAGTATAATAATCATTTTTACCTTTTCCTTTTGTATCCCATCCTGAAAAGGTTAGAACAAATTCATGAGCAGGTTTTCGTTTGATCGGAGGATCCACAAGCAATGCACCATACAACCCTTTGGCGGTATGCACCATTAGTGGCGGAACATGACAGTGGTAAGGATGAAGTCCGATAGGACCTGCTTCAATCTGATAGGTTCTTTCACCAAATGCAGGAATAGGTTCCCATCCATCTTCTAAAGGATCATGAGTTCCATGAAAGTGCAAAGAATGTGGATCAGGGCTAGAATTTTTGACATGGATTCGAAGTTTGTCTCCCAAATTCGCACGAAGCACTGGCCCAGGAACCAATCCATCAAAGGTCCATGCTGGATAATTTACGTTATGTGCGATATTCATACTCAAAGGAAAAAGATTTAAATTAAAATCTTTTATCTTTTGTGTCGAATTCTTGTAGTTAGGTGGGTAGTAAAATCGTTGGGTATATTCCTCTTTGATAAAAAAAGGTGGGTGGGCCATACTACCATAGGTATTTGTCCCCCGTAAACTTCCACCAGCTCCAATGGAGTTTTGGTAGTTATCAGTTACGGTGGGAGTGGTTACCACACCAAAGTTGGTAGCAACTGAACTTGTAGGATCAGAAGGTCCACAAATCTCCTCAGAGTTCCGCGAATTGAATTTGATAGACCCAAAAAGTGATCCAACAAATCCCATAACACCAAATCCTAGTGTTGTTATAAAACTCTTCCGATCCATAATGATACTCTCTTATTTCTTAGATGTGCGAAACTAAACTGAGTATCCAAACAAGAACTAAAACTCCAAGACCGCCACCAACAGCAATTTGTTTGAATTTTTTTTCGTATTCGGTATCAGCCACTAGCAGATAAGCCGCAGGTCCAACCACAGGAATTACCAAAATCACAAGAGACCAAATGATTTGTTTTGTTGTATCCATACCCTTTTGTTTGGATAAACCAAACAAAGCTAAAGGAGCCCAAACCATTGTTAAAACAAAAGGTAGGTAATACGCGTAAGATCCGATGAAATAAGTCCAAAAACCTGGGTTTGCAAAAGTTGTTTCCATAAATAAACTCCTATATTAAGTTACAGACGGTTCCGTTACCGCCGTCATCGCATAACCGGCATAAGCCAGAATTGTAAAGAAAAGTAAAATGCCACCGATCACTACTGTGTTCCGAACGACCTTAGAAATTTTTGATTCTTTGGAATACAAATAAATCAAAGATCCAATAAAAGGCACAAGAAGTATTAGCCAAAAGTAATAATCCAATTTAGAACCTTTTCCAGAGAATCGATCCAAAATGGCAAGTCCAGTCCAAGCAGCAAAAATAGCAAACGGCAACAAGTATCCCATAATATGGAAATACCAAGTTTTCAATGTGCCAGGAAAGTGAACTTTCCAACCAGAAGTGTACATTTTGTTCGTTGCAGAATCAAATTCAGCCTGGCTTAGTTTTGGAAGTTCTGCTTTATCAATCAGTCCTTTGTTTGCTTCAAATACATCGTGTGCTGGAACAATGTGATCCAAACTTTCTTTAGGCATATTCATTTGGGAAGGTGGGATTGGTTGGTTTTTATAAGAACCGAGTACAAACTCCCTAAGATTTGCCTGAACAAATAATGCTAACAATCCGATACTAGAAGACATATCTCCTGTATGCGGATAACGAATTCCTGTACATGATTGTAAGGTTTCCAGCAGTGGTGGACTCGATACTCCATAGGAGTTTCCTTCAAAACAGTTTCCCACATTCACAGGTCCACTGAGAGCAATATCTCCTCGGCCAGAATGGTATACCTTATTGTTTCTTACGACGTTGTTGTTGGAAATCCAAATGTTTTCGTCGATATTCATGGTAACCAATATTCCATAGTTGTTGTGATTAAAAACTAAATTGTCTTCCACAACATTCTCTAAAGCACCGAGTAAAGCGATTCCGTTTCCGATAGAAGGATATTCTAACTTTTTGGAAGGAGCGTTGGTATTGTTATTATCATAAACAATATTTTTCTTTACCACAATTTGTTTTTGCGGCGGAAGTAATTCCCTATCCAATGTATTTGGACCAATACCTAATTGGTTTTTTCTCCAAATAGAAGACAAAAGATATAAATTCCCACTGGAGTTGGTTCCAGAATATCCAAGGGCGTTATTCTCAGAGATCACATCATTAATAATCGCATTACATGGGTTACACTGCCCTATATAAAATCCAGAGTCGGGAGATCCAGAAGCAAAGGAATGTTCCATGAGACCATCAACAGAATCAAATGCATAAATTCCATAATCACCATTATTATAAGCGGTTAAGTATGATCCGCGGTAACCTTTCACCCCAGTCCAATACACACCATTCAGTGTAGCATTTCTTGTTGTTAGGTTTTCAACGGCAACTCCATCGGCTCCGACAACCATGATTCCGTTTCCTCGCAAAAACTCACCATCAATGATGGTTTCATTGCGATCTTCTCCGCGAATTACAATCGAAGGTGTAGTGACAGTAACTTCTTCTTTATAAATTCCTTTGGCAACTAGGACTAAGTCACCTGGAGACGCTGCATCCACTGCATTCTGAATGGTTTTGTATTGTGAAGGAACTTTACGAGTGACCCCTGACCATTTTTTGGAAATCTTCGATTTAGCAATGTTAGTCTGTGGATTGAAAGTTGCATTTCCAATCACAGCAACGCCAGTCATTCCAATTTTGCCATCAGGCGAGGCATGAAAAGAACAGAAATAAGGAAAGACACCTTCTTCCGGAAAGAACACATCTGTATGTGCACCGCGAAACATTGCCAAATTACCAAATGTTTTCTCCGTAGACCAATCTTTGGTAATAGAGATTGCATTGTGAGGGTTGTTTCCTTCGTTCACAAATCGAATTTTTCCGCCCTTGAAGGTTCGTATGACAGGCGGGTGGAAGGCATTGTCCATCATCGTAACATGGACAAAGGCCGAATTGGCAGGATCTTCTGAACTGCAATGATTCATACCAAGTGTTATGAATACCGCAATGAAGATTCCGAGTAAAATCTTTTTGGTCTTTTTCATAGGTCTTTCCCAGAATATGAGGATTCCCTCACATTTTGAGAATTCTACATCTGTGTTAAAACTTTGTCAATGTTAAATCAAAAGAAGGAGGAAAAATATACGAACAAAAGATTCCTAAGTTCCGCGATCACTGCCTTTTTTTCGGCCGCTTTTCCCTTTCTTTGCGCAATTTTGAATACAGCATCCACTGTTTCTACAATCATCAGTGAACTATAGTAAGCACGTTTTTTGTCTACTTTGGGAAACAAATATAAAATCACTTTCTTAGCTAATGATTTTGCAAATCGTTCATTACTTTCGATATCCAGTTGCAACAAAGCTTGGTTAGTATAAAGTATAGAATTGATCAAACGATATCCTTTGACTTCATTTAATGCCCGGTCAAACGCATGGAGAGTGAATTCAATGAAATCTGGTGAAAACTTTTTTTTCTTTTTTAATTCTTCATCTAAAAGTTTAAAAAAATGATCATGAAGTACAAAATAACATGATTCTGCATGAGAATAAATAATGGATTCCTTGTTAGGAAAAAACTGATAGATAGAACCAACTGAAATCCCACTCCTCTCGGCTATCAAATCCGTAGTTAAATCATCATATCCAACTTCCCCGAGTAACTCAATCGCAGTATCCACAATTTTTTGATACCTTTCGATAGAACGTTTCTGTTGAGGAATTTTTCTTGGATTTAATTTAATATTCATTCCGATTGAAATCCCAGAATCACAATGGTAATCTTACGTAACATCACAATTTGCTAAACTTAAATTTGATTGGATATGTTTCTAATACTTAAATTTTTTAAGATTTTACCAACTTCCGGAACTACCCCCTCCTCCAAAACTGCCACCTCCCCCACTAAATCCACTAGACCTGGAACTACCACCGCCACTACTTGACCAACCACTTCCGCTACTAGACCTTCCGTATGATCCACCAAAGATTCCTTTCTTCATCCTTTTCCTACCATGCGGAGTCAATAGATGATAAAGTTTATACAAGCCAACGCCAATCGCATAAGTTAAAAACACTGATGCCCCAATATTGGCACCATGAATTGCAGTAGGAAATATACTCCAAAAGGGAAATAAAAAGAAATAGATAAACCAACCAACATAAGGTGCGTTAGCTGCAACATAAGTAAAAATTCCTAAAATAACCAAAACAAAAACGGAGATAAATATTTTTACCTGATAAGGGATTTCTTCTTGTCCCGCCGAAATTTCACCCAAAAATGAAAGAGGTCCTAGGTGAGAATAATCTTCAGGTGCAGGAGCCGTATAAGAACCTTCTATTGCACCCAAAATTGCATTCACACCATTTTGAATTCCAGATTCGTAATCCCCCTTTTTAAAATATGGTTTTATCTCATTTTCAATGATATGATGGCATAAAACATCCGTTAAACTACCTTCGAGTCCATATCCGACTTCAATTCTGATTTTGCGGTCATTTAGGGCGATTAACAATAGAACTCCATTGTCATTTTTCTTTTGCCCAAGTCTCCATTCTTCTACAACTTTGATAGAATACTCTTCTAATACTTCTCCTTCCAAAGTAGGAACTATGAGAACAGCAAGTTGATTGCTAGTTTTACTTTCATGGTCTTTGAGTTGTCTTTCGATTGCTGATACAAACCCTGTATCCAAAGTCCAAGTTTCATCAACCACTCTACCTTTTAATGTAGGGACATCTTTTGCTTGGATCAGAATGGGAAAAAAAAGAAGTAGGGAAAAAACCAATACCCGTTGCATACAAGGATATTGGTTTTTAAAAGTTATGTTACAAGAATTTTTTATAGACTACTTGTGGATTCGAGTGGCTCCATAATAAGTTGAGATTGGTTTTAAATCTTCAAACCCGATCAAATTCACTTGCCCACCTCGTTCTTCATAATCCCTTTTGAAACTTTGTAAAAACTCAATGGCAGAAAAACCGATCATTTTCACATTTTTATCAAACTTAAGATCTACTCGTTCCCCAGGAACAATCTTTCTAAGCAATAGTTTCAAAGAAATCATGTTAGAAAATAACAATGCTTGTTTCACATCCAAAACATGGATCTTGTTTTCGGATTTAACTGTAATGTCAGCAACAAAGATATACCGAAGTGGAACTCCGAAATAGATTTGAATCAAAATTGCCGTCACGATTCCACAAAAAACCCCAACTAACAAATCTTCCACGATAGTAATTACAACTGTCACAGTAAAAATGACGATTTGATCCCAACCCTTGTCGTAAGTTTCTTTAAAAACATGAGGGGAAGCCAAACGAATCCCGACCATAATCAAAATCCCAGCAAGGGAAGCCAGAGGGATTCTATGAATCAGACCTGGTAAAAGTAAAATGAAAAAAAGTAAAAAGAGTCCATGGAAAAAATTGGACCATCTTGTTTTTGCACCATTTTCCATATTGGCAGAAGACCGAACTACCTCAGCAATGATAGGCAATCCTCCAATCCAACCCAAAAAAAAGTTACCTGCCCCTTTTGCGACCAATTCACGGTCCATATTCGATTTACGTCGATAAGGGTCTGTATTATCAACTGCCGTTGCAGTTAACAAAGATTCTATACTTGCGATGAGTGCGATGGTAACAACCATCACCCAAAAGATTCCATCCTTCCATCTTGAAAAATCAGGAAAGGTTATCCCATCATAAATATGATCGGGAAGATTTACTAACTTTTCAGGACCAATTTTATAAGTTTGGTTAAGCAATGTATAAGAATGTTCATCTGCTAAATCAAAAATAACTCCTAAGAAAATTCCAACTAACACAGCAACAAGTGGTGCTGGCAATTTTTTCACTAAAGGATTTTTGATTTTTGCCAAAATGGCTATGATCACAATGGCGGAGATCCCGATGATGGCCACTTCAGGATTTATAAAGGAAAAACTAAAAGGAATTTCTAAAAGTAATCCCCCGATCGTTTTTGCTTTGGGAGTAATTCCGAGAGCCACATAAAACTGCTTAGAAATAATAATAATCCCAATAGCTGCCATCATCCCATGTACAACAGAGATGGGAAAATAAACTGTTAAATTACCTGCTTTTACCAAACCTAATACAACTTGAATGGCTCCTGCTATCACAATAGCCGCAAGTGTCAGTTCAAATCCTAGTTTTGCATCCCCACCACCCAATACCATAATCGAGTTTAAAACAACTGCAATCAGACCAGCCGCAGGACCATTAATTGTTAGGTGAGATCCACTTAACAAAGAAGCTATGATACCTCCGACAATACCGGAAAAAATTCCAGCCATCGGCGGTGCTCCTGAAGCGAGTGAAATGCCCAAACATAGTGGCAAAGCAATCAAAAACACAATAAAACCGGAAACAATATCCGATCTCCAATTTTCTTTCAATCCGGGTAACCAATCTTTTGGTTTCTCTTTATTGTTCATAGGGAACATCCTCTCAATCTAACTATCTTTATCTTAAAATGGCTTTTTAGTTTTCCGAAACTGGTTCGGATTCACACCGGATTGTTTTTTAAATTCTAGATAAAACGCAGATCTGGATCCAAATCCAGAAAGTTTGCCTACTTCCGCAATATTGAGTTCTGGTTGTTCATTCAATAATGCCATAGCTTCTTTGATTCGATATTGGTTTAATAGAGATGGAAAATTGAAGTTATATTCTGAATTGATAAGTTCACTTAACTGGTGGTAAGAAAGTCCCATTTTAGTAGCAATGAGTTCTTCATTACAATCTGGATCAAGATACACCTTTTCGGCACCTAACAAAGTTTCTAGTTTATTTCGAAATTCACTTTTATCAAATTTCGTTGTTAACGATCTATACCTTGATTTCGACTTATCCTTTTTTTCGTAATTTCTCAAAAACAAAAAAGATCCCGCCGTCAAAAAGGGAAGATAGAAAACTGCTGCATATATAAAGAATGGTTGATATGGATAAAAATCAAAATGAAACAATGTCTTCAAGAAGACGGAGAAAAGAAAAAAGAACCAACCAAATACATAAGCCCTTTCAACACTTTCTTGTTTTGCTAATAAAGAGCTATGAGTCTTAAATAAATAGTAAGCGGCGGTTCCAAATATTGATAACACTAGAAAGATTCTAAATTCATACACACGTGGAAAAAGTGGGACGAGCAAATACAAAAATCCAGCAAATCCAAAGGTCCAAAACAATACCTGTTTTGAAACCCGATTTCCAACAAACTGATCAAAAGAAGCAAGATAAGTAAAAAATATGAAATGGTTAATCGATAAAAAGATATAATAAGAATGCCTAACTAAGTTATTTGAATTTCCAAATACGGAAGCGAATTCCTTCCCATGTACTGAATATACAAGAAGGAAAAACATTAAAAAATGAACTAAGATTGATAGGTAAACCTTTTCCTTTGATTTTAGATATTCTGCAATCGCCCACCCAAAAGAAACAATGCCCACCATAGAAAAAAATAAAAATGTTAAAAACCGAAACAATACTATGGAACGGTAACTTGCAGAAGAAACTGTGCGAATGGGAAAATTTAAGTCTTCATTTGAAACAAGGTAAATATAGAAATAACGACTTTCCTTAGCTTTTAGAGTCACATTGAAATGCGGGAAGGGAGAGAGTAAACCCATCCAATCTTCCCAAACGTAACCACTGTAAGAGTCGATAACTTCTCCGTTAGGATTCTCCGAACAAAGTTCCACAAAGGGAATGTTAATCCACTGGATTAGAATGCTGAAATAGTGATCCACTTCCGTGTCATTCTTCAGTTCAAATCGTACCCATTGCCCTCCATCCTCCCGTTTTCCCCGCAAAGAATCCGCACTACGATTGTCCATCCAGGCAAAATTTCGCAGAGATTGGATAGATTCATGGCTGCAATTTTTGGGAATTTCCGTCCTGTGAGGTACCAAAAATTGAACATCACGGCTGATGTTTCTTCCATAGAAACTTTCCGGCTTCCACAAACACCCACCAAGACCTGCTAGGATTGCAAATAAGAGGGGTAATACGGCCATTCGTTTCATCTGAATCACCAGTTTTGGTGCATTCTGTGCGTAAGGAAGCGATTTCGATGTTTGGAAAAATTTGAAATGAATAATTTTTTGTCCAATTTTATGATTTTGGACAAAACAGGTGTCTAAAATGATGACAGCAAGAGGGTAGAAATTATGGATTTCCACGCAGCACTCAACAACATCTTAAACCCACCGGTACTCTTTTTCTTTTTAGGAATGGGAGTCGTTTTTTTTAAATCAGATCTAAGGATAACGGAAGGGGTCTCTAAGTTCCTTTCTTTGTATCTTTTATTCTCCATTGGGTTCAAAGGCGGCCACGAGCTATTTAAGTCCCCATTCGCAGAAGAACACCTACTGACTCTGATTGCCTGTATGTTCATGGCATGTTTTGTTCCAATTTACTCATACTTCATCTTCAGAGCTAAGTTGGACCATGCGAATTCTGCGGCTCTTGCAGGAAGTTTTGGATCCATCAGTGCCGTGACTTTTGTGACAGCCGGAGCCTTTTTACACAGTTACGGTTACGAATACCAAGGTTTTATTGTGGCCGGAATGGCTCTTATGGAATCACCAGCAATCGTACTTGCGGTAATCATCGATCGTTTGGGCAAAAAGAAAAGTAACGGGAATCAAAACGAAAAAATCCAATGGAAACAATTACTCCATGAAGCTTTCTTTAGTTCGTCCGTTTATATTTTAATTGGAGCTTTGATTGTTGGTTATTTATCAGGTGAATCTGGATGGAATACAACAAAACCATTTACTGAAGATATCTTCAAAGGACTACTCACCTTCTTCCTATTAGATAAAGGAATCGATGCCGCAAGACAAATGCGTGAATTGAAGAAAGTAGGTTTTTTTCTCGTAGGGTCTGCGCTTATCATCATGTTGATTAACGTAGTCATTGCGATTCTACTGACTAAAATCATCCAAATGCCAATTGGTGATGCCCTTATGTTTGTTGTATTATGTGCCTCAGCTTCTTACATTGCTGTGCCTGCCGCCATGAAGGAATCCATTCCAGAAGCAAATCCAAGTATTTACTTAACCGTTGCTTTATCGATTGTATTTCCAATCAACATCATCATCGGGATCCCTTTATACTTTTACATTCTGAAAGTGATCACAGGAACCGTATAGTTAAAGCATACTCACGTTAAAGAAAAAGGAGATATATCATGTATATTTCAAAAGGTTATTTCTATTTTCTACTGTTAGCGGTATTTTTACCGCTAACAGTTTCCATGGCAGTACCTACAGAACAACAAAATTCTGAAGAGGCCGCAGTAGTTCCTAAACTATATGTATCTTCTATGAAAGAGAAGGGAATTGATCCAGAATACAACCGTCACATGTTTGTTGAACCCGAGTTATCCAAACACTCTGCCAATTCCGGACAATTCTGGTTAAACGATGTTTTAAGATTTGGTTTGTATTTACGACCAAGACAAGAATCTAGATACAATTTAGACTTTAATGCATCTGACAAAGGTTATATTGATAGAACTGTTCAAACATCATCAATTTATTTTATCTTTGATCCCAGCCCCTATATACAAGCAAAAGTAACTCTCCAAGATGCTCGTGTTTGGGGAGGTGAATCACCCGCGTCTTCTGGAGACATTCGTGCCAATTTTTTTAACAACACGGCTGATATTTACTCTAAAAACCAAACTAATGCAGTATCTCTAAATCAAACTGGAGTTAGGGAAGCATTTTTAACTCTAAACCAGCTCCCACTTCGTTCTAAGTTACAAATAGGACGACAAATTTGGGCTTACGGCGACCAACGAATGATAGGCGGTGGAAACTGGACTGTGAATGGACTTTCCTTTGATGGGGCAAGGCTCATGTTTAACTACGACAACTTTAAGATCCACTTTTTAATGGCAAGGCCCTATTGGACTCAAAGTGGTACCAATGGAGTTGTATCAGCTAACGATCCAAAACTTAATTCCGCAGCAACAGGGACAGACACAACTTTACTAGGAACTTACAATAGTGTCACTATTCCTGATTGGGTTACTTTAGATCTATACAGTTTGGGTGTGGTTCGTAAATGGAAAAAAAATCCTATAAATCCTGTCACTGGTTTGCCTGAGTCTTCTAATGATGACCCACTTGCTGCCAACCGGAGTAGACAAAATCAAAACTTAATCACCACAGGATTTCGTCTTACCAACAGAACCAAAGGTAACTTTCTTCCTGAAGGGAAGGCATGGGATTTCACATGGGAATCTGCTTTCCAAACGGGGACCAGTGGGAGACGGATCCAAGATCCTTATCTAAAAGAGTATCTTCCAAATGAATATGATAACTCGAGAACAGAAAGAGAAAAGTATACAGGCCAAATGCATGTTTTCCAAACGGGATATACTTTCTTCAAAAAACTTAGATTAGGTGGTCAGGTATTGTATGCCTCTGGTGACAAAAATAGAGCAGATGCTTCTGTATCCACATTCCAAACTCTAGCCAATCCAAGATTTGGAGTGATCCCCTATTTTAACAGTGTGGCAGGAATCTCGGAAAATATCAATGCACAGAATTTATATTCTAAGTCAGTAAGTATCACCTACCAAACAGAATCCTTTGGTGAATTTCAAGTCACCTACTTTCAAAACGACAAAGCAGAAAAACATGATGCATGGTATGCTATCAGTGGTGCCGCCAACTCCACAAGTTCTCTAGGTGAAAAAAATCCCTATCCTGTATCGGCAGACAAAGGAAGTACAGAAAACTATTCTAACAATTCTTATTCTTCACCATATGCACTGGGGAAACGAATTTATACAGAAGTGGACTTAACTTGGCATGGGCAAATCAATGATTTTGTTTCATTGTGGATGGGATTTGGATATTTGAGTGCAGGTGATTCCATTCGTAATTATCGAAATAGCAAAATCCAATACAATACCACCACTCAATCCTTTGAATGGAACCAAAACTACCTACAAGGTAAAAACCAACTGGCAAAAGATGCTTTTATGGCCTACGCCCAAATCAACGCTGCTTTTTAAGAAAAACGTTCGATTTTTGTATGGATTTGAATAATATGGAGGTCAGACAGATTCAAATCCATGTTGGAAGCTTCAAACAAACAAAGACGGATTCGTAATAGCCTCTCTCGCGAGGAAATTAGAAACGTTTCACTTTTAATTTTAAAAGAAGAAGGATTGGAAGGTCTCTCTATGCGAAAAATCGCCAACCGATTGGGTTGTAGTGTCGCAAGTCCCTATTCCTATTATGAGAGCCAAATTGACTTAGTCCAAGATTTGATCAAATCAGGTGAGGACGAACTACTCTCCATGCTCAAAAAAGCAAGTGCAGAAGTAGAAACAGGCTCTGCCTTTCAACAGTTAGCTGCTATTGCGCGCTCCTACTTTAACTTCGCAAGTAACAACCGAGAGTTACACAAAGTAATGTTTGTAACAGACTATGGTGGAGTACATAGAAAAGCATTTCCTCAACTTCCGAAAAGTTACCGTTTCTTTTTAGAAACAGTGCGCATTGGTTTTGAATCTGGAGAAATTCCCTATCCAAAAAATGAATACCCTGCTATTGCTCGAATGATGTGGAGTTGGATGTATGGAGTGATTGTTTTGGATATGACGGGAATGCTTCGCAAAAGGAAAGGTTCCGGAAATCCCATTGAAGAAGGGATTTCCTATTTTCAAAAACTACTAAGTAAAAAATAAACTAACTGATACTTGGTGAGACTTCAAGTCCATCATCATCCATATCCAAACTTCCTTCCACTTCGCTTGAAACTGAAATAGAAGTTCCTTTGTCTTTCAATCGAATGAGTTCACTACGAACATAATTGATTGTTTCTGGTGCATCGGTCACTTCCCAAATGGGATTCCCAACTGACATTCGAATAGGTTTATTTAAATTGTAAGCATCTAAATACAAAGGAATGATTGGTAGATTGTATCGTTTACTAAGAACTACCATACCAGGATATAATTTTCTACTCTTTCGAAATCCACGATACCAAGTTCCTTCTGGAAAAATTCCAATCCCTAAATTTCCGCGCCCAATTCTTCTTTTAAAATCTTTGATGGTAGCTGGATCCGATTCACTTCGATTCAACGGAATCAAGTCAATTGACTTTACAATTCCTTTGACCATTTGCTCTTTTCTGTATAACCATTTTCTTTTTTTCCCTTTATTAGGAATTCCAGAATCATAACTTGTAAGTGCCGTTGTATAAATTCCGTATCGTTTGAGAACTCCACGAATCACAAATGCATCATATGGCATAGTAATTGCTTTTAAAAATTTATTTCTAGGTTTGATATGGTTCGAAATAAGGATTATGGATCGACCGTTTAACTTACGCAAAATATGGTCGTTTTGAATTTCAACTTTTTTGTTTCCATACTTCAAACGCATTGGTTTCACCACTATCCACATAAGCACAAATCCGATGGATCTTCCCACATAATAAAACATAACTTTTCCTCTTATTTTGTAAGTGCCCTAAAATCCAGTTTGGTTGCAAAAGTTTACAGTAGATTTTCGCTACAATTCCGAGTCATTTCTGTTTCAAATTAAACTTTCTTCTTAGCTAAGCCCAGCTTTAAAATTTGACAATTCCTTCGTTTACGAAAACCTGGAAATTACCTTTAGGGAGGAAACAGGTGTAATTCCTGTGCTGACCCGCAACTGTAATCCAAATCAAAGTTTGGTGAGCCAGATCTTCCCCGTAAAGTTTACCTCGTGGTTAAGGAACTTTACAAACTGCATCCAAATGTCCACCATTTGGGAACAGGGGCCCCGAAGGCATCGGGGCACCCGAAACAATCGCAAACAAAACTTGTATTTTAGGATACCCTTCTAAAAAACTAACAATAGTTTGTTTATCATTGAATCGGAGTTCCCCTAAATTCAAAACATTTAGGAGACTTCTATGACTAGAACAATCAAAACAACAATCCTTTCTTTGGTTTTATTAACACAAATCATCGCATGCCAAACAGAAAAACAAGTTTCTGAATCCGATGCGAATAACAACCTACTCGTTGGTTTACTTGCTGGAAGTGCAGCTTCAACTTCTTTTTTATTGGATTACAATGGGCAGTGGAACGCAGGTTATACTTACAATGCCAGTGGACAAATGACAGGCACTCCGAATGGACGACTAATCATTGCCACTAATCCAGATGGTTCAGGAAGTATCATTTCTGGATTTAATTCCAACGCAAACTACTTTGGTGGTGGCGATACAACTTATAGAATTCTTTCCTTTGACAAGGCAACTCGTAGACTTTACTACCAAAACACACCCGGTGGAAACAACTTTGCCAATTCTACTTTTGGAAGAATAGATTATACACCTGTCACCACTTCTGGATGTGAGCTTGGAGCCTCAAAATGTTTCTATTTTTGTGAAGCAGTTTCTGGAAAGGCAACACTTGCTGAAGTACAAGCAAGTACAGTAACTAGTAACTCAGTCAATTATGCAACGAATGGTTGTGGTGGATTTACATTCAGTAGAGCACTTTCAAGAACTGAAAACTCAACTTGGACTGGACTTTAAAAAATAGTTTCTTAACTTGGGAGATGTGATGCAAAAACTATTAAAAAATAAAACATTATGTCCTTTGTTTCTGATGTTTTTTGTATCATTCTCTTTCTGCAAAAAATCTCCTTCCGGTACAGCGGATGAGAATCTTGCCGCCTTATTGCCTTTACTGAATGCAGCGTCAAGTGCCAGTTTCTGTCCCAAATCACCGCTACCTGCAGATATCTATCTTGCAACAACTGTTGTGAGCGCTAGTGCCAATGTATCCGGATTTTCTGATCCCAATAAAGCTGTGAATGGAGTATGTGGTGCTGGTGAACTTGTGGGATCTTTGGATGTCTACGCACTAGACATAACAGGTGCAGGTGCTACTATGATTCTCAGTTGGGGTGGGCGGACAGTCAAAAATGTGGCCGATAGTATTGACTTCATCATTTATGATAATAGCTTTCGTATCTCCGACGACACTAATACTTACGCGATGGATCCATCTGTCATCCAAGTATCAATCGATAACACTAACTACTGCGGATTTAATCCTAGTTATACGGGTGCCAATGTCAATCTGATGAGTAGTTGGTTACGATTTGGTGGCTTAAGACCTGTGTATTATAACATGACTACAAAACCATACACAAACGAAGATTTATTCATCAATACCGGCGGATCTTTTTTGTTAGGTGGCGGTGATGGTTTTGATTTAGAAGACCTAGATCCCAATGATCCAAATGACACTGGTTGCGATAACACAGTTGCCAACAACATCAAAACAACTGGATTTAAATTCTTAAAAATTACTTCTGCTGCCAACGTAAATAATCCCAACACGGGAATTCAGTTTCCATGGCCTCCTGGAAGTTATAATGGAAGCGATATTGACGGAGTGGTGGCACGCGAAATCCAATGAGCCCGTCCGGCCATTATGTCAATTCCAACCTTCCTTCGAAGTTCTACTAAAAAAAACAGAAAAAACCGACCTGTATTTCAGTTGACCGATTTCTAAAAAAAAGTTCTTTTTTAGAACTACTTCTCGGTGCGGATCCACTTTGAGCGAAAACCAAGCTCGGGTTTAGGAGATGGCAAGTATTACAAACTCTAAACGCCATTATGCCAAAAATAAATCGGAGGCAAAATTGAATCAAAAAGCACCCATCGTTATCGGGGAATACAATTTCATTTCAGAAAATTTACCTCCTGATGGCCAACTCCGATTGATCTTCCAACCAATCGACATGACTTCGTATTGGAGCCGATGTGGCCTCACTGCAAATTTTGTTGCAGGATTTTATTCTTATTGTTACGAAGCTAGCGAAACCAAAGCCAACGCCCTTTCCACAATCATTAACGAACTTTTGGAAAATGCTTCCAAGTTTTCGAAGGCTATGGAAGGAAAAATTAACGTAGAATTGAAACAATACGGAAATCTTTTAAGAATTGATGTTTTAAATGTGGCGTCAAAAACCTTACGAGATAGTTTTGAGCTTTTTGTAAACAAACTCTTGTCGGAGAACGTGGAGGAGATGTATTTTTCTACACTCGAAACCAAGGTAGACGGTGATACTCAGTCTGGTTTAGGACTACTGATGATATTAAAAGACTACCCCGTCCGTTTTGGTTATAGTTTCAACGAGATCGATGCCGATACTCATGAAATCACGGTAAGAGCAATTATCAACGTAGAAGAGATATAATAGGCGAAGCTTCATGGAAATCAAAGACTTAGATTACAATATAAAATACGACGAAGCCACTAAGACTGTCAAATTCACAGGTTCTATAAGATTACAGAACTTACCCGCTTATGAACCCATAAAAATATTTTTAAGAGACGCAGCCAAACTTTGCCAAGGGTCTCTGTTAACCTTGGACTTTCGAGATTTACAATTTGTAAACAGCTCGGGGATCACAACCCTATCCATGTTTATTATTGATTCAAGAAAAAGTGCAGCTTGCCAAATCAAAATCCAAGGTTCCCTCAACGTTTCTTGGCAGTCAAAATCTCTATCCAATTTCAAAAAACTTTGGGACCAAGTGGTTTTGGAAATTTCCTAAACCACAAATTCAAGCCTCTACTTCTACATCCGTTCCTATCGAACTTCATACTAAATTCGAACAAGAAGCGGGAAGTTTCATTCCATCTCCTCAAATTATAAAAAATCATTTGCAATTTAAGCAAAATATATGAAGTTAAAAATAATTTTCCTCATTCTCCTACACAAAATCAAAAGAAAGAAACCTTCACTCTATGCCACAATCTCCCGCCAACGTAAATCGATTCGTCCTATCTGACTATTACAAGAAACAACTGAACGAAATAGCCTATCAAGGGGAATTTCGTGCAGAAACTTTTGCGACCAAGTTCCGATTCTTCTTCCTCGGAATGATATTTATTTTTTCGACTTTGGGAATGCTTTCTGGCCGTCCTCTTGTTGAGTTCTATTACCAAATTTCCTCCATCTTAATTCTACTCTGTTATAACTTTATTGTACTCTATTCATTAAGGAAATCTGGTAAATACCTCAATGTATTTAAATTTCTTTCTTCCTTTTTAGAAATATCCCTGCTAACTTTCGTTATTGGGTATACTGCACAAGCACAAAAAAACCCGAGCCTTGTGTATGCAGCTCCAATGATCTATGTGTTTTTTATTTTGATCGCACTCGCTTCGATACGCAATAATACTAAGGCAATCATTTTTGCAGTTACAGTCCTTATTGTAGAGTATGCATTTTTAACCATTTACTTCTATCCAGAGATGTCCGATTTGAATACAAAACTCATCGAATTATCTTCTTATCTCAAACCAAACTACCTAGAAGAAAACAGCACATTCTTTTTAGTCAGTGCAGTACCTATGGGAATTTTTCTCATCCTCCTATACATGATAGTAACAGGAGGATTGATACTCTATGCAATCCGCAATACATCTCGCACAACTCATGAACAAGCTGATTTAATTTTTAATGCAGAAAAACAAGCCATCTTAGAAGAAAATATGCATCTCGGTATGGAATTGGAAGTAGCAAGGCAAATTCAAGCCATGGTACTTCCTCGCAATGAAGAATTAAAAGAAATCCAAGAATTAGAAATTTCTGCAAGAATGGACGCAGCAAATGAAGTGGGTGGAGACTATTACGATGTGGTCCATCATGAAGATGGAACAGTCTACATTGCCATAGGAGATGTAACAGATCATGGTCTTGCATCTGGAGTTGTGATGCTTATGACACAATCTGCTTTTATCACAACTTTACGTTCAAAAGTAATCTCTTTACGTGAGTCTCTTCGATCCATTAACTCTATTTTATTTTCAAATATTCATGTACGAATGAATGACATACGTAATCTTACCTTGTCTTTATTTTCATATAAAAATGGTATATTTACCACCGTAGGACAACACGAAACCATTATGGTCTATCGCCATTCCCTGAAAAAAACAGAAATTATAGATACAATCGATAATGGTATGTTAGTTGGTTTGACAGAATCTATTGACGAATTCATTCATGAAAAACAAATCACTCTCCAACAAAACGACGTTATTCTTTTGTATACTGATGGAGCAACAGAAGCCGAAAATCAAAAAAGAGAACGATTTGGATCTGACCGATTAATCGAATCACTCGAAAGACATATAGAACTCGAAACAACGGATGCTATCTTAGATGCCATCTTTAAAGAAATATATGACTTTATCGATGGTATGGATGTTTATGATGACATTACCATTATGATCATGCGTAAACGAGGGTAGAGACCCAATAATTGGAAATTGGTTCAATTCATAAGAATGAACTTACCAGGATACAGCATTGTAAAATACAATTGATACTGGGGAAATCCTAATCTCAAATACAACCAAATCTCTGATAGACGAGTTTATTGATAAATAACTGAAGAACATTATTTTTGTCAAAAGTGTGCACAAATCCCGAAGAACGCCGATTAATGCAACAGGCAATAGAAAAAGCGCTTGCGACATTATAATAATTAGTCTAGATTCCTTAGTTGAACTACGACTATGCGAAAATACGGAAATTTTAAGTCCACCAATAGCATTCAACAAGTACCTAATTCCATAATTGAAATCCATTTAAAACCTTTGGATTTAATGCGTTATTGGCGACGGATTGGAATCCTTTCCGACTTTATTGGTTATTTTTACGGATTCTCTTTTTTACCTAACATCCCTACCGAATCGATAGATATGAAAAACTCGGAAATCGTAAATTCCATCTCTACCGTGTTTAACGAATTATTAGAAAATGCAGCCAAGTATTCTTACGATAAAAAAGCAGATATTGAAATCTCACTTATTCATAGAGGCAAAACATTTGAAATTTTAGTTCGTAATAAAACAAACGAATCAAATGTCACTTCTTACGAAGCCAGTTTAAAAGAAATTTTTTCTACTAAAAATCTAGAAAAACTGTATATAGAAAAACTAGAAACCAATGAAAACGATCAACATCGTTCCGGTATAGGCCTGATTATGGTTTTAAAAGATTATCCAGTCGAAATGGAAGTTTCTTTTGAGACTGAGGGGGAAGATACAATCATAACCAGTAGGGTGATTTATTTTACAAACGGGTTCCCTCAATCATAATCTCTAAAATTTGACCCACTTCTTTGCGAAAGGAATCACCTTCCTCTTTGGATTTGATTTGTTTCCATTTTCGTTCGTTTAACACGGCAAAACCGTGGACTCCGCTCCAAAAACTCATCATAAGAGTATCAGTAGGAACTGAATTTTTTAATTTTAATGATTTCTGGCCGAATTCCACGATCTTATACATTCCCATATAGGCCAACTTTCCGCACTCCCGCAAATCGTCTGATAAAGTATCCCCTGATACATAAATCTCACCACCAAACATGAGTTCAGTCCTTCTTGGATTTTTTAGTAAAAGAAAGATATATTCTACTCCGGCCATCCTAATTTTTTCCAAAGGATCCTCTGAGTATGCCCAGGCTCTTTCCATACCCTCAGATAGTTCTCGAAATCCTTCCGTCACCAGTGCCTGGAGGAGGTCCATTTTTTTAGGAAAATGTCTATAGGGTGCGGAATGGCTCACTCCCAAATCGGTGGCTATGTCCCGAAGACTTAAGGAAGAAACTCCCTTGGTTTCTAATACTTTTCTGGAGTGTTCGAGAACTTCTTCCCGCAAGTTTCCATGGTGGTAGGTGCTCACTTTTGGAGCGGTCGCAGCAATTGGTTTTGAAAGGTTTTGTTTTTTTTTGGCAGGTTTCATATAAAAAATGTTTACAATGTATACTTTCCATGTTGACAGAGTATACATATATATTTACACTGTCTACATTATGGAATTTGCCAACTATAGAAAACAACCACTTTTTTGGAATGGAATCGCTATGGCAGCACTCACTGTTGCCATCCTCCCCTTCCTAATTCTAGATACAAGAACCCTTTTGGGAGTCAATGTCTGGATCAAACCACTGAAATTTTCCCTCTCCTTGGGATTGTATTCATTCACCACAATTTGGGTGATGGTTCGATTTTTAAAAGATTGGAAATACCAACACAGAATCCAAATGGTATTAACCATCACCTCTTTGATTGAAATCATACTTATCACCTTACAAGCTGCACGCGGAGAAGCGAGCCACTTCAATATATCCACGACCTGGAACCAAATTGTGTTTTCAGTTATGGGAACAAGTATTTCCGTCTTTTGGATTTTCCATCTATGGATGAGTTACCAAATCTTTCGAAAAAACTCGATTTCACGTTCTGTCAAAGAAAGTCTAGTTTGGGGTCTCACCATTGCTGGCTTTGGAATGATCATTGGATTTTTTATGACTTCACCAAGGCCTGAGCAATTGGAAGTTATGAAACAAGGAATCTTACAAACTAGCGGATCACACCAATTTGGTAGTGGAGATCCAGGACAGGGTTTATTATTCTTTGGTTGGAGTACAAAACTTGGTGATATGCGTGTTCCCCATTTTTTTGGAATGCATGTAATGCAATTCTTTGTTTTTCTTGGGGCATATTTATTGGGTAAAGAAGATTTCCTTTCCAAACAAATGTTAGTTCGTTTTACTGGAATTTTATTTTTACTGATGAATATCGTTATGGTCATCCAAACTTTAAATGGAGAATCTGTTTTTAACCTGAATCCCTTTTATACGAGTTTCTATGGAATTTCGCTATTTCTCATTTCATTCAGTTTCTTTAAATTAGTTTCAAAACCAAAAATATTTTCAACACAGGTGACTATATGAATCCTTCAATAATCTTTAAAATTGCCAATGGCATCGCAGTCCTATCGTGGTTGGTATTGATACTTTCACCAAATCAAACAAAGGTGATCCGACCCCTCAGAGTATTTGTTTCAGGTCTTGTCCTTGGTGGCGTCTATGTATTTTCAATCCTAATAGGGAATGGACAGGCAGAAGGTGACTTTTCCAGTTTGGAATCGGTAAGATCATTATTTGCCAATGATTACTTTTTACTAGCTGGTTGGATCCATTACCTTGCCTTTGATTTGTTTTTGGGGACTTGGGAAGCAGAGGACGGGGCCAAAGAAGGGATCAACCGATGGATTCTTGTTCCAGTCCTAGCCCTTACCTTTTATTTCGGGCCCGCAGGTTGGCTTATGTATTTGGTATTTCGATTTGTGAAAAGGTTCCTAAATAAAAGGGAAAATTTCACCTAACCCCCGTAAACATCTAAGAGAGAAAGGACTCGCTGGCAACGGTTCTTTTTCTCCTCATCCCCTTCTAATTCAGCGATTTCTAAATTTTCAAAAGCAAGATCCCTACCAGTTTTTTCCTCGAAGGTTTTCGCATTAGATTTTGCACCTGATTCTAATAATAAAGCAAGAACTGCAGAGTTTCCAAATTTACATGCTTCGTGAAGTGCCGTACTACCACTGTTATCTGCGACATGAATGTCAATACCTGCTTGGATCAACCTCTTTGCCATACTAGGTTCACCAAAAACAGAACACCAATGTAATGGTGTCATTCCATTCACTGATTGCAGATTGACTTTTGCACCTCTACGAATGAGTTCATCCATTAGAGTTGTTTTTTCTTGTAAACGAAGAGTGCTATCTTGGCATAATTTAAAGATCGCAGTTTCTCCATTGGCATCCACTTGGTTGGGATCAGCTCCTCGCTCCAAAAGACGCATACATAATTTGTATTTTGCTCGTACAAAACATTCTTGTAAAAGCGAAAAACCTAAAGGGTTGCGAATGGAATCGGTGATCACATAATCCAAAGATCCTACAGTCCGAACAAAAGAATCCAAAAGATAAACATCATCAGAATCCAACCAGTCCAAAGTTTTGTCCTCGTTTATAGATTCCAAACTTGAACCTAAATGACTTTCATAACCTTCGGGAAATTTCTGTTTCAGAAGAGGAATAAACAAAGGTTCTGTTTCTGCATGACAGACTACATCATGGATGAGTTGCCAATGTTTTTGATTCGGTATCACTTGGTTGGTAAGAAGAAAGATTAAGCTCTCATTCAACTTCTTTTGGGTAAGTTGGAAGGTTACTTGCAAGTTTCCTTCTTTAAAATGAACTTCTGAAATCGTGGCTTGATTTTCAGGCCAATGGTACATGATAAGTGTTAGGAGCTCATCTTTTGCCTGTTGGTTTAAAAGAGAAAAATTTTCCTGTAAAGATAATATATTCCCAGACAATGCATAAATCTTAGATGCAAGTTCACTAGATACAAATTCAGGAAGTATTTTATCGGAATCACCATGTTCATCAAATTGAATTTTGTAGATATGTGTAGCAGCAAAACTTCCGTGCAAAAAAGTATTCCACTGGTCTGCAATCGCTAAGTACAATTTTCCTGAGACAGAATGATCATCTAAAGTATCTACAGTAATAGAAAGTCTTACTGGTGAAACGTTTACATTTTGATTGATGATGATTTTTAAAGTTTTTGAAGGAGATTCGGTGGTAATATCGAAAAGGAAATTTTTTAATCTTACTATTTCAGGGAGTCCCGAAATAGAAATCCGAAGATCGTTTTCATTTCCATCCTCATCTTTCAAAAAAACTAGTTCCTCGTTAGACCAATCAGAGATAAAATCCGTAGTATACCTTCCGAAAATTTGGCCTTGGAGTTTGTGATCAGGGATTTGTTCTTTAAATTGAATATCAAATAACACGAGTGAGTCGGAAGACGCCGATGTAAACTCTGTGCGGTAATCAAAATGGTTCCAGGCGGAACAATTTTTACAGCGATACTTCCCTTTTTTTCCTTCCAATTTGGAAGTTGAAACAGAGTGACCACTAAAACAATTAGAGCAGGATAAGATCGTTTTCATATTTCGCTTGTTCCGATATATAAAACAGGAGAGTTTTGACGGATCAATCGAAAATTATTATCTTATCAACATTCAGGTAGGAATTCATGAGACAAAACCAATATTTGGTCATCGGAGGATCGGGAGAAGCAGGCCAGAGCGCCATTCTTTGTCTTAAAGAGAAAGACCCATCTGCCTATATCATAACATCAACTACAACAAACGAACCTGTGTCGAATGCAGACCTTACTTTATTTGGCAAAACTGCAGAACCTGGACTTGCCGTTAAAATACGTTCAGATCTGAAAAATCATAATATTTCTCCAAATTTTCAAGCCATCATCTATACTCCAGCACTTGGGGAAGTAGGGTTTCCGATTGCAGAAAGTTCTCCCCAACAAATCAAAGATACACTGGCCATTTGTTTGGATCCCATTTTGGAATTGGAGGAATCATTGAATCCAGAGCTTACTATCGCCTATTCAGCGTTTTATTGGCTAAGCCATACTTTATCGTTTTACGGATCCATGGGTATTGCGAAGTACAAAGCGGATCTTTGGGCCTTGGAAAATCCCCAAAGAAGAAGGATTGTCAGAGCAGGAACTTTTTTCTCCAAAAGTGTTCGAGGGATATCTATTGTCTTACAACGAACTATGAAAAAAACAAACAATCCAGACCTCCTAACTTTAAAAAGTCGATATGAAGATTCTGGTCAAAAGTTTATGGATTTTTTTCTTTCTTACGCATGGGAACATGAAAAAGCAGCCTTCCAATCCCAATTTGACACAGCATACCGTCCCACGGAACGGAAAGACTTAAGTCGTGGTTTAAGTTTTGCATTGGAATCGAAGGCACCTATCGTCACTGTCCTTGGGGACTGGACTTTTGAAGAAAGTGAACTACCTCAAGTCCCTAATTGGTTTGGACAATTTTAGTTGTCTTATTTTTTCATAGCCGAATAAATAGACCAATCGGTATACGGAGACAAATTAATGCGTCGACTCATGTTTCGTAAAAAAGGTATTTTAGAATGGGAAGAAGTGGATCCCCTCGTTATCACAGGTGAAAATCAAGTAATCATCGAACCTATTTCGATTGCACGGTGTGATTTGGATCTACCTATTGTTCGCGGAGAAACTTTATTTCGAGCCCCATTTCCCGTAGGACACGAGTTTGTCGGTAAAATAAAATCCCTTTCTGAAGATCTGGCAAATTTGTATTCTATAGGAATGACTGTGGCCGTTCCTTTTCAAATTTCTTGTGGATCTTGTCCCGCTTGTTTGAACCATCATGCCAATTCTTGTGATTCAGTTCCTTATACTTCGGGGTATGGAATGCCTCCAGGAGCGAACTCTTTTGGCGGAGCAATTGCAGATGAAATCAAAATTCCATTCGCCAAACAAATGCTATTTGTAGTGGATAATAAAATAAATCCTGTCGGGATTGCTAGCTTCAGCGATAATATTGCCGAAGTTTGGAAACTGGCAGGAAGATTTTTAGGTCAAAAAAAAGATCCCAAGGTACTCGTTGTGGGCGGTCATGCAGGAAGTATTGGACTTTATACGGCTTTGTTTCTCCACCAAACAAAAAAAGCAGAAGTTTTGTATGTGGATACAGATACTACAAAGATCCAGCTAGCAGAGTCTTTAGGAATCCCTGTGGAATCCTTTTCAAACTTCCCGAAACCAACAAAAAAATACGATTTAGTATGTGATGCATCTGCAAACAAACAAGGTTGGGATTTTGCAGTTCGTTCCCTCGGTAGAAATGCAATCTTTAGTTCTGCTTCTATCTTTTGGACCAACCAATGGGAAATTCCTTATCTAGAAATGTACAACCAAGGTGTGGAAATCCATTTAGGCCGTGTTGAATCAAAAGATTCCATGGAAGCACTCTATCCTTATAT
Organism: Leptospira terpstrae serovar Hualin str. LT 11-33 = ATCC 700639; assembly: GCF_000332495.1. Classification (NCBI taxonomy): domain Bacteria; kingdom Pseudomonadati; phylum Spirochaetota; class Leptospiria; order Leptospirales; family Leptospiraceae; genus Leptospira; species Leptospira terpstrae. The sequence continues at coordinate 102,058 of NZ_AOGW02000009.1, read as the reverse complement.
TTTATCCGGTATCTTTACACCGGAAAAAATTGTGACTAAAACAGCTAACTTTGATGATGCGAAAGAAGCATGGTTGGAAGAGTCCATCAAGTTGGTGATCACAAAGTGAAATCCATTTTTTCCCAATCGAAAACTATTACTAATCGTTCTTTTCGATTTTACGTATTTCTGATTGGGATGACTCTTACTATTTTCAATCTTTGTTTCCAAAATCTTAATGCTGAATCCATACAGGAGCGGTTCTCACCACCTAACGGATTCCAACGAAACCGTTTTCCAAACGAAAGTTTTGCTACTTATTTACAAAATTTTCCATTAAAACCCATAGGAAGTTCCGTTTTACTTTATGACGGAAGAACCAAAACCAACCAAGTCCATGTTGCCGTTTTGGACTTTCCCCTATTACTAGATGATTTAATCCAATGTGCCGATGCAGTGATGAAACTAAGGGCTGAATATTTTTATTCGCAGAAAAAATACAACCAAATCCAATTTAAAATCAGCAATGGAATGGAAGTTCCGTTTTCTCGGTTTGTTAAAGGAGAAAGAGTCCAAGTTGTGGGAAACAAATCCCAATGGAAAAAAGGCAAATACAAACAAGGTACAGGACGGGATGTATTCGAAGAATACCTACATTTTATTTATAGTTATGCAGGGACAATTTCCCTAAAATCAGAACTCAAGAAAAAAACCATTCAAAACTTAACTCCTGGTGATGTGTGGATCGAAGCAGGATCTCCGGGCCATGTGGTTATTGTCGTAGACCAAGTAACAGGAAAAGGTGGACAAACTTTATTTCTTTTGGCACAAAGTTATATGCCTTCACAGGAAATGCACATTCTAAAGTCACAAAGTAAATACTCTCCTTGGTTTGAATTACCGGAGAACCAATCGTTTCAAACGCCAGAATGGGAATTTCCTTCCAAAGAATTTTATGGATTTGTAAAATGAAATATTGGTTACTCTTACTGCTTATCTTCACATTAGACCTTTCTGCAAATACCTACGAGGAAGAGGTTATCAGCTCTATTGAGTCTATCCGAACTATCAAAGCTTCCGAAGACAAAAATGAAATCGGTCAATTCAATTCTCTTATGGATGCCAATTGGAAAAAGTTTTCCGAAAAAAAATCTGTATCAATTCCTATCATTCAAATAAAACTAAAAGAGGAATTGAATTCTCCATCACCTAACCAAATGGTATTACTAGATTTAAGTTGGTTTTTAGCAATTTCCAATCCAAATAAAGAAGACTTAGAGATCATCCTAAAAACATTCGAAGCCATTGACTTTCAAGACCCACTCATTGTTCAAAATACTCAACAGTACTTTCGTTTGGCTTTATTTTTGAGTGAAAAACAAATTCCGGACTTTTTATATTCTATCGACAAAAGGTTTTTGAGAAATGAAAACAGATCTTTTTTTATTCCTCAACATGTGGCTATGGTTGATGCTCATGCGCAAAGGACCCACCTATATGGTGTATATGGAAAACAAAGCATCAAACACCTAACCATTATTTTAAAAAAAGAAAAAGATACCAAACTTAGACAATCGATTACAAGTATCCTAAGAAGAATATGTACACCAGATTGTGCCAGAGACATTTATGAGATGTTAGAATCCGAGGAAGATCATAAAACCTTTGTGAATGGAACCTATATTTTATTAGATAATGCAGGACCTTTAGGAAAAGAACTATATTTAAAACTAAAGCCGAAATCTCTCTCAAAAGAAACACAAGATTATTTCATAAGCGAACAAAACTATGTTAAAAATCAAAGTTTCGAATTTTTCATTACCAAAATGAAGAAAAAGTATGGAGAAAGTTCCAACAGTTTTTCTGATTCACAATTATTATCAGAAATCGAAAAAATGATTCTTGAAAATGGGGAATCTCATTCCATACATCCTTTGGACTTCCTTTCGAACACAATTGATAAACAAGTTCTAATTGAAAAAATAATCGAGGCCCGCAGAAAATGTTTTTTGCGAATCAACCATCATGGAATGCAGGATATCGATCTAAACAATTTAATTTTGAATACACTTTACTATAAAGAATAAACGAAGAAATGAATGTAATTAAAAATATCGCAGTCTATTGCGGATCTTCCCAAGGACTTGATCCATACTATATGACCGCAGCCTTTGAGTTAGGTGAATATTTTGGTACCCACCAAATTGGTTTGATTTACGGCGGAGCTAGCGTAGGTCTTATGGGAGCTGTTGCCAACGGATGTTTGTCAAAAAATGGATCGGTCACAGGAGTTTTGCCTAAATTTCTAAAAAAGAAAGAAATCGAACATGCAGGACTTGAAAAACTCATCCTTGTAGAAAGTATGCATGAAAGAAAACTCAAAATGTTCGAATTATCCGATGCCTTTGTGGTTTTGCCAGGGGGACTTGGAACCATGGAAGAATTTTTCGAAGTCATCACATGGTCTCAGTTAGGTTTGCATCACAAACCCATTCTCATTCTGAATTGGCTTGGATTTTATAATCCCCTCCTTAAACTTATGGAAACAATGGTCGAGTCTGGATTTTTGAAAAAAGAAAATTCGGCCCTCGTACAAGTTCTAGAAACTTCCAAGGATCTACTACAAACCATCCAAAACTATTCACCGTCTAAGACGGAGAAATGGTTGTCGGAAGGCAACGTCTAAAGTTCTATTACCGAAATGATTTATCACATGCGGAATCGATTATACTTCCTTTCACTCTCCCTTGTGGTTGGAATTATTTTTGCAAACATAGGGGTAGTTTTAGCCGACCCAAGGCATGGGGGGCAAGACCAGAGACATGGGAATGAATCTCGTCTCACACCACTCCGCCACCTTTCTCCCGAAACAAATCGAATTTTGAATGCCCCGCCACCGAAACACCAAGTTACTAGTTTTGAAAGTGGTGTCAGAGATAAAACCGCTTACCCCTACATCCAAACTACATTAAATTTTGTGGAAGGCCATCTTTCATATAAGGCATTTTTATCTAGTGGCCAAGAAATTTCTTACTCCACCCGTGGAGAACATATATGGTATTCCCAATGTTATGGTGACCTTTGTGTTTTGGTTACACAAAAAAATTTGTTAGCGGTTAGTAACTCCAGTTATGAATGGGAAAAAGGACATCATTTCGGAGAAGAAAGATATCGAGTCGCGATGGGCCATAAAGCTGCATTGGTCGCAAGCGATAGAAAGTTATATTTATTCAATAGTTATACTAACCATTGGGAAACTATCAGTTTAGAACAAGAATCTCTCCAATCCTTTGCCAATTTATATGACAAAGTGGCCATCACAACCACTCGCAGAATGCTTGTGATCGATCTCCCTTCAGAAACTCAATTTGAACAAAATTTACTCCTACGCGGAGTCTATCAATTTGAGATGAGAGATGGTTTTATTAATTTTTATTCTGGCGATAAACTTTGGATGTTTCGCCACCAAACACAAATGTTCGAAGAAGTGGATTTAACGGACTGATAAAAAATTCCGGATTCGGTTTTCCATTTTCTCGGTTTCGAAAATGTGGGCGCCTCACATGGATTCGCTGACAACGATTTCATCGTGAAAGTGACCGCGCTTTTCGCTCCAATCTTTCCTGCGGAAAGGATTTCCGCTGCAATCGCTGGCGCGGGAATTTGGAAGGTGATTCTTGGAAACACTCTTACCAAGTACCAATATGATGTAATTAAAATTTTCAGACTTATTTACCTAATGAATCCAATTAAAAAACAATCCAACAAATATAGTTTACAAACATTTGTTTGCTTTTTTGTTTTTTCATTCTGTTTCCTTTTAACTTGTGATCAAAATAGTTCACCTGAGCAAGTTGCCTTTGAAAAGGTATATGATGAAAAAAAATGGGGTGATGGTTCAGGTATTGGCTCCTGGCCGGAAAATGCAGGCCCCTATCTAAAACTTTTACAAGAATCCTTGAACGATCCAAAGTATACAACGATTGTAGATCTTGGATGTGGTGATTGGAAACTAATGGAAACCTTGAGTATTCCAGAAGAAAAAAAATATGTGGGTTATGATCTTGTCACGGATCTCATTGCACAAAACACAAAAAAATATTCTAAAAAAAACGTTAAATTCTTGGTGATAAAACAGTTAAGTGACATTCGGAATGTGTCAGCAGACCTATTGATCGTGAAAGACGTATTACACCATTGGCCTATCGCCCATATAAACTATTTTCTGAAAGAAATTTTACCGAACTATCGGTATGCGCTGATCACGAATGATTATAATTTTTTCGCTTCCAATCAGGATATTGCCTTTGCAGAGTTTCGTCCGATCAATTTACAAAAAGAACCATTCTTACCCGTGATTGGCCTTCGGGTGCTTTTTGATTATCCTTCCCATGGAATCATCAAACGTGTCTACTTGTATCAAAATCCCGCATTTTAGTGTCTAGAAAGGATACCGCACACCGTTAGGTTTTAGGTTCAAACTATTTTGAGAGATTCCATTTAGTATGAAGTTTTGTTTGTGTTACGATGCGGTAAGAAATTTTTTCCGAAGCCCGTTCAGTTTACGTCCGCTAACAAAGCTTCCGGTAGAATCTGTCGTTTCTTGCTTTTAGAAAATTTAAGACAATACAATTCTGCTTCCTGAAAACTACCTTCGCCTAAATATAAGATAATACGATTTTTGAATGATACTTTTTTGCATTCTCCCGCATGGAATCAAGTCCACCAAAAATATCCGCCAGGACCAGCTCCTCAATCAAAAGGATCCTTAAGCCTGATCGATTGCATTTATTTTCTGAATGAAGAAAATCAGGTGCGTCTGCTTCTTTGATTACTTTTATCTCAAATGGATTTGTGCAATTGAAATAAATAAAGAGTGGGAGGAATGAATCATCCCTAACGACTGAATTTAGGCCAATTTCTGAAATTCCAAGTTCTTTTGCAGCTTGTGAAAGTTTCATCCCGTTGGCACCGTCTGCTACTACCATTGATTTCACTTAGGATTGTTTGCTGGGTCATATGCATGGCAGAGTTTCATTAGATTATGATTGATGTTTGTTTGTTTGTTTTGCATTCGAGATGCAAGCAAAACAAAAATCTCCCTACCTGAAATTAATAAAAATTACAGTAGCTTTGTAATTTTTAACTAGCAAGGAAAACAAACGATAGAGTTCTATTCTAATTGGAAACTGAATCTCGTTTGGCGAAAATTCCTACATCTTAATATTCGTAAATCCATTGCAAAAGGTCTGTCCCAATGTTTGATCTCTCTTTTTTAGAACCGGAAAGGAAAACGTTAAAAATCAAAAAGGCAGGTGATACCATATTAGAAACCGCCTTAGCCAATCACTTCCCCCTTTATCATTTATGTGGAGGAAATGCACGATGCACCACTTGCCGCGTTTTTGTTACGCATGGATTGTCCTCACTGAGTGAAAGAAATGATAGGGAAAAAACAATCGCGGATCGCAAAGGTTGGCCAAAGGAAATTCGTTTGTCCTGCCAAACTGAAATTTTTGGGAATGTCGATGTGCAAAGGATCATTCGTGACGAAGAAGATCTTAAAACGGTAACTTCCGAAACAAAAAGTTCGAAGACGGGCGAAGAGTGTTATGCGGCCATTTTATTTTTAGACATCAAAGGATTTACTTCTTTTACAGAATCAAGTCTTGCCTATGACGTTGTGTTTGTTCTCAATCGATTTTTCCAAGAGATGAGTGAACCAATTCTCAACAATGGTGGATTTATCGATAAGTTCATTGGAGATGGAATCCTTGCCTATTTCTTTTTGGACAAAACAAAATTACAATCCTCAGAACTCAGTTTGGAAGAGGCAAAAAAACAAATGTTTGTCCAAGCATTACGTGCTTGTTTTCGGATGTTTGACCAACTTCAAAAATTTAATTCCTATGTAAAAGAACGATTCCACCATGAGTTTGAGATTCGATTGGGATTACATGCAGGACAAGTCATCTATGGTGACATCGGTCACTCCGATCACAAATCACAAACAGTCCTCGGAGATACTGTAAACGTTGCCTCCCGATTGGAAGCATTGAATAAAAAAACGGGAACAAGATTTTTGATCTCTGACGAAATCTATAAGTACATCTCCGACAAAATTCAAATCGACAAAAAAATTCTAACCAGACTGAGAGGGAAAACGGATAAGATGGCCGCTTACTCCGTGTTAGGGTTTAAAGAAAAAGATACCATATTAGAATTACAAAGATCCTTAGAATTGGCATTGCATCTAAATCCAAATTTAGCTCGGGATTTTTACGTCCACTTTCTCGAAACAAAACCAGAGTTCCAAAAATTTTTCCAAAATACGGATATGGAAACCCAAGCGAAAAAGTTACTTGCCATGTTCGGAAGAACGATCGAAAGATTTGGAAATTTGAATCAAATCCATAATGAACTTAAAAATTTAGGAAAAATGCATGAAGAGATGGGAATCAAAGTTACGGATTTAGCAGAAATTGCACCAAGCCTTCTCTATGCTTTAGAAAAAAGTTTAGGCGAAAGATTCCAAACGGAATGGAAACCCATTTGGGAAGAAGCCCTTGGATCCTTGGTTCGGCTGATGAGCTTTTAACTCTCGAATTCCGACAGAAATCATAAATAAAATTATGACTAGAGAGACTACTTTATTCAATGATTAATTCTCATTTCTCTATACGTCTAATTACCAATGTTTCCAGAAAGACCTGTATGGATTTGGGAGGGCAACCAAGAGTTTGTACTTTTAAAACTTTTCCTTCTACTTCTTTTCTTTTATCTTTCTTTTCGCCTTTCCGCTTACATCACCCGAAGGATCGAGCTTGTCCGAATGCATAGCAAACGATTGGATCGTTTGGCTTTTCGAGCGGGTTGCACCTTAGAAGAACGTAATCTTCTGCAGTTATTTTACAATCAACTCGACAGTCGCCATCGTGTGGTCCTTGCCCACAACCATGCCAAAGAATACCTCCGCCAACATTTGCTTACTTATGTATCCTCCTTGGACAAGGCGGACTTTCCTTCCTTTCTCACTCTCATCTCTAAATTTTTAGGAACCGCCAATGATCCAAGGCCACTTTTCCACCTCCGAGAATTTGCCATCGTCCAAATGGGTCCAAAAACCTATTTCGCACAAGTGGTAGATCCTGGGGCCGGGGAAGTTCGCTTAAAGTTGGGTCTTACAAAGGAGACCATCCCCTCTTTGGATCAGGTTCGGGTGACTGCCTTTCGCAGTCAGAAGGGATTACAAACCATTCGTGGTGGGGCAAGAATGGCCTCCCCCTCTTCATTTTATTTCCTACCCGAGATTACGAACCGCAAAGATTGAAAAATTAACCAAATTGGATTCGCGCTTGAAATTTTATTTCCAATAAAATTAATGTGACATAAGTCCATGAAGTGGAATCGCATCAATCAAAATGACGAATTGTTTTCCCTACTCTTCGTATTCCTGTTTTCCTTTACTTCCCTAATTTGGAACGGCAACTTCATGGTGAGAGGGATTGCCAGCTTTCAGGGTGTTGGCGACTTTTTTTCTGGGTCCTTTGATTCCTTTGGATCCCTAATCAAAAGTAGCTATAACAAACTTGAGTCGTTCGAACGTGTCCGAGAAGAGCGTGATTCTTGTTTGAACGTGATGGAAGAATACCGCCAACTTTCCAAAGATGTGGAAAGGTTGAAAGCCGAGAACGCCATCCTCAGGCAAGAATTGAACTTCCCCCTTCATATCGATTATCCTACGGTTCGTGCTGAAGTATTGAGTGTTCGTTTGAATGCCATCTACCGCACTATCATCATTAATAAAGGTTCCGAAGAAGGAATTAAACCTTACATGCCCGTTGTGGCTCGGGCCTTAGATGAAAAAGGGAAATTTACAGAAGCACTTGTGGGTAAAATCATCGCTGTTTCCAAAGGATCTGCGGTCATCCAACCTATTATCAATTCCAACTTTTCTATGGGAGTTTCTATTCCAGGAACCAACCTTTGGGCTTCCCTCAATGGAAATAGTGGCCGCGGAACTGATGTTTTGTTAGATTATATTGATGCCGGAATTGTGATTGATCCTAAAGCCATCGGAAATTTTCCAATGGGACCAAATCCACCACCAACTTCAGCAAGTACCATGTTTACCGAAGGGTTTAGTAAAATTGGAAAAGCAGTGTTTAGTTCTGGTGGATCAGGTGTTTTTCCTTCGGGAATTCCTGTCGGAACGATCATCGAAGAAGGTCCAAGAAATGGATCTTTTAAAACTGCCATTTTACGCCCGTTTGTTGAATTTGATAAACTGTTACATGTTATAGTTTTGAAGAAACAACCTGAAAAGTGGCGTGAAGAGTGGCCGGCTGAAAAAACAATTCAAATTGACGGCCCTTATTTTGGCGAAATCGATTTTCCAAAAGAAAAAGATTATAATAAAAAAGATAAAGATAAAAGGCAAGGGAACTTTCCTTATACCTTTGGAACACCTCAATACACAAAACCATCTTTGAATACAAATACACAAGACTCATCACCACCAGTCCCATCTTCTCCTTCCACGCCAGATGCTCCTAAGGAGGTAACACCATGATTTTAGATAAACTTTTTATCGTTATCGGATTGTTACTCTCCCACTTCTTAAATGGATCCAATCTATTTGAGTTAGGGAATGCAGTTCGGCCAGACTTTATGGTCATCTTTGTTGTCTTTTTTGCGTTAAGAAAAGGTCCTCTCTATGGACTATGGTTAGGATTTTTTGGAGGCCTTCTCACCGATACAGCACTTGGTGGTGAAATTGGCGGAGACAATATTGTTTATTACAAAATTGGACTTCATTCCTTTTCTTATGCCATCATAGGATATATCGTAGGAAAGGTAATGCGATCTTCTTATACAGAAAATTATATCTCCATTACCATCTACATCCTTGGATTTACATTGGTTTCAAGAATCATCACGTATCTTTTATTTTTGATGTTCTTTCACTCCAACCATAGTTATTCCTTTTTGTATGTTTCTTTATATAATGCATTCATTGGTCCTGCGTTGTTCTTTTTATTCTCATGGGCCTTCCGATTAGATGCTGATGAGGTGAGGCAATGAGCCAGTCGGCGTCTGAGTTTCGTCTAGAAACAAGTTTTCGTAAACGTCTGTATTTTTTTACAGGAATGGTTGTTTTTACTTTAACAGCCTATATCCTACAGTTGTTCAATCTACAGATTGTACAAGGAAGTGAAAACTCATTAAAAGCAGAACGTTTTGTCCGCAGAAGTGAGTCCATTCCTGCTGACCGTGGAAATATTTTTGATCGCAATTTTCTCACTCCAGAAACAAGCCAACCTCTTGTTTCGAACTCTGCCTCTCTTGATGTGATTCTGAATACAAGTTTACTCAAAAATGATCCAAGAAAGGTGAAAGATTTTATTTACAAATTTTGTGAAGCCCTCTCGATTCCAATCGTTTATTACGAAAAAGAACTCCAAGACTCACGAATGATTAAAAAAATACGTTCGAGAGAACCTTTTGTACTTTTAGAAGGAATCTCACGTGAACAACAAGAACGTATTCTTGTACTTGATAATATCAATAAATATGTATATTTAGTTTCTTCACCAGCACGCGTTTACCATATGGGACCGGCACTTTCGCATGTGACAGGTTATGTGGGAAAACCCACAACTAGCGACTTACAAGAAAAAGAAATCAAAACCTACCAACTCATCGGGAAAGGTGGAATTGAATCTCTTTATGACACAACTCTTCGTGGACAAGATGGGTTTCGAATTCAAAAAAGAAACACAGAAGGAAATATAGAAGAAGAACGTGTGATTGAACACTCGGTTCCTGGAAACAATTTAGTTTTAACCATTGACCGGGATATGCAAATAGCCGCCTATCGTGCGCTAAAAGGTGTTAGGGGAACGGTCCTTGCTATCAAAGCAACCACAGGCGAAGTATTGGCTATGGCATCCAATCCTTCCTATGACCCGAATATCCTATCTGGCAAAAACAAATTAGATCGCTCCAATCACTTTACGCGTGTTACTAACAATGGTGGTTTTTTAAATTTAGCGATTCAATCTAGGTTTCCTCCAGCATCCACTTTCAAAACTCTAGTGGGTCTTGCTGCCATGGAGAGTGAACATAAAATCAATTTTGATCCTAAACAAACATTTTCTTGTCCGGCAAGTTTCACATTGAAGTCAACTTTCAAAGGTGTACCGGACCAAGTTTTTTATAACTGGGATAAAAAGAATCATGGGGATCTTAACCTAGCCCAAGCATTAGAAAAATCGAATTCTGTTTACTTTTACCAATTAGGATATAAGTTAGGGGCAGAACCAATTCTCGCCTATTCTCGGTTATTTGGTTTAGATAAAAAAACAGGTATTGATCTTCCGGGAGAAGCAACAGGTTTCATACCAAGTTCCGATTGGAAAAAAAGAACTTATGGGAACAAATGGTTTGATGGAGATACAGTAAACCTTTCCATTGGCCAAGGATTTATTTCAACCACTCCCATTGAGATGGCATTATTTTATATGGCCGTTGTCAACAATGGTAAAATTTACAAACCTTATATTGTTTCAGAAATAAGAAGCCCTCTTGACAACTCTCTCATACAGAAAACGGAACCAACAATTCTCCGAGACATTCCACTCAAACGATCTACCGTAGAAGCTCTCAAAGAAGGATTGTATTTAGTGGGATATTCAGGAACAGCCTCTGGCGTTCTCAACTCACCTACTCTTCCTGAAATTGCAGGTAAAACGGGAACCGCACAAACTAGACGCAGAGGAGCATCTTCGTCAAACCACGCTTGGTTTATTGGATATGCACCTGTGAACGCACCACCCGAAAAACAGATATTAGTTGCTGCTTTCGTTGAATTTGGTGTAGGAGGTGCAGCATCCGCTGCTCCTGCAGCTCGTGAAGTATTTAAAGCTGCTTTCCCACCAGGATCATTCCCAAGAACTGATAGATCGCGTGCGAAAACCATGGAAGAAGAAGCACCAGTAGAACAAGAGGCATTTTAATGGCTGATCGCAATACAGAAAAACTCGATTTTTTTCTCATATTCTCCGTAGTCCTCGTGGCAATGGCAGGAGTACTAACTTTATACACTCAAGAAGCCAATACTGCTGATGGACTAGGTCGCTGGTACAAACAATTTACATTTGTTTTTGTTGGCCTTATTTCGATGTGGTTTATGTCTAGAATCAACTATCAGTTGATAGGTTCTTATGCACTATTTATTTATATCTTTTCTATTGTTTTACTCATACTCACTCTAATTCCTGGAATTGGATACTTACCTTCGGGACGTGGAGCACGTTCTTGGCTAAAACTAGGACCAATCACTCTCCAAGCATCAGAGTTTTCTAAATTGGCTACAGTAATTCTACTTGGCCAGTATTTAGTATTAAAAGAAAAAGAAATGCACAAAATAACAGTGCTTATCATTCCATTTATCATCTGTTTGGTTCCTATGCTTTTCATTATCTTACAACCGGATTTTGGAACTGCAGTTTCATTTTTACCAATGTTATTCACCATGTTGTATTTAGGTGGTGCTGATATTTTGCATATTGGATCCCTACTCACATTTGGTGGAATTTCTCTCATGGTTCCCATGTATCTTGCTTACTCTCAATTAACTTTAGTTCAACCACTCATTGATTTACTTCGCAAAGATAACAAAACTGAACTTGTATCAATAGTAAACCAACTCCAAGGTAAAATTTGGCTAATCCTGGATGGTAAAAAAGTTTCCGGTCTGACCTTACCTGGCATTGAAAATCCAAAAAATCTACAAATGATTAGAGAAGCTGCTGACATAGTAAAAGATGAATATGCGAGTTTGGGTTTTAAAATTTTATCCAATGAAGCATTTATGTTTGGTCTCGGTGGAACATTGGCACTCATTAGTTTGGTGATGATTTTTATCCGCATTGCCCGTGGTTCTAAAAATCTCAGAAACTATTATATCACAATTGGAATATTGGGACTTTCCATTCTCTCGGCAATTGCCGTTCACAAATCCATTCCTTTCCGTGAAAACCAAGTCATTCGTCTTACAGCCTTCCTAAATCCTGATCAATTCAAACAAGGTGCTGGTTACCAACTTCGAGCATCGAAACCAGCAGTTGGTTCTGGAAAGGTTTTTGGAAAAGGACTCTTTCATGGAGAAATGACAGAAGGGCGAATCCCCCATGTTCCCGAATCGGGAACAGACTTTATCTTTGCTTCTTGGGCAGAACAAACTGGTTTTTTTGGAAGTGTGTTACTTCTTTTCTTTTTAATGTCAATACCACTGCGAGGACTACAAATTAGTTTTGAAAGTAAAGACAGGTTTGGATCCCTACTTGCAGCAGGAATTGTAGCAATGATATTTTTCCATATTGCTATTAATGTGGGAATTGTCATTGGACTGCTTCCTGTAACAGGCGTTCCACTTACATTTATGAGTTACGGTGGATCCCATTTAGTAATGGCAATGACTGCTGTTGGAATTATCCTTTCGATTAAAAAACGTAAGTTTGCAAACTAAAAATCGACATGAAACCAACCAAAAAAGAATTGGGGGCAGAAGAGTTCTTTCAGACCAAAGTCAAGTTAGAAAATGATTTGATTCGTCTGGAAGAACTAGATAGAGAATCAAAAGAACGGATCGAAAACATAATTGAATTATCAGAGCAACTGATTAAAATTTCAGAAACAAATGAATCACCTTACTTTTTACAAAGAAGTAAACGCCTAAATACTGAAATTCATAAGTTCAAAATCAAAAATGAATACAAACAAAAAGAGTTCGATACTCTTTTCCATATCTTAGAAAAAATCAAATCAGAGGATAAAATTGAGTTTTTAGATTCTGCCTTAAAAAACAGAATTACTCGCATTGCGAATCGTCTTACAGAAAAAAAACCAAACACATCTCCCACATCACAAAAACTGAGCGGTAAGTTGGTTTTTATATGTTATGTGTTAGAAGGTGTGAATTTTTTAATTCCTAAAAAAAGTTACCGAATCCTAAGGAACATTCCTGCATTCAAAAAACAATTACGAATCAAAGATAAGTTAGTTCCCTTGTTTCCTGGGCCAGGATTTGTATTGATGGAAGAAGGTGAGAAAAAAGAAAAAAATGTACTACTAATGAAAGACAATTCCAAAAAAGACCACGGATTTTATTTTGATGAACTAAAAGAAGATTGGGCGATTTCCAAAATATCTTTGGATGGATTATTAGAAAAAGATTCTACAAACGGACAAATTATAGGAAAAATCAAAAGAAAAGGGAAATTATACCATTTAGTCAAAATTTAAAATGTGAATGCTCTCTTCTTTATCTTTTGTTAGTTGGTTTTTCAGCTCATCCAAACCGCTAAACTTTTTTTCATCACGAATTTTGTGAACAATTTCCAACTCGATTTCTTTTCCATATAAATCTCCGTCAAAATCAAAAACATTCACTTCCACATGAAGTCCTAATCCATCAAAGGTTGGATTGTGTCCGATGTTTACCATTCCTTTGTGGTCTTTGCCACCAAACTTTGCAAAACAAGCGTAAACACCTATAGCTGGTAAAAGTTTATCCTCGGGTACTTTAATATTTGCAGTAGGAAATCCAATGGTACGTCCTCTTTTTGCTCCTTCAAAAACTAAGCCAGTGATATGGTAATTTCTACCTAAAAGAATTTTTGCTTCTTCCATTTCTCCTTTTTCCAAAAATCCACGAATTAAAGAAGAAGAGATTTTACTTTCCTTTTTTAATACGGCTTCCTTTAATTCTACCGCATAACCATAGGTAGTTTTATTGGAATTTAGAAGATTAAAGTCACCGCGACGTTCTGCTCCGAAAAAATGATTATAACCTATAACAATATGTTTTGAATTTAAAGTTTTAATCATAATTTTCTCTAAAAAATCTTCAGCAGACATTTTAGAAAGTTCTAATGTAAAATCTAAAACTACTAAGTAGTCGATTCCAAACCCACGAATGAGTTCTTCTTTTTCTCTTTCGGAAGATAGGTATTTGAAATTTGGTTTTTTGCCAAGAACCACTGAAGGGTTTGGGTAGTATGTCACAACAACAGAAGGAAGATCCAATTCCTTTGCTTTTTCGACAGTTCGCAAAAGTAGAGTCTGGTGGCCCACGTGGATTCCATCAAAATTACCGAGTGTCAAGGATGAGCCGGTTTGAAACTCGTTTTGGATCGATTCTAAAGAGCGAATAATTTTCAAAGGGGGACTTGTCTCGTAATCCGATACTTGTACTAGGTGCTTCCATTGAAACTACGAATCCTTCTCCTAACGGCAATCTTTTTATCATGCTTTGTTTCGGTGATCGCAAAAGACACGACCATTCCTAAACAGGAATTTGGCTTGGAAGAAGGATTACTGCCAGAGGACATTTCCACATTCCCAGAACTGAAAACTTGGGCGATTTACCAATCCTATGAATTGGAACCAGATGCGTCACACCTCGGCCTCCAAGACTATATTTGCCGAATGGTACCTGAAACAGGGCTTCAGTTTCTTTTAGAAAAAACCATAATCTCCAAATCGACTGTTTACCTTTATCTGGACCTAACTCGTTACCGCCCCTTGAAAGGTTCCAAATTCAAACCGAGAAAATTGAACATTCTTGTGAATGGAAGGCCCAAACTTTCAGTGTATACAGACAAAAACCAAAGTTTCTCCAATCCGGTAGAAATCCCTCTCGAACCGTCAGAATACCCTGATGGCAAGATTTATGTCGACCTTGTGCCAAGTAACAACTCGCTCGGTCGATTTTGGGGAGTTTGGGATGCTTTTGTATTAGAAAATCGATTAGATGCGAAAGATTGATTATACTGCGTATTTTTCGCGGTATTCGTCTTCGCCAATGGTTTGGAAGTAACTTGTAAGTCCGGCCACTTTGAAAACTTTCTCAATCGCTGGTTTCATATTGGCAATGGAGAACTTTCCCTTAAGTTCTTGGACATAATTCAGCTGTTTGATGAGCATTCCAATTCCAGAGGAGTCAATGTAGTTGAGTTTCTCTAAATTGATGATGACATGCAGATTTTCTGTGGGTTGGCTAGGAACATTGGTTTCCAGGAAGTTTTTAAAATCCAGGGAAGTGTAAATGTCTAAACTTCCAGAAATGCTGATCACATAGGCATCGGCATTTTTTTTTAGATTTATTTCCATGGGAGACCTACCGCTAGAGTCGGGTTTTTACGTTTTTTATCAACCTTATTTTTAACAAATTAATGATTTCATTTCAAAAGTCGAAAATATATATAGAGTCTACTACCTGGGAGTTCGTATGCGTATCTCGTTTGTCCTAATTTTATCCTTTCTACTCACCGTTGGCCTTTTTGCCGCCGACGAAAAAAATGAACCTGTCAGCCAAGCAGATTCTAAAAAGTTAAATCCGGATGGAAGCATTGCTCTTATCCCTTATAACGCAAAACAACAACAGAAGATCGAACGAATTGGTAAAGAAGTAGATGATTACCATGCAGTGATCAACGAAAAGGTTAAATTCCTAAGTTACGAAAAGAAAATCAAAGATAGTCGTTATGGCCAAGTGACCAATGCAAGGGAAATCCACCTTCCATTTGAACCACGTTATGTCATGCACAGTCGTTTTGTCATGAAATTGAAAGGTGGTGGCGGAGCGGAAGGTGGCGGATTCTCTTTAGATGAAATCTCCTTTTGGTCCAGAAAATCACTCACTGAAAAAGGCAAAGACCCTGTCACAACTTACCGTGAATTAAAAAATAATACATCGGGTGGAGTGAAAGGACTGACTCTTTCTGTTCGCACAGTAACCAATGCAGATGATAACACATTGAGTTTTGAGTTAGAAAAAATCCAAAGCCCATGGGAAAGACTCCGTTTAGCAGCAGCATACCGAGACAGACTCCGCGAAGTGGCAAGAACCATTGACAGATACATCCAAGCGAAAGGAAGTTTAGAAACTCGCATGGTTTCTGAATCCGTTATGGAAGTTTCTGTCAGCGGGGATTTCCAAGAACCATAATTAGGCGCGGGTGGAATGAGTTTTACCATACCACCGAGCCAACCCACAAACCTTTACGAAGTCCTAGAGATTCCCTTTGGTGCCACGACGGAAGAGATTAAAACGTCCTTCCGTCATCTGGTAAAACAATTCCATCCAGACAATCCCATCACCGGTTCCTATTCTAAATTCCAAAGTCTATATTTTGCATACCAAACCCTAACCGGGGAAGGGCGAAAATCTTATGATGAAGAATTCAAAAGAAATTATGCACGTGAATTTTTAAAACGTAAACTAGAAGAACATCCTGTAGTATTACCAGTATCACGCGTTAGGTTCACCACTGGAATTCTAGAACTCGCCAAACGTGGGCTAATGAGGAAAGGTTTTCGCAACAAAGACAGAAGAAAGGTTACGGGAATCGATTATGATTTGATTATTGATCTGAAAGAATCAGAAATCATACGACCAGTGATCGCAGTCATCCCGCTTACGGTAAGATTAGTTTGTATCGATTGTATGGGTGGTGACCCTCACTGCACCGCTTGCAGTGGCCGAGGTAGTTACAAAGGTTACAGAAATCTAAAAGTAGAATTCCCTAGGTCTGCCCTCATTCACGGAAAGGTTTTTGAGTTTGATCTATCCAAATTCCGACCTGATTCCTTTACCCATTTTAAGAAAAAATACCTACGGGTGAAATTGTTGGTCCATAAAAATATCCCTTTACGAGTGAAGAGTGCTGTCTAAAAAGGAAATCGATGGAAAAGATTCCCAAAGTTTTATTTTTAACCCCCCTCTATAAGGAAAAAATTTGGGGAGGTAGAAAACTCGAAACATCTCTCGGTCGCCAAATTCCAGAAGGCTCCATTGGAGAATCTTGGGAAGTTTCTGTTTATGGATCCGATGTATCCCCTATCAAAAATCCAGAATTTTACAATCTTCCCTTAACAGAAATTATACGAAAATCTCCTGAGGAAGTTTTAGGCAAACCATTCTCAGAATCAGGATTACCTTTGCTCGTTAAGGTAATTGATGCCAAAGAAAAACTTTCCGTACAAGTTCATCCCGATGATGAATACGCTCTTAAGTATGACCCTAAATCCAATGGCAAAAAAGAATGTTGGTACGTTTTGTACGCAGACCCAGGGGCTGAACTCGTTGTTGGTTTCGATTACAACACAAACCGAGAAGAATACGAAACTCTTGTAAAACAAAACCTCGGTGAAAACATACTTAGGAAATGGAAGGTAAAATCTGGTGATGTTTTTTTATTAAATCCAGGTACAATCCACGCGATAGGTGGAGGAGTTTTACTTTTAGAAGTACAACAATCTTCTGATTCAACCTATAGAGTTTACGATTATGGTCGATTGAGTGATGATGGAAATCCAAGAGAACTCCACCTAGAAAAAGCACTTGCAGTTCTAAATTTTCAAAAATCAGATGGCTCGGAAAAGAAAACTAAGGAACTGATCACCTACCATCCTTTCCCAAGATATCTTTTCACATCAAATGATAAGTTCCGATTAGAATCTTGGGAATTTTACCAAGCTCAGAATTTCAACTTCTCTCAGTTAGGTGACCCAGTAACCTTTGGAATTTTTTATACAATTTCTGGTTCTATATATTTTCCCGAATTACAAAAGTCTGTTGGCCCTAACGAAACATTTATGATTACTGCTACCGGATTTGCCGAAACCATTTCTGCCTTTGCGGAAACTGGGACAAAACTTGCTTTTATGTCTGCGGGCTCCGATTCTGTAAAATATCAATAACCTCCCCTATTGACATTCCCATAGAATCGGTATAATGGAGACCAGAGAGGATTCTATGAAAAAATTAATTACCCTATTACTCGTGTTAGCATCTACATCCGTATTTGCTTTGTCTGAATTGGAAAACTTGATGATAAAAGAGGCAAATTCGCCAGAAAGTAAACAAGCAGCACGCTCTTACTTAAACGCTATTGCAAAAGAGAAAGAAGCGAGCGCAAAAAGACACGAAAAAATGGCGGGAAACAAAGGGGGAAAGGCAATCTCCGAAGCAAAATTTAAAGAACATTGCCTAAGCTTAGCGAAAGAATTCCGAACAGAAGCAGAAGAATACAAAAAAGCTGCAGAAGAATTGAAATAAATTTCCGGCCTTAACTTTTAAGTGGGCAAAGGAATTCGGTCTGTTTCTTTCGGAACTTTCGGAAATTCATCTTTTGCCCATCTTTCCTTTGCTCTTTCAATCGTATCCTGACTTGTGGAAACAAAGTTCCAAAAAAGATGTCTTTTTTCTGTCAATGGCTCCCCACCGAGTAACATCAAACGACTGTTTTGTTTTGCCTTAAAAGTCACAGCTGTTCCTTTTTCAAATAGAACCATAGACCCCACTGCATAAGATTCACCATTTGATTCAATGGATCCACGCGAAACATAGAGACCAGCTTCTTCTTTGTCAGAAAGAATCCAATTTACTTCCTCTGCCTCATGCTTTATTTCAATGTCAGCATAAAATAAAGGAGAATGTACTGTGGCGGGAGAATGTAATCCCAAGAAACTACCACCTAACAACCGAAACACCAAACCATCTTTTCTTAAAACGGGAATTTCTGATTCGGAAAAATGTTCAAAACTGGGATCTATTCCTTCTTTTTCTTTTGGTAACGCAATCCAAGTTTGAATGCCTTCTAAAACTTCATATTTTGGATCAAATTTAGAGCGTTCACTGTGTACGATACCAGAACCAGCTACCATCCAATTGGTTTCGTGTGGTCGGATGTCCATTTCCACTTTCAGACTATCCCTGTGAGTGATCACACCATCATACAAAAAAGTGATGGTGGCAAGGCCGATGTGGGGATGCGCACGAACCACAAGTTCCTCACCTGTGACCACTGGTACTGGACCAAAATGATCATAAAAAACAAAGGGGCCTACCGAACGTTTTTCCATTGCTGGAAGAACACGGCGGATGATAAAATTATCTCCTAAATCTTTAGAGTGGCCTTTGAGTGAACTTGTCATTTGCGTTTAGACTTCTTAGCTTTTGGTTTTGGTTTCGATATTTTCTTTTTCGGCTTTGGTTTCTTCGCAGGATTGTTTGTAGTTTGCTTCTTGATCCCTTTCGATTCTTCTACCTTTCCCACAAAAAGTCCAATGGCTTCTTTGCCTTGGGTCCAGTGAGCTTTGTCTCTTGCATTAAAGTAGAGGATAAAGATTTTTTCGGCTTCAGAATATTTGACATCACAAGCATAGACATGGCTTGCCTTCCAACCTTTTCCCGTAGGACCAAGGATGGGAGTTTGGTTGATCCTTTCAAAACCCAGTCCATCTTCACTTTGTAAAAACAAAATTGCCGAACAGGATTCCCTTCGAACGGGATTCCAAAAGATTCCATTTTGAAATCCAAGGTAACGCCCTTTCCATTCGATCACTTTGATGGAACCGGCTCCCAAATTACAAAACGGATCCATATCATTAGGAGAAAGGATGGGATCTGAGAAATACGAAAATGGTCCCAAAGGGGAAGTAGATTCCGCAACAGTTATGTATTTGGGTTCACAAAACCCACAATCAGGAATGTAAACAAGTGACGAAGAAAAATACATTCTGTACTTATTTCCGAACTTCACCAAACATGGATTACTAACAGATTCACCAAATTTTGGATCTTTGTGGAAAGGAAACTTGGGTTCAATGACAGTTTTGGGTGAGGACCAAGTTTTTAAATTTTTACTGGTTCGGACTTCGATTCGAGATTTCCACTTTCGGTAGGGAAACCAAGTCATCAGTACATGAAGAAATTTATACTTTTCGTAATAAAGGTAATAGGTCCCGTTTTCATGGAAGATAAAAGGACGCATGGCATTCCATACGACAGTTTTTCTTTTTTTCCAATGGATCCCATCTTCGGAGAGAAATTCTTGGACACCGAATATGTTGTGTGCAAAAAGATGCCAAAGGCCGTCGGAACAATTTTCAGGAAATAAAAAACTCGGATCCGCCAATACGGGCGATGGGAATCCGGGTTTTAGAATGGGATCATCTTGGTATAATTGCCAATAGATATTTTGTTTGTTCAATCGAAATGAATGTCCTTACTTTTCTAAAACAACTTTAAGGTTGGATAGTCCCTCTTCAAAGTCTTTTCCTATCATTTCTTCAAAATTCATAAAAACTAACATCAAATTGGAAGGATAAGGCATCGATCCATCAAATCCCCAAATGACTTTGGATTTTTTTTGGTCCAAAGAAGAAACCTTCATATAACTGCGTTCGGTTCCTTCAAAAGGTTCAAAAAATCGAAGTTCGGTTTCCATCTCCAAAGCATCTCCATTGATCATTTTGATCTCTTGTTCGCCGATCCCAACTTCTTTATCTAAACTTTCCCAACGTGAAATAAAACCAACTGTGCCGTCTTGGCCTGTGTAAATCTTTTTCATACTGGGATCTTTTTTTGCCCAAACACTATACTGGTCTTGGTTCTTTAACAGACGGATGTAAGCAAACACATCTGAAGCTGGTTTAGTGATATCAATGGAACGTTCTACCTGGTATCCAGTAGGTAGAAAGAGAGCCACAACTAACGGTATGGCGATGATGCCAATGATTCCTATGGAAATTTTTTTGCCGAGTGTCATAAGATAATGATCCTATCGATTTTTTTAGATTTAGTCAATTTATTTACCCACGCGGACGCAAATTCCAACTGAAAACTAGAAGGACAATGGCAATCAAAGTGGAAACGAGAACGGCGGACAATGCAACGTCCCAAGAGTATTCTGTGGCAAGGATGGCAAGTCCCTTCCCTTGGGCCGTTCTCCCTAAAGATCCAAAAAGACCGATAAACCCCGCCGCGGTTCCCACTGCTTTTTTAGAGGTGAAGTCCATCCCAGCAACACCTAACAACATGACAGGTGGATAGATAAAAAGACCAATTAAACCAAAAAGGATATAATCGATCCAAAGAGATCCTGGTGGATTGAATAATATTCCTAAAAAAGCAAAGAAAATCGGTAATATACAAAGTAAACTTACCATTCCCCTTCTTCCGTCGAATTTATCGGAGACCCATCCCATAAGAATGGTGGAGCCGATTCCCCCAAATTCTAAAATAAAAGTAGAGTATCCACCACCGACAAGGTCGGCTCCTTTGGTTTCTTTTAAGTAAGTAGGTCCCCAATCAATCAAACTATACCGAATGATATAAACAAAAAAATTAATAATCGCAAATAACCAGATGTATTTATTCATTAAGACCTGTTCAACAATCAATTGTTTGGTGGTAAGTTCCGCTTCATGATCTTCTTTTTCTTCTGGTGGATAATCATTTCTATAAACTTCAACAGGAGGAAGACCTTCCGATTGTGGAGTGTCTACAAGTCGGATGTATAAATACACGGATCCAACAAGAGCAATAACCCCCGGAACAAAGAAGGCGTACTGCCATCCAAATTGCGATGCTGCATGAGATGCGACAACACCAACAAGCCCGCCTCCAATATTATGTGCAATATTCCAAAATGCAAACGTAGTACCGCGTTCTCTTACCGAATACCAGTGACCTAAAGAACGTCCGCAAGGCGGCCAACCCATTCCTTGCACAAGACCATTGGCTCCCCATAAAAAAAGATGAATCCAATAATGATTCGCAAATCCAAAAGAAAAATTCAAAATGGCAGTAAGAAACAAACCTACTGCCATAAACTTTCTTGGATTGGAACGATCGGAGAGTGCTCCCATTAAAAATTTTCCAATACCATAAGTGATGGCTGTGACTGCGAGGATGTCACCTATCTCTATTTTCGAATAGGATAACGCTTCACCAATTTCTTTAGAAACAGGTGAGAAGTTGTTTCGAGTTAAGTAGTAGGTCGTATAACCAAGAAAAGTTGATTCCAATACTCGAAACCGAAATTTCGGATAGAGCGATTGGATTTCTGATTCAGACTTTTGTGGTATGGACGGAGCAGGAGCGAACCACCGGCGAATGGTTTGTAACATAGACTTGGAAGATGTAAGTCTAAAGGAAAGGAGTCAAGTCGATTCTCATGAAAACAGATATACGAAACGGATTTATTGATACTGTGGGGAATACCCCTTTGATACGCATCCATTCCTTAAGTGAAGAAACAGGATGCGAAATTTTAGGCAAAGCTGAATTCTTAAATCCCGGCGGATCTGTAAAAGATAGGGCTGCATTATACATCATAGAAGACGCAGAAAAAAAAGGTCTTCTGAAACCCGGAGGAACTGTTGTCGAAGGAACTGCTGGCAATACGGGAATTGGTCTCACTCATATTTGTAATGCCAAAGGTTACAAATCGGTCATAGTCATTCCAGAAACTCAATCCAAAGAAAAAATTGAAATGCTACGAACGTTAGGTGCAGATGTCACTCTCGTTCCTGCAGTACCTTATGCGGATCCCGGAAATTACGTTCGTGTATCAGAACGAATTGCATTAGAAACTCCAAACTCCGTTTGGGCCAACCAGTTTGATAACTTGGCCAATCGGAATGCCCATTTTGAAACCACAGGACCGGAAATTTGGGAACAAACCCAAGGGAAAATTGATGTTTGGACCGCATCACTCGGAACAGGTGGAACTTATGCGGGAACGGGATTATTTTTTAAATCAAAAAATCCAAATATCAAGTGCATCGTGGCAGATCCTTACGGCTCAGGAATTTATTCCTTTGTCAAAACAGGCAATATTACGATCGAAGGTTCCTCCATCACAGAAGGAATTGGCCAAGGCAGGATCACGAAAAACATGGAAGAAATGCCTGCGGATGACGCTGTCCGCATCCATGACAAAGAAGCCCTTCGTATTTTGAATTTAGTTTTAAAACAAGATGGTCTGTTTATGGGAGGAAGTGTCGGAATCAACTTAGCGGCAGCTTACCAAATTGCTAAAGATTTAGGTCCGGGACATACCATCGTGACTGTGTTATGTGATAGCGGAGCAAAATACCAATCTAAAATCTTTAACCCAGAGTTTTTGGCATCGAAAGGTCTGATTTAAGCCAAACAAGGGTAAGATTTTTGACTTGGCTATTTGAAACTGTCTCTCAAGTTACAGTGAGTAGAAATTTATTTACCTGAACCAAAGATACTTTCCCAAAGTTTAGGAAAGAAATTCTCTCGACTTTATCGATTCTTGTATTTTACTTTTCGATAATAGAAAGAGTCGTGAAATCCTAAGTTTTATGACTCTTTCTAGTCTGTAGAAAATATGAGTTATACCCTAAGAATTTGTATCTATATTATTTTGTTACCGCTCTTTGCCTGTAAATTTCCAGGGATTGACCGCTCTATATTAGAAACTTATACTACTTTTCGTTTTTTACAAGCCAACACCCTTACTTATTCTGTTTCCTTTCGTGTCTCGGGACTATTAGGATCCGGTCTCCAAATTGAAAACAATGGAGATATTGTGGATGTTTCGGCTAACCAGACTTATACTTTCTCAAAAAAAATTCAATCCGGCTCCCCTTACAATGTAATCGTCAAAACACAACCTAATTCTCCCATTCAGAAATGTATTGTTTCTTCTGGATCAGGAACTGTACTCAGCGGCAATATTGAAGGAATTCAAATTGTTTGTGGAGATGCACTGTATCTTATTTACGGGACTGCCACTGGACTTCTTGGTAACGGGCTCCAAATACAAAATGTAACTGGCGCCGGTACTGATGTAATCAATGTCAATTCTACAAGTTTTTCCTTACCTCCCATTCCCGCAGGCGAAACATATAATTTTAGCATCATAAGCCAACCAACAAGCCCAAGCCAAACTTGTTCCATAACATCTCCCGGCATCACAACAGGAATTATGGTGGCTGCTCATTTGCCAGCAGCAATCAACTGTACAACAAATTCTTTTGCTGTGAATGCACAAGTAACCGGAATTTTAGGTACTCTTACTGTTGGGAACGAACTCAAACTTACGTTAGATGGATCAAATACAATTAATGTTATTGCCGATGGAACATTTCCTTTTCCAGGCACTTATTTGAGTGGTGGAACATTTTCCATCGCGATTGATAATCCTGGCGGAATCATATCCACAGGTGTCTGCACTTTAAGTTCAGGCACAATCACTGTTGCCAATGGTGCCTATACCATTCCTGTGAATTGTAGTAATGCCTTTCTAATCAGTGGAACTGTCTCCAGTCCCGGTGGAACCACCACGAGTATCCTCAGTGGTTCGGTAACTTTGGATTTAGTAAATACAGGAGGAACTCCCTTTACTACTCAATCCATCACTGTAGCTTCTGGTGTGACAAACTTTTCTTTCCCTTCAACCATTCCTGGTGGTTCCGATTATCAAATAGTAGTTTCTTTATCTGCACCTAACCAAGTATGTACGATGACTGTCGGTGCCACTCATACAGGAACCACTTCAGATCAAGGAACAGCTGTAGTCAATTGTAGTTTACCAACACCTACATTTTCGCCTGTGAGTGGATCAGTTTTTAATGATGATGGAACTGTAACTTTAGCCACTCTGATCCCAGGATCAGAGTATCGTTATACTTTGGGAAACGGAGGGCAAGTGGATCCCACTTGTGCTACAGGAACCATGACAACGAGCACTGTATCAATAACAAACACAAACCAAGCTGTCATCAAAGCTATTCACTGTAAAACAGGTTGGGTGGATTCCACAGTTCAAAATTCTACTTACACTTTAAAAGTTGCTACACCAACTCCTAGTTTGGCGACAGGATCTCTTTTGAATTCAGGACAATCGGTTAGTTTTTCGACAACAACAACGGGCTCTACTTGGGTTTGTCAGGAAGGAGCAGCAGGAACACCGACTGATCCTGTTTGTGGTGCCACAGCAAACACTTGTTCGTCTGGTACACTAGGCAATTATATATTCCCCACTCCCGGTTCTTCACAAAACGTAAAAGTTCGAATGTGTAAACTCGATTATGTAGGTAGTGATATACTAAGTTTGAACTACCAACCGAATGTTTACACAGTGAGTGGAACTATCAGTAACTTAACTATTCCCTTCGGTGTAAATACATTTGTTTTACAAAATAATTTAGGGGATGATTTGACCATTGCTGGAAACGGAACCTTTACTTTCAACACTGCGATCCCTACTGGCTCCAACTATTCTGTGACAGTTTTCTCAAATCCACAAAACCCTTGGCAAACTTGTAACGTAACCAATGGATCAGGTACTATCGCCAATTTAGCCATTACAGACGTTGTCATTGCCTGCTCGGTAAATCAATATACTATGAGTGGAAACATCACAAGTAACATCGCATTACCTTCAGGACTGACAGTCACTAATGGTATTGATACAATCAATGTTCCTGGAGGTGCAACCACCACACCCATCTCCTTTACAACACCTATTGCCAGTGGCACAAATTACGATATCACAATCACAGCAGAACCACCGGGATACGTTTGTGCGATCCAGTCAAATTATTCTGGAACAGTTCTTGGAACTAACATTACAAATGTGGCAGTCAATTGTGTTCTTGGATACCGTTACGGAAATACGATCACTGCAAAAAAACCAGCACCCATCCAAGTGCATTACTATCGCGGTCAAGTGAGTACTACGGCCGGACAAGCAGCCAGTGGATCAACGGATGCAACGGGAACTTCAGCCACCTTCACAAATATTGGTGGGATCACATTTGATGGAACCAAAGGATTTATTGTTGATTCAGGAAATCATAAAATTCGAGTTTTTAATCCCACAACCGGTGCTGTGACTTCCCTAGTTGGAAATGGAATCGCAGGGAATACCGCCGGCTCAGGATCTGTGAGTGCATTCAATAATCCGAGAGCCATCACAACAGACGGAACCTATCTCTATGTTACAGAATATAATGGAAATAGGATCAAAAGAGTTCTCATTAGCTCCGGTTATGCGGAAACTCTTGCAGGTGATGATTCTACAATCTCACCAGCAAATGCCAATGTGGATTCTACAGACCCAACACTTGCGAGGTTTGCTTCACCAGCAGGGATTGTTTTTGATGATGATAAATTGTATGTAGCAGATCGCAATAATTCAGCCATCCGAGTGATCAAACTTAGAAACCGCGAAGTCACTACACTTACAAGTGGTGGTGATATCAACCAACCAGAAGGGATTACGATCGCAGGTGATTATATTTACGTAACAAATTTAGGTACATATAATATCACTAAAACTCATAAAGTGACAGGTACTACAACCATTCTTGCAGGAAGTTCAACCGCTGGTTTTGTGGAAGGAGTGGGAACCGGAGCCAGTTTTTTAATGCCTCACGGACTCACTCATGATGGAATTTTTTTATATGTAGCCGATTATGGTAACCATCGCATAAGACGTGTCCATATGCTAACCGGCGAAGTCATTACTATCGCAGGTTCTGGTGGCACTGGTCTAGTGGATGGCGAAGGAGTGAATGCATCTCTCAATGCTCCATTATACATTGCTAATATTGGAAATGTTTTAGTATTTGGCACGGCACATGCACTGAGATCACTCAATGTTTCTGGACTTTTAGCCTACTACCCTCTCAACGGATCCGTTTTGAATTTATTAAATAACCAAACCATCACGGCAGTAGGAAGTCCTGGTTTTGGATTGGGCCGGTTTGGAGAAACTGGGGGAGCTGCAAGTACATCCGTTGGAAATGCAGGGATCGCACCTTCCCCAAGTGCTGCGACTTCTAACATAACATTATCTGCTTGGTTCAATTGGGATGGAACCAATGCGGGAATTGGTAAGGTAATCGTATTTAATGGCGATCTTGCTTCTTCAGGACATGGTCTCTTTATCGATTCCAGTAAACAATTGGTGCTTGCTCGGGGTGGTTATCCTAGTGACTCAACATACACAACAGTCATTCCCAACTTATGGACCCATGTTGCAATGACAGTAGATAACAATAATATCTATCGAGTATACATGAATGGAAACCTTATTTTTGAAAAACAACGATCTACCAATCCAGTCACAGGAAATCTTACGATCGGTGTAGGCTCCGGTGGTTCCTTTTTCTTTCCTGGTCGCATAGCTGACGTTAGATATTATAACAAAAATCTCAATGATGCAGAAATCAATGACCTAGCACGTACAGCAGATTCGACTCTCGTAGGAAATTCCTATTCTTCTCGCCCAATTGAACTACTGATGAACTATCAATTTAAGGCAAATACAGACCCACTGGGTCCAGTTGGGAATACTCTTTCCTTATACGGTGGGCTGACTGGATATGCTCCTGGTCGTGACCGTAGTCCCAATGCGAGTGTACGTTTTGCCCTTGGAAACAATGGTTATGCGAATGGAACCGAGTTAGGATTACCATTAGGCCAACATCCACGGAGTGTATGCGTTTGGGTGAATCCTGAAACTTATCCTTCCAATCCCAATGAACATTTGGCCATTTTTTCTTACGGAACTCCAGGCCCTGGTTCCGAATTCATATTGTCTATTTTTAAAAATGGACTAGGTGATAATTTAATTCGGTTCGGAGGTTTAGGTGGTGGTGAAGTATTTACAACTTATTCCATTCCGCTCAATCGATGGTCTCACATATGCGGAACCTTTGATGGCACTTATGGATATATCTATGTGAATGGAATAGATATTGTAGGCCCTTCCAATATTGGTACCTCCATAAACACAACACCTAGTACGGGAGTTTACATTGGTAAAATCATGACTTTTTCTACCCAGACTTTTGCTGGTAAAATAGATGACATACGCGTCTATTCAAAAGCTCTTACAGATAAAGAAGTGAGACGTCTCTCTGCTCAAATTCCCGTAGGTCTTGTAGCTCGTTTTGATTTTAACAAAGACCTTCAGGATGTGAGTGGGTTTGGTAACCAAGTTACCAATATGGGTGTTGGCCTTTTCACTGACCGATTTGGCCAAGCTGCTGCTGCCATAAGTACAAACGGTACTAATTATATCAATGTTTCTACAACCGATACCCAATTACCCTATAGCCAACAACCAAGGACAGTTTGTGTTCATTTTAAATCAAACCTCACTAATCCAGGTACAATGGTAAGTTTTGGACAAACAGCTACCGACCGTTTGGTGGCACTTGGAGCAGGATCAGGTGGAGGAAAATATTATTTCGCAGGTTTTGGAAATGATGTTGAAGAATCATATTATAACCATGAAAATGTATGGCACCAACTTTGCGGTGTTTACGAAGGACCTGATGGTGGTTATGCGGCAAATTTATACCACAATGGTGTTAAACTCAGGACAGAAACCAAAAATACGTGGGATACCAATCCAACTGCGTTTACCATTGGGACACGAACCGACCTTTCAACAAGTTTTTCTGGACTGATCGATGATGTTTTAGTTTATAACCGAGCCCTTGGACCCAATGAAATTCAATCACTTGCAGGTTTTGATCCAAGACAAGTGGTAACTTGGTCTCCTACATTAGCACTAAGTAGCTTACGTCTCCACCTAAGTGCCGATAGTTTATCAAACCAAGGTAATGGAACAGCAATTACAACTTGGCATGATAGAAGTGGTAATGCTGCATCCTTTTTTAATGGAACAATGGCACCTACATTCAACAATGCTGGATTCAATGGAAAACCATCCGTTTCTTTTAATGCAGTAAACTCAGAATACCTTTACCGTGGTCCTGCTGCAGACATTCCTTCAAACAATTCAACTTTCTTTCTAGCATTTAGTCGAACAACATTAACCAATGGAACTTTATTTGAATCGGCAGCGGGTGGTGTCTCTTACTATTTGGATTCCAATATCGTTCGTATGGCAAAACCTTCAGAAGGACTCATCGGAAGTAGTTCTGGGGCATTTGGGGGGACATTGATCCCTTATTTGATTGCGGCAGAATATACAGCAGGTTCCTCTTTTGGATTTTATCTAAATGGTACAACCATGGGAATCCCTACAGATACAACGAAAGTATTTACACAAAATAATATTTATTTAGGTACCAACGAAACCACCACAAGTTTCTTTTCCGGCCATATTGCAGAAGTTCTTTATTATAAAACAAATCTGTCTAATCCCGGTAGAACTATTGTTTATTGTTATTTGTCGCAAAAGTATAACATTAGTTTGGTTGGATCAGGGTTCTACTGCGATTAATTCCATTGAATTCGTCAAATTGGAAAATAATTTCTTTGGCTAAAACTCACCAGGATAAAGCAGCTTGGATATTGATTCGATGTTTTATAATCTTACTTTTTATTAACAACTGTACCCAAGAAAATGAATCTCCAAAAAAAGAACCTCCCCCACCACCTGCAGTGACTGTTCCTTTTCCAGAAGCAATGTATGTACAAAATGGATGTGCTTCCTGTCATGGTATGCAAGGCAATGGGCGGGGGACAAGAACAGCATTGTTTGCAAACGTACGAATTCCTAATTTTCAAGATAAGTCAACATATATCTATGGATCTTCAAAAGAAGCCATTGCAAAAACTATTAAAAACGGAATTCCTGGAACCTATATGAAAGCCTATTTGCATATGCGAAAAGTGGAAATTGAAGCGGTTGCTGAGTATATCCAAAAAATGCAAAGATAATCTTTGATTTTTTATCTACCTAAATTCATCAACACAGTAAACATTTCACAAGAAGTGACAGAACCTAACTCACAAGAGTCACTTAACTCTTCTAGTGCGATTGTGATTTCTTCCGATTTTTTAGTCTTTAATCGATTCAGAGCGCTGGTTTCTAATTCCTTGGCTTTAGAAACTTGCACTTCCAGATCTTGAACCTTCCAAGGCATTGGTCTATTTCCCCAAGTCAAACTTTCCAGAAATAAATTTATATCTTTTTCAATTTGAGGATAAACCGACTCGTAACATGTAATTAAAATCGTAAAACCAAATTCTTCTTCAGTTGCCGTGATATAATGTTGTACAATTGTATCTTCTTTATCTTTGAAAGTTCCAGACATTCCTAAAAATTTATACCCATTGTCAATGTTTGGGATTTTTTGTAAGGAAAAGGACTTACGAATATTGGTAATCAAACTAAAACGTCTAGATTCTGCATGGAAAAGAATTGGATGTAACGGAAGTTTGTTTTCAGATTCTTTAAATAGAACTACTAGTGCAGGGATAATTTCTCTACCTGATTCCTCTTTCAGTGGAGATGTTTTGAAATGATCAAACTTTGTAGTTAACCCGTTAGATCTTCGTTCCGTAAGATACCACTGGGAAGGTAGGACAAAGGATAAACAATTAGTCCGAAAACAAGAACGCCAGCGATTCGACTCAGCATTCAAATTTACAGAAGCCAAAATGCAAATAATAAAACATCCCGTAACCATCCGAAAAAAACTCATACATTCAGTTCCTTTCGATCTCTAAAATAATCTAGGGAATTTGGGTTTGCGAGTGCATTTTTATTTTTTACCTCTACACCAGCTACCGTTTGTTTAACGGCAATTTCCACTTTTTTTCCATTCACTGTATAAGGAATTTCGGGGACAGAAAGAACTAAGGAAGGCACATGCCTTGGAGAAGTTTCTACTTTGATCCGTTCTTTGATTTTTTTTACCAAACTTTCATCGAGTGTAACACCATCCGCTGTGACTACAAATAAAATCACTCGAACATCATCCTTATACTCTTGTCCAATGATGACACTGTCTTTTACTTCAGGAATGGTAGAAACTACTGAATAAATATCTGCCGTACCAATGCGAACACCACCAGGATTTAATGTAGCATCAGAGCGACCATAAATCACCAATCCATTCTCAGGTGTAGTGGAGGCAAAATCACCGTGACACCAAATATTATGATAAGTTTCAAAGTAAGCAGATTTATATTTTGTACCAGATTCATCATTCCAAAAGGATAGAGGCATAGAAGGAAACGGTGTGGGGCAAACTAATTCTCCCTTTTGATTTTCTACCGATTTGCCCATATCATCAAACACTTGCACATCCATCGCCAAACCCTTACATTGAATTTGACCTTCAAACACAGGTAAGATGGGATTTCCCAAAGCAAAACATCCGTTTAAGTCTGTTCCACCAGAGATTGAAGAAAGTTGCACATCTTTTTTAATATTTTCATATACATAACGAAACCCAGAGATAGGCAAAGGTGAACCCGTCGAAAGAATCACCTTGAGTGTAGAAAGCGAATACTTAGTTTGAACGGACACTTTTTCTTCTTCTAATACAGAAAGGTATTTGGCACTAGTTCCAAAAACATTGATGGATTCTTTTTCTGCTATTGACCATAAAGTTTCCCAAGATGGATGGAATGGATTTCCATCAAATTGATAAAGAGTGGCACCCAAGGCTAAAACGGATTGAGACCAATTCCACATCATCCAACCGCAAGTTGTATAATAAAAAAACCGATCTTGTTTGGATACATTACAATGTAACGAAAGTTCTTTGGTATGATTGAGTAAAACTCCTCCGCCCTGAACAATACATTTCGGAAGGCCTGTGGTTCCGGAAGAAAACATAATGTACACGGGATCAGAAAAGGAGATAGAAGTATAAGCCAACTGATCAGAAGGATTGGTTTTATCAATCTCACTGTATCGGAATGGAAAATTTATTTTACCAAAATCTTTGATTGGCTCAACAAAATCATATACCAAAGTCTGTTTAAATTCAGAATCCTTAGTATTGGTCAACTGGATAGATACTTCTTCCAATTTATCCGTAATGGATATTTGTTTACCTTTAAATAAATAGGATTCAACTGAAATAAGGACTTTGGGATTGATTTGTTCAAATCGATCTAAAATTCCTCGAACTCCAAAGTCAGGTGAGGCGCTAGACCAAATTGCACCTAACGTTGTTGTTGCCAACATTCCTATGGTGGAGATAGGTGCATTGGGCACAAGACCAACAACACGATCCCCTTTTTTAACACCCAATGAAATGAGGTGTTTTTGTAACTTCAGAACTTCTTGTTTTAGTTCCGCATACGTTAACCGTTGTATTTGGCCATCTTCCGAATAAAATACCAATGCTAAATCATTTGAATTCCCAACTTCTAATAAATTCTCAGCAAAATTATACAAAGCTCCAGGCAACCAAATCGATTTTGAAAAATGAATTCCATGTTTTATTATTTTTTCTGGTTCTTTGTGTAACTTAAAACCTGAATAGAACAACCACTCTTTCCAGAACAGTTCATACTGTTCCACTGAAAACTTATGAAAAGAAACATAATCAGAAAATGATTTCTGAAACTTAGTTTCCAGATGGCCTTGAAAACGGGATAGATTCGTATCATTTGAATGAGGTGTCCAAAGTATATTTTGAGTCGCCATGAAGACTTATCTTCCTGGATTTGATTTTTGAGGCAAGTATGATTGTGTAAAATGACTGGTAGAAAAAAATATCGAGGAAATTCTAGGGAAAATGCTGTTCAATTCTATCGATTATTTTTTCTTTTTTATAGCCTGTTATATTATCTATTGGATTTCACCTTCTCGCTTTCGTAATTATGTCCTTATCATTTTTTCTCTAATATTTTATGGGTATTGGAGCGGTTCCTTTTTAATTCATTTTTTACTTTTTATCATTCTCACTCATCTTTGTGTCCTAGGAATTCTCAAAACAAAAAAAAGAATTTTTCTAATTTTGGGTGTTTCGATCAATTTGATCAACTTATGTTTTTTTAAATATTTCCTTACCTACATAAAATATTTAATGTTAGAAGGTGACCTAACCATTCCTTTCTTTCAATCTTTGTCAGAAATAGTATTACCTTTAGCCATAAGTTTTTACACTTTCCAAATGATAGCTTATTTGGTTGATGCATGGCGAGGAAAATTTACAGAATCACCTTTTTTAAACTTTCTATTATTCATTTTATTTTTTCCTCAACTCATCGCAGGTCCCATTATGCGGCACGATGACTTTTATGATCAAATCAATCATTCCAAACTGACATTAGATTTTGTACAACGAGGTATCCTGCATATCATTTCTGGGTTAGTAAAAAAAGTTCTCATTGCTGACCAAATTGCTAAAATCATCAATCCTGTTTATTTAAACCCTGGCGAATATGATGGTATATCGATTCTATTAACAACGATAGCCTTTTCTTTTCAGGTATATGGTGACTTTTCCGGTTATACCGATTTAGCAAGAGGATCAGCATTCTTACTTGGTTATGAAATTCCAGAAAACTTTCGTTCTCCTTTTTTATCTGTCAGTTTTACAGAACTATGGAACAGATGGCACCACACACTTTCCACATGGATAAGGGATTATCTATATATTCCGTTAGGTGGTAACAGAGTATCAGAACTTAGGTATAATATAAATACCATCATCGTGATGTCCTTGTCAGGTTTATGGCATGGAAATACTTATACTTTTTTTCTATGGGGATTTTCCCATGGTATTTTTCTTTCTCTGGAAAGATTTGCATTTGGTAAACCTGACAGAAAGTCTATGTCTTTCCTAAAAAAAATATTTGCTGTCATTTGGATCTTTGTTGTGTTTTCTGTTCTAGCTACTTTCTTTCGTATCGATACGCTTAAAAAAATTGCAACATTTTGGTCTGCCAGTATCAATCTTACTGGTAAAATCATTTATCGCCCAGACTTTTGGGGACTAATTCTTGCAAGTTACATAATTCAAATTTTAGAATTCAAAAACTATTTTTCTGATCGATTCAAACCTTATACTAACTTGATTATTTTTATTTTGTGTTTATTTGTATACTTTGCTCTTATCAGAATTGAGTCACCGGTAGAGACATTTATATACTTTCAATTTTAATGGGAATTTATGAAATTTAATCGAACTTATTTTTTACCTTTCTTTATTTTACTTACCATTTTCGTAATAGATAAATTGGTTTGTATTCCCGACGTCAGAGAAAGTGGCCGAAGAAATTACAAAGCAGGTCAAAATATTTTACTTGGAATGCCAGTCATTTGGGTAGAAAATAAAAAAATCCAAAGTAGCGGAAAAAAAGTAGCAGTCGTTACAGGGACATCACGTTCCGAACCATTCCATGAATGGGCAGAAATTCCAGTTAACAAGTCAACAATAAAGGAACCTGTGTATTTCGAAACTCGGACTGCAGTAAAAGCTTCTGAGTTTTTATTATACTATTTATTAATCAAATCAATGACCGATTCTGGTTTTAAACCTAATGTTTTGTTTTTAGAATTTTCTGATGAAATGTTAAACGAAAACAATATTTATACATACAAAACAAAATGGGCTGAGCTCATGTTGCACGAAAACGAATTAATTGACATTTATGATTCAATGAATTCTGAAATGCAACGAGATATTATTGCACGTCTTCTGTTCTTAGGTTATAACTACCACTTCAAACCAGTATTAGCTGCTAAAAACCTTCTAACTGGAAATCGTGTAACCAATGATACTTATTTTATAGGTATCTCTTCTTATATGAATGTGAAAAGACCTTACAAACCCGAAGATATTGGATACGATGTTAGTCAATTCCCTGCTAAAGAGTTTCAAGAAAGAATCATAGACTATGCTGAATCGAGAAAACAACATTTTTTGAGCCGCTTTCAAATCTCAGAAACAGAAACAAATTTCTTTAAAAAAATAGTAGATCATGCGGAAAAACACAATATTCCCATGGTAATCTGGGAACCACAAATTCACCCGTATTACAACGACATTCGTCATAAAATCACAAAAGGTGGGATTTTTAAGCAGTACATCCAACAATTTGTGAATTCAAATTCAAAAAATATTCGTCATGTAAGTTTAAATGAGGGAAATACAAAATGCACTACTTATGTGGATTGCAGTCACGTTTCCCCTGTTTGCGTACCCGAAATTGCAGATAAGTTATTGCAAATTGCAAAGGAGATCCCAAACTTTAAGTAAGGTTATGAAGCTAAATCTGAAAAAACTCAATTTCTGGAGAAAAATTTTTCTGTTTAGCTTTTTGTTTCTTTTTTCCGCTAACTTTATGTACCAACGCATTGTTGATAACGAAGTCAACTGCGGACTCATAGGTTCTCCAGAAAGTGGATGCCCGTACGCTTTTTTAGACCATGCCTTAGGTTTGAATCCAGGTCACGATTTGCAGGAAGATGGGGAACATACTGACCATGTTTGTTTTTCTTGCCCATGCAATTTAATTATGTCTTGCTCATGGGATTTATATCTCTCTCATGTACTCATTCAACTTCACAAAGTTTATATCCACCAACCTGATCTTCTGATACCGAAACTCGTTACTTTAAATAGTTTTTTTCGACCTCCCAAACATAACCTCACTTAGTTGATTCGCAATTTCATTGCGTGAACACTTGGGAGGTTCTATGAATTTTAATTTTTTTCCCAAACTATTTAAGTTAATATTAAGTTGTTTGGTTTATATTTACATCTCGATTGGCCCACTCCATTCAGAATCAAATGATTCCTATGGAGTTAGTTGCCAAAAGTTCAATTCTCTAACAGAGCTCAGTCAATGTATTGTGCGTAAACATCCTGACTATCGAATTGAAGAAATCAAACTAAGAGAAATTTCCGGCAGAAAAAAAATTGCCTCTTATTACTTTCCATCAAATCCGGTTTTCAATAGTTATGCGGCAATTAGAAAAGGAGATTCTACAGGTCCCGCTTTACTATCTGGACCCACTGCAGCAAATAACTTTCAGGTTATGGTCAACCAAGAAATTTTTACTAATGGGAAAAGAGAGATCGCAATTCAAATTGCAGATGAAGAATTTAAAGCACAAGTCATTCGCTTAGAATCCGTTAGGCGATTTTTAGAATTTGGAGTTCTAAAAAAAATGACTCGATTTCGATATCTTTATCTAGAAGAAGAAAATAGTCTCAATAGTTTAAATCTAGTGAAAGAATTGAAAAAAGTATCAAAAGCTAGAGTGAACGAAGGTTTATCTCCAGGGATTGATGAATCCCTATCGGAATCAGAAGAAATTCGGATATTTAAAATTTGGAACCAAACACATAGACTTTCCGAAAATGCAAAGTCAGAGTTAGAAGTTTTACTCGGTGCTCCTCTAGAAATAGATATAACCCAAATTCAACATTGGTTTTTACCCAAAGACTTACCAAAAGAAAAAGTATATCTAATTCAAATGGCAATGCAGATGAGACCAGAACTTTCTCTTTCTGAAAAAGAAATTGAGTTATCGGTTCTACGCCAAAATGAAGTTAGACGTCAGAAAATTCCCAACGTAACTTTAGGTGCCTTTACACAAAACGATGGATTTAATGAGAGAGTGGTTGGGGGAATGGTAAGTTTCCCTATGACTGTTTGGAGAGATTATGAAGGGGAAACCATTATAGCATCTTCAAAAATTGATAGCTCTAAAGAACTGAAAGAATCTGTTTCTAGAAATATTAAACAAGAAGTTCTATTTGCTCTAACCAATTATTTAACTCTTTCTGAAGAAATTAAACTATATGATACACAAACAATGGAAAGGGCTGAATCGGATTTAAAAAATCTACAAGAAGCCATTCGATTTGGAAAAATAAAAATTATAGATGCCATCAACCATCAACGAATTCTTTTACAAACAAAACTAAACTACCTGAACACAAAATCAGAATTTGAATTAGCTCAAATTGAACTCGTTCGTGTTCTCGGACTACCTAGCGACTCATTAGGGGTCAAACCATGAAAAAACAAACAATATTACTTTTTAGTTCCCTTATCCTCATTGCCTTCTCTATTTATCTTTGGAAATTCCGAGGAACAAACACTAGTTCCGAAATTTCAGACGAACCCAAAGATATAGTGAAATTATTAGAGGAGAATAGAAAAAACCTCTCATTAGAAACAGACGTTGTTAGAATCGAACCGATCCAAACTAAAATTGAACTGATTGGAGAAACAGAAGCTGTTCCCGACGCAATCATTGATGTACCAGCTAGGATTTCAGGGCGAATTACTTCAGTTTTCTTTGTGGAAGGTGATTCCATCGAAAAAGGACAAAAGTTAGCAACCATTGATTCCCCAGAACTTGCAAAACTGAGGTCTGCCTATTTAGTTGCAAAATCTAAATACATTGCCACTGAACAAAACTTAAATAGAATCAGTTCCTTGGTCAAAATGAATTTAGCCGCCAAACAGGAGCTAATTGATGCTGAATCAAATTTGAAAGTCATAGAATCAGAAAAAATTTCGGCAGAAGAGAATTTACGAGCAAATGGACTTGCGATTGATAATTCTGCATCCGGAGTATATACAGTATATGCTCCAAAGTCTGGACTTGCCTTGTCAAGAAATGCAATCCCTGGATCCATTGTATTAGGAAACCAAATCCTAACTACGATTGCAGAACTTTCTCAACTTTGGTTTCAAGCAAAGATTTTTGAGAACGATCTGAAATTTCTTTCAGAAGGTATTTCTGGAAAAATCATATTGAATGCTTATCCTGATTCAGAATTCGATGGAATATTAGAACATATCGGTGAAAAAGTAGATCCCGAATCCAGGACGGTTCACGCAAGACTTGTTTTTAAAAATAAAAATCGTAAAGCAAAGATTGGATTGTTTGGAAAGGCAACATTAAGTGTCAACGGTAGAACAGGAATTCAAATTTTAGAAAATGCCATTCAATCTTACCAGAATCGAAAATTTGTATTTATAGAATCGCAATCTAACGAATTCAAATGGAAAGAAATCACAACAGGAATTACTACAGATGGAAAAACGGAAGTACTTTCTGGAATCACACAGGGAGATAGGATAGTTACAAAAGGAGCCTTTGAACTCAAGGCAATTCTCTTCAAATCAACATTTGGTGGAGAATAATTATGGAATTTTTAACAAAAATTGTCCAAATATCATTACAAAACAGATTATTCATAATCATATTAACAGCTTTACTAGTGTTTGGTGGAATTTATTCACTCAATCATTTAAAGGTGGATGCTGTTCCTGATATAACCAATGTCCAGGTGCAAGTGATTACTACATCACCGGCCTTATCCACTCTCGAAATTGAACAATACATTACATTGCCAGTGGAAAGAGCCATCACAGGAATTCCTAACTTAATAGAAGTAAGGTCAGTATCAAGGTATGGATTTTCTCTAGTGACTGCTGTCTTTGCAGACGGGACTGACCTATGGAAAAGTAGACAGTTAGTCAGTGAAAAATTAACTGAAGCATCGGAAAACATACCGGCTATTTTTGGAAAACCAGTGATTGGTCCTATTACTACCGGACTTGGAGAAGTCTTTCAGTTCACCTTAGAAAGTGAATTGCATAACCAAATGGAACTCACCACCTATTTGAATTGGTACATCAATCCAACTCTCAAAACAGTTCCTGGAATTGTAGAAGTGAATAGTTTTGGTGGCAAAACAAAACAATACCAAGTCATAGTCGATTCATTCAAAGCAGCATCACTCGGTGTTTCCTTAAACCAAATAGTAAGTGCAGTTCAGTCCAATAACCTTTCAACGGGAAGTGGGTACATTGAAAGGTCCGGCGAACAGTTGATTGTAGGAAGTGATGGATTATTAAAAACAACTTCTGATTTCGAAAAAATCCAAGTAGGTAAAATGGGAGATGGTTTTCCTATTTATTTAAGTAGTATTGCAAAAATCATAGAAGGTCCAAGATTACGTAAAGGCGCCGCCACTGCCTCAGGAAAATCAGAAGTAGTTGGTGCCGTAACACTGATGTTACTCGGTGAAAATTCTCTAGAGGTAACTACCGCAGTCAAAGAAAAAATCACTCAAATAGAAAAAACTCTACCGTCTGGAATGAAAATTAAACCGTATTATGATCGTTCCATTATGGTAAAAAACACTCTAAACACGATTGTATGGAACCTTTCCGAAGGGGCAATCCTTGTAATCATAATCCTATTCCTGATGATTGGTGATTTTCGCTCAGGATTAGTCATTGCCTCTGTCATTCCCCTTGCCATGTTATTTGCTATCACTCTTATGTTTATGAGAGACTTACCCGCAAACCTAATGTCTATGGGTGCAATTGATTTTGGTCTCATTGTTGATGGTGCTGTCATCCTGATTGAGAACTCTCATAGGCGTTTAGGATTAAAACGAAAAGAATTAAAAAGAGATCTTACCGGCAAGGAACAAAAGGAAACCATATTAACTGCGACGATTGAAGTTCGTAAAGCCACCATTTATGGTGAAATCATTATTGGAATCGTTTACATCCCTATCCTTACCTTAAGTGGAACTGAAGGAAAAATGTTTATTCCAATGGCTACTACCGTTTTATTTGCGTTACTCGGAGCTTTCTTTTTGACTCTCACACTCATTCCTGTATTAGCCTCTTATTTCTTGAAAGGGGGTCATATCGCAGAAGGAGAAACAAAATTTTTCCAAACAATCCACAACTGGTACACTCCTAAACTGGATTATTGTCTAAGAGAACCTAAAAAAGTAACATATTCCACAATTGTTATCCTTGTTCTTTCTATTATTTTATTCTTTCGGTTAGGTGGGGAATTTTTACCAAAATTAGATGAAGGAAATCTACTCATCGAAATTAGTCGTTACCCATCCACAACTTTAACTGAATCATTACAATCTTCTATGAAAATAGAAAAAGCTATTCTTAATGAAATACCCGAAATCACTGAAGTGGTTTCAAGAACCGGATCTCCCGAGTTAGCAATTGAACCAATGGGTGTCGAAAAAACTGATATGTATATGGATATGAAACCAAGGTCAGAGTGGACCTTAACCAAAGGGGAAATTGAATCTAAGTTACAAGAGATTATAGAAAGAGTGGCCCCTCAAGTGGCTTACGGATTGTCCCAACCGATTGAAATGAGAAACAACGAAATTATGGCTGGAATCCGAGCCGACGTGGGTATCAAAATTTTTGGAGATGATTTGCTTCAATTGAAATCTATTGCAGAAGAAATCTCTACAAAAATTAAACACATCCCAGGTGTTGTTGACTTAAGGATTGAACAATTGTATGGTCTGGAATACCTCAGAATCAAACCTAACAGAGAGAAATTGGCAAGGTATGACCAATCAATATTAGATATCAACCGAGTTACGGAATCTATTTCGTCGGGAGTCCCAGCAGGTATCGTTTATGAAGGTATGAAACGTTTTGAAATTGTTGTAAAAACTGATGTTGGGTCAAACCCAGAACAAATCAAAAATATTCCAGTGAAAGTTGGAAAAAATACATTTGCTCCTTTACACGAGTTGTCGGAAATCCAAATCGAAGATGGCCCCGTTCAAATTTACCATCAAAATCAAAACAGATATGCGTTAGTTCAGTTTAATATTCGTGGTAGTGATATGGTTAGTACTGTCAATTCAGTACAAAAAGTTTTAGAAAATGAGATTAAGTTTCCAGTAGGTTACCATTATACGACTGGAGGTGAGTTTGAAAAATTTGAATCCGCCACAAAAACACTTTATGTTGTGGTACCTATCACACTCATCATCATATTTTTAATTCTTTATTTTGCGTTTAACGAAGTTTCTGCGGCCATCATCATCTTTTTAAACGTTCCTTTTGCAATCACCGGTGGAATTTTTGCACTTTATCTCAGAAGTTTACCATTTAGTATTTCGGCTGGTGTAGGTTTTATAGCACTCTTTGGAATTGCGGTTCTCAATGGACTTGTGTTGATAAGTTTTATTCGAAGTTTAGAACATGTGGGAATCACTAAAGAAGAGGCAGTCAAAGAAGCAGCCATCTCTAGACTAAGACCTGTTCTTACCACAGCTCTTTTGGCATCGATAGGATTTATACCAATGGCAATCAGCACATCACCAGGAGCAGAAGTCCAAAGACCTCTTGCTACCGTAGTGATCGGAGGGTTAGTGTCTGCCAGTGCACTTACCCTCTTTGTACTTCCTCTCGTCTATTTAAAGTTTGCTGCAAAGAAAGTTTTCATGCTTTCAAAAGATGTATAGTCTGCTTTTTCATTGTAGGCCAATCCAGGAAGTCCATGTTTTTCAGAACCTGGTCTTGTAAACCCATGAACGGCTCCTGGATGAGAAACAAATGTCACAGGAGCTTTTGCATCTGTAACTGTTTTGATAAAAGTTTCAACTGAGGCTTTCGGAATAAAAGGATCATCAGCTCCATGATGTACTAAAACTTTGCTTTTGATTTTTTTTACCCCAGAAGCCAAGTTTTTACTTCCTAAAAATCCATGGAAGGATACCACTCCTCCTTTTAAATCAGCGCCATCTAATGCAAGTTCAATGACACCGCCGCCGCCAAAACAATAACCGATTGCACCAATTTTTCTAGAATCCACATTTGGATTTGATTTTAGGATATCGAGTGCTTTGTAGATTTTTTTAAGAATGATTTTTGGATCTCCATTGGCACCGGACAGTTTTCCTGCCTCTACATGGTCTTTTGCAAGAATCCCTTTCCCATAAACATCCATAACAAAAGCTACATAACCTTGGTCTGCTAATTGCCTTGCCCGTTGTTTTGGATACTCGTTTAATCCCCACCATTCATGAATCACTAGAATGCCAGGTCTTTTTCCAGTAATTGAGGAATCGGTAGCGAGATAACCTTCGTAAGTTTTCCCATCCAATTTGTATTCCACTGGCGATCCAGCAACTGTTGATTTTATCGGAAGTTGGGCAGTAGGCACACTGGCGCATTGAATAACGAAAACGAGTGTAAGAATGGAAATGAGTTGTTTCATAAGTCTCCTGTTCCGACAAAACAGCAATGGCTTTGACGGAGATAGATTTAGAATTCTAAATTGAATCAATAAAAAAGAAACCTTAATTTCTCATTAATTTTGCTAGATTTCCTCCAATCTAAAATTTTGTTACTATGTTCTCTTTTGTTTTCCTATTCTATCCCCGTAAACAAAGTATACCGATCAGTTCACCAGAAAGATCAAATCCAATTTTTTTTGTTATACGATTATTTTTTAATCGCCTCACATCTATAAAATTTGTCTTCTAATCCAAAAGGTAATGATATGATCCAAAGCAACTACTTTCAAACCAACGAAGATTTAAAGGAACATTTTTACGAATTAATCGATTGGAACGAAATTGTACCTATATACGAAAATCAATTCTCAGACTCAAAGTTATACTCGGAAAACAATAATCCTAGACTAGAATATGCACCATCTAATGTAGATGAGGCGAAATCATTTTACGAAGAGATCCTAAAATCTTGCGGAGAAATCAGCGGAATGTATGTATCTCAGGTGGCAGGTGTAGTAGATTCCAAAGGACTAAAATTTGATAATGGAAATGTAATTCACCCGCAAGAAATGGTGGATGTAATCAAAATGTACCATGATGCCGGTCTTGGTCCCGTTGCATTTAAAAGAAGATATGGCGGATTAGGAGCACCAAGCATCATCAAAGCAATGATTGCTGAGCTCATGTACAGGTCCGATAGTTCCATCACCATTGCTGTGGGTAGTATGGGACTTGCTGCCATCTTAGAAGTCTGTGCATCCGACGAAATGAAAGAAGAATGGATTCCTAAATTAATTTCAGGAAATTACACAGTCACTATGGGACTTTCAGAACCAGATTTTGGATCAGATTTACCGAATGTTACGACCAAAGCAACAAAGACAAATGATAAGTGGTATCTCAATGGGACCAAAAGATTTCAAACTGTAGCTTGCGGTATCAACGGAAGTCCGGGGATTACACTTACACTAGCACGAACGGGAACACAAGAAAGTGGAGCAAGAGGTCTTTCCTTCTTTATCGTTGAAAACAAAAATTATGCTGTCCAAGGAATAGAAAAAAAACTAGGAATCAAAGCATCCGCAACATGCGAAACTGTGTTTGAAAATAGCGAAGGGCATTTGGTTGGTAAAGAAGGTTTCGGACTTGTGAAGTATGTAATGGGAATGCTCAATGGCGCCCGCCTCAGTGTATCTTCCCAAGGAACCGGGATTGTTACTGCAGCTTATGAAGAAGCCCTCAAATATGCAAAAGAAAGAATTCAATTCGGAAAACCAATTTATGAAATTCCAGCAGTCCGTCGTATTTTGGACCGTATGGAAAGAGAACTGGCTGCCATGCGTTGTCTTATGGTGGAAGCCGCTTATTCCGTTGACAAATATTATTGGTATGAAGACGGAAGAACCGTAACTCCAGAAGAATCTAAAATTGGAAAGTTTTGGGAAAAGGTAGCAAATACACTCACTCCCATTTCTAAATATTACAACTCTGAAATGTGTAACGACTTAGTATATGACGGATTACAAGTATTAGGTGGTGCAGGATATACGGAAGATTACGATCTTTCCAGACTCTACAGGGATGCAAGGATTACAAACATATATGATGGGACCACACAAATCCAAGTCAATGCAGCCAT
Organism: Leptospira terpstrae serovar Hualin str. LT 11-33 = ATCC 700639; assembly: GCF_000332495.1. Classification (NCBI taxonomy): domain Bacteria; kingdom Pseudomonadati; phylum Spirochaetota; class Leptospiria; order Leptospirales; family Leptospiraceae; genus Leptospira; species Leptospira terpstrae. The sequence goes on along the minus strand of NZ_AOGW02000009.1, from coordinate 58,821 downwards.
TGGAGGAGTGACTTCAGGAATGAGCCCTACAGGTGCTTTCCGGGCTTACCTAGATCATTTGTCAAATGGCTCCGAATCCAATCCCAAACTACAAGAAATCAGAATCCTTTTTGAATCCATAGTAGAAACATACAAATCCATTGCAGACCAACAAATAAAAGATGCCCATAGCTTTGAAGTGGTGGAATCAGCAGCGAGAGTAGTTGTGGGTTATTTGATGGAAAGAGCCAAAAACAAATCCACTAACAGAAAAGAACTACGCACTCAGTGGTGTAAAGAATTTCACAAGGACAGTCTTGCAATTCTTTCTGCAAACAAAATCAAACTGAGTTAGTAAACAAAAAAGAGGGGCCCCATTATTGAGGCCCCAGAAAGGAAAGGGATGGATTTTCCACAATGCGCCAGTGGAAAATCCAAAATTGTTCAGGTTAAGTGAGAGTTACTGATTTCTCTTCCATCGGAAGGGAAACTTGAAAACTGGGTTGAGTAACGATAGCCTTTGGTTCCAAATAAACTTTTCGATTACCCATTAATTTCCCTGCAATCGAATCAGGAAAAGAATATGCAATGATACGTTTCCATACAGAGGCAAACTGTTTCACAAAACTTCCTGTATTGTAGTGTTGTCCATACTTAGCACAAATTTCTTTCAATCGAGGAGCCACTTCACGGTAACGTTTTGCTGGCATTCCAGGAAACATATGGTGTTCAATTTGGTGGCTGAGATGCCCGGTCATTGTATAAAACAACTTACTACCATCTAAGTTAGAAGAACCTTTGAGTTGTCTTAAGTACCATTGTGCTTTTGACTCACCAACGATTTCTTCAGCAGAAAAGGATTCCGCATTCTCAGTAAAATGACCACAAAAGATCACAGCATATGTCCAAAGGTTTCTAATTAAATTTGCGATCATATTTCCCAGAATGACTTTTGGAAAATTCAATCCGGCAAGAAGTGGAAACAAAATATAATCTTTAACAAGTTGCAATTCAATCTTCTTAAAGAAGACAGCTTTATAATCTTTTAAGGTTTTTTTCTTCCTTTGTTTTTTAGGAATTTCCATGTATTCCACTCGGTAACCATGAGCACCAATTCCCCATTGAAAGTTCATCGCAAGGAATAAATTGGTGAAAGGTTGTGTTAGGTGCACCGGTTTCCATTTTTGCCCTTCAGTCAAACGAGTAAAATTATATCCATAGTCATGGTCTTTGTTTAAAACATTTGTATATGTATGGTGCATATAATTGTGATAAAATTTCCATTGATGAGCATCACTCACAATGTCCCATTCGAAAGTTCTGGAATTAAAACGAGGGTCATTCATCCAATCATACTGTCCGTGTAGAACATTATGACCTAACTCCATATTGTTTATAATTTTCGAAAGAGAGAGTAATAAAGTTCCTGCTACAAAAGAAATAGGTTCAAAACTAAAGTGAATGAGCCCACGACCCAAGATTTCAGTATATCGGTAAGCTTTATAAATAAAGCGGATATGATCTGCATCTTCTTTTCCCACTTTGGACATCACTTCTTCCCGAAGGGCTTCCACTTCATTTCCAAAGGATTCAATCTCTTCTTTGTTTAATTTTTTACTAATCGTTCTCATTTTTTTTTCCTATGATAATTTCTTTAATTGCTGATGTTCTAATTTCTAAATTTAATTCTCTAGAGTTCTATTTCCAAATTTGATTCGGCGCGGGAGATACAAATTTGAATGTTTTCTTCACCTAACTCAGATACTTCGTCTTTTGATAAATCAGTTACGGAACCAGCAGTTTTTTTACAAACACAAGTATGGCAAATTCCCATTCGACATCCACTTTGAGGGTAGATCCCTTGGTCTTCTAATTCTTCTAATAAAGAACGTTCACCTTTCACCTGGATTGTTTTATGACTTAGAGATAGAAACACATCCACAGTTCCTGTTTTTTTAACCTTCAAAGAAGATTGACCAGGTAACATAAATAATTCAGACTTCACTTCGTTTCCTTCTAAAAGTGAAAGTGCTTTGGTTTGCATTGGTGCTGGGCCGCATACATAAACTGAATAAGTTTTCAAATCATCAGTATACTTTTTCAAAATTTCTTTAGTTAAAAAACCAGAATCATATCCTTCTTTAGGAAGATCTGAAAATACATAACGAATTTCTAACCAACCGGTTGCTTTTGCGATCTCTTCCAAGGAAGAACGTAAGATAATATCTTCAAATGACCTAACAAAGTATAGAAGAGTAACTTTGCCATTGTATTTTAAGGATTGGAGTTGTTTGAGAATAGAATGAATTGGAGTGATTCCACTTCCACCAGCCAAAAACAAAAACTTAGAAGGTAAAGTCTTTGGTAGGACAAATTCCCCTGATGCCTCGCCCAATTCTAACAAATCCCCTTTTTTGATATTTTGATTGATAAAGTTGGAAACTAGACCACCTGATTGGCGTTTTACGGTGATGGATAAATACTTTTCGCCTGGTATAGAGGACAAAGAATAAAACCTGGTCACTCGCCTTCCCGCAATTTCTACGGTGACAGGAACATGTTGACCTGCACTAAAACCCTTCCAAAGCCAATTGGGTTTCAATACTAACGTTTTTGCATCGGCCGTTTCTTCACAGACTGCGACAACCTTTGCCTTTATGGCAGTGACCGAGAATCTAGGATTGAATTCCCCCAGTAGAAAATCGGCCCAATCTTTGAGTTGCAGGAAACTCAGGAATTCCTTGGGTTCGTTAAAGATAAAAGGAAATGTTTTCATTTTCGCCTCGTATTTCGCATTTAAGTGAACACTTGTTCACGGAGATATTTAATAGTGTTAATTTACGTTGTTAGATACGTCAACCCCAAAACGGCATTTTAGTCCTTGCATTTCCAAAAAAAGTGAACAATCGTTTACTGAATTCATCCTATGAAGCTCAACAAACGGTATGCCCAGAAACTTCGTACCCACAGCAATCTGCTTGAGGGTGCATTACGCCTGATGGGAGAGGAAAAGGGACTGGGAGACCTCAGCCTTCGAGAAGTGGCTGGGGAGGCCGGAATTGTTCCTGCTGCCTTTTATCGGCATTTCAAGAATATGGAGGAGCTGGGTTTGTCCTTGGTGGATGACTGCGGAGGAAGAATCCAGGCCATTGTGGGTGATGCGAGAAACAAAGGGGCTTATAAATCTGCCCTAAGACTCACTATTGGATTTTTTTTCGATTACGTGGCAAACAACCGCTCCCTGTTTCGCTTCATTGCTCGGGAACGGACAGGGGGCAATCAGAAGATCCGAGAAAAAATCAGGGAATCCATGAAAGCCATTGCTACAGAACTGGCAAAAGACATGCGAATGCCAAAGATGATTCCTGTGGCCGATATCCAATTTGCGTCAGAACTCATAGTTAGCCTCTGTTTTCAAATGGCTTCTGATTTTTTAGATCTAGCAACGGATGCTCATACCGAAATGCGAAAATTAAAATTACAAACGATCAAACAAGTGCGGTTGGTTTTTATTGGAACCATTCGAGGTAGAAAACGAAGATAAAAAAATAAAAGAGATAAAAACTTAGCGAATAAAACTCTTTAAGTGCCTTTGTCATTGTTCTTTTGAGGAAAAGATATCATAATATTCAATCCCTCGCCTTTCTTAGAAACAGAAGAGAATACTCCTTTTAATTGGGATGTCAAACTGCGGATTAACTCATAACCGAAATGATTTCCTTTTTCAATATTCACTGAATCCGGCAATCCTTCTCCATCATCTCCAACAGATAAAATAATATTTTCATTCGAACGAGACAAGTGAATACGAATATCTCCACCTTTATCATTGGGATAGGCATACTTTAAAGCGTTAGTTAACAATTCATTGAGGATTAATCCAAGAGGCAATGTACGTTTTAAATCCAAACGAACATCCTCCAACTTCACATCAAAACGAATTTTTGTTGGATTGAGAACAAAGATATCGTGAAGGCTAAAAACCAAATCTTCGATGTATTTGCGGAGATCCACCGATTCCAAATCTTCTGATTGGTAAAGGTTTTCATAAACCTTAGACATTGACATGATACGAGATTGAGCATTCAAAAATGATTGTTTAGCAACTTCATTTTCAACCTTAAAAGATTCTAAATTCAAAAGACCAGAAATGATAGCGAGAGTATTTTTAACACGATGTTGTAATTCTTTTAGTAGCACATCTTTTTCTTCTAAAGACTTTGCCAATCGATCTTCCATATCTAAATTTTTAGTTATGTCTAAGTTGATCCACAAGATGAAACGTTCTCCTGCAATTTCAAAGGCTTGGCTAAACACAATTACATCGTATTTTTTTCCATCGGAATGAGCCACAGACATCCTTTCTCCAGACAATCTACCTTTTTCTTTATAGATTTTGTTTAGTCTTTCTATCTGTTCTGGGTTACTCCAAGCTTTAAATTCTTCTGTTTTTTTGCCGACTACCTTTGATTTATCAAATTGAAAGATAATTTCCATAGAAGAGTTTACATCCAAATAAGTACCATCTTTGACTGTTGAAATGGCCATTGCAATAGGACTGAGTTGGAAAACCTTTGCATAAAGACTTTCCCCATCTTTTGGAGGAACCATCACGGGAGTGTCTGGAGTTTCTCTAAAAACAATCACAACTCCGTTTAGATTTTTTTCTGTATCCAAAATGGGTGAAATTGTCTCAGTAACGTGCGTTTCACGACCTGTGCTAGAGACAACAATCAAATCGTTTTTTCTTTCAGTGTTTTTTAGAACATTGGAAGAATTTAAGAAAGGATAAGATACTCTTGTTCTTGTTTCTGCCTGAACTAAAAATAAATAAGAACTAAGATCCTTCTCTAATACTTCCGATTTTTGGTATCCCAACATATCTAATGCTTTATGATTAATTTCCCGAATTAAACCTTCTGGAGTGAGAACAATCACTCCGTCGCCCATTGCTTCAAAAGTAATCCGAAGTTCATTTTCGCGGAAAGCTAACTCTTGTTCTGCTTTGTAAAGTTGGAGTGCAGATCGAATCATACACTCGATAATATCTGGACTAGAAATTTTAGGAATAAAACCAAAGTGCTTCACTTTACAAACACGATCTAATATTTTATTATCTGAATATCCGCTAACAAAAAGTATTGGAATCTCACGATACAAAAGAATTTTTTCTGCAAGTTGGATCCCATCCATACCATCAGAAAGATTAATATCCATTAATATTAAATCAACTCTCTCGCCAGATGTTATATAGTCATAAGCATCACTTGTATTTGATACATACTGTACGGAATAACCTTTGTTTTTCAAAAATTCTGATTGCGAGATAGCCAATATAGCCTCATCTTCCACAAGTAGAATATGACCTAAACTATGTTTGATTTCCGTTAGTGGCATGGAGTGTTCTATCGATTTTCATAATTAGCCGGTAGAAAAGCAATCGATTAAGATGTAAAATTTTTATGAAAAAAAACTAAAACAAGTGCAATAAAAAAATAAGACAAATGTTGAACGTATGTCAGTCCATTATTTGTTGAGTACCATACGATTTTTGGATTATGTCGAATTTTAATCACAAACGTATGTTTGCTGACGTAATTTTCACGTCAGATTCTAAGCTACGGAATTAATCAGGACCCTTTGTTCTTTTTTGTATTTTTTTTTGCTCACTCACAAAAAAACTCAGGAGTAGTACCTAACCATTGTTACAAATTACTTAATTTACGGTTCTAAATTAGGTTCGAAGAAAGCAAGATTTTCGGGTCCTTCGTGGATGACAATACGGCGGATTCGCCCTTCTGAGGATTTTACATCCGCCTTCAAACCAAAGTAAAACCAACGAGCTACATTTTCTGACGTAGGATTGATCCCTTTAAAATCTGGATGGTCATTGATTAAAATATGGTCAATGGAATGCACCAGTTCTGTAAGGCGGGTCCGTGCTGTCAGGAAATCATAGGAAATGCCATCTGGCCGGAGGTTTGTATTCCCTTCCAAAAATACCTCTACCTTCCAGGAATGCCCGTGGATAGGCTCATCCGAGCCATCGGCAAAGTACTGGTAGAGGAAATGGGCCGATTCAAACCTTCCCTCAATCCTGACATAAAATTTCCCGTTTTCCTGGGTAAACATTCCATTGACGAATAGAGCATAGTCCAATATTTGTATAGTAATTTCCTTTCGAGGGTTCTCAAGATGACTGAAACGACAAAACCGCGCTTTTTTAAAGAAATGACTGTGGGCGAAGCAATCGCAATCCACCCAGAAGCAGGTCTAGTTTTCTCTAGCTACCACTTAGGTGGTTGTTCCCATTGTTCCATCAATGAAGTAGAAACCATTGAACAAGTTTGTATGGGTTACGGTGTAGAGGTAGACACTCTAATCGATTCACTCAACAACCTTTTCTCTGAAGAATAGACTTTTTACTTTCACTATCACAGGGCCTAATTTTGGCCCACGTGTTTTCAGCTCCCGCCCAAACTAATTTCGTAGGTCTACGATGGCAAAATACTTTGTACGTTTTCAGTATAAGAATCAAATCGATTGGGGTATGGTTGTAGGTGAAAACATCCTTCCTCTTCAATTTGGTGACAAAACCACCAAAGACGTATTAGCTGGTCTTCAGAAAAAAAGTATCAAACCAAATTCTAAATCGAAAAACTCAATCAGAAGAGAAGTGGTCAAAGTTCTATCACCAATTACTGCCCCCTGCCAAGTGATCTGCCAAGGTGCCAATTACAAAAAACATTCTTTGGAATCTGGACTCGATCCTAAATCCAAAACTTACAATTTATTTTTTACCAAATCCGACTTCTCCCTTACATCTGCAATCGGAGATGTAGTGCGACCAAAACATGTAGAACTTTTGGATTATGAAATTGAATTAGGTATTGTTTTTGGAAAGGATATTGCCACTCCTTTAAATGAAAAATCCTATAATCCAAGTGACTACATTGCAGCACTTTTTATTGCCAACGATATATCCGCAAGGGACATCCAACTTCCACAATTGCAATGGTATAAAGGAAAATCTTACCGCACCTTTTTCCCTACAGGTCCAATCCTTGCCGTTTTAGAACCTGAAGATTACAAATACATTGAATCCTTGGAGTTGAACCTTACTGTGAATGGAAAGATAAGACAATCCGCAAAGGCAAACCAAATGGTTTTCCCACCTAAGGAATCCATTGCTGAGTTATCTTCTTTTACAAATATTCGAGTGGGTGATGTTTTGTTGACCGGAACCCCCGCAGGCTGCGCACTCAAAGCACCAGGAAAACTAAAACAAATCTTTGCAAGTTTTTTCCCGGAACATAAAAAGTGGGAACTCTTTATCAAAGGACAAAAAAATCGAACTGAGTATTTACAACCAGGTGACACAATCAAAGCTACAATTCGTACATCCGATGGAAGGTTGGATTTAGGAGAACAAATTCTTCAGGTAAAACAGGGGTAAAAACCAATTGGACAACCTAACTTATAGTATACCGGGACTATTATTTCCTGCAATCTCTTTACTAATGTTAGCTTATACTAATCGCTTTTTTGGATTGGCAAAACTTTCGAGACAACTATTATCAGAATATGAAAATTCCAAATCGGCGATTTTAGAAAAACAAATTGGCAACTTAAGGTTTAGAATATCTTTGCTATTGTATTCTCAAAGTGCTGGAATCTTTAGTTTGATTTTATGCACATGCTCCATGGGTATGATCCCTTTTTACAACATAGTGGCTTGGGTTTTATTTGCTTCCTCGCTATTATTTATGGTGATCTCTCTCATCCTTGCTCTGATTGAAATCCATTTATCAGTGATTGCCTTGGATATCGAAAGAAAATCCATTTTGAATCCATCATCTAAATAAACTCAGTTCAATCGAATAGTAAACTTATTCAGATAAGTATCCTATATGCGAATGACGATTTTTCCAAAATGCGATCCTGATCGCAAGTATCGAATCGCCTCTGCAGATTCTCCCAAAGAAAAAACTTTATCAACTACGGGACGTAAACCAGAAACTTCGATTGCCTGGTTCATTTCCATAAAGGCTTTCCTTCCTCCAACTACAAGTCCTTGGATTTTTAAATGATTCATAACTGCGGGCAGTAAATTCAGTTCTCCCGATTTACCCGCAAGGATTCCAATCAAATGTATTACACCAAACGGACGACAGGCGGCAATGGATTGTTCTAATGTTCCTGCTCCCCCTACTTCAATGATATGGTCAGCTCCCACTTTTTCCGTGATTCTTCGGACTTCCTTTCCCCATTCCGGTGTTTCCTTATAGTTGAGCAAATAATCAGCACCTAACTCTTTTCCTCGTTCTAACTTTTCACTACTGGAAGAAGTAAGTATGACTTTGGCACCTACAAGTTTAGCAAACTGTAAAGCGAAGATAGATACACCGCCTGTTCCCTGTACAACGACAAATTCTCCAGGTTTTAGATTGCTAAATTGGAAAAGACCAGACCATGCAGTGAGTGCCGCACAAGGTAAGGTTGCCGCTTCTTCATAAGACAAATGGGAAGGAATTCGCACAAGGCCTGTTTCTGGAACTAAAGCTAACTCCCGTAAGGTACCAGGAAGTGGACCTCCAATGGTATGACGCATTTCAGCATGAGTTGCCTCTTTAGCGATCCACTTCGGTGCGAAGGTGAGAAGAACTCGATCTCCCACTGCCCATTCCGTCACTTGAGAGCCAATGTTTATCACTTCGCCTGCGCCATCACTACAAGGAACCAAAGGAAGGGGAAACTTTGGATTGTATTTACCTTCGACAACTAAAGAGTCACGGTAGTTTAAAGAAGCAGCTCGCAAACGAACCAACACTTCCGTTGGGCCTGGATCTTTAGGTTCGGGAACATCAACCACCTCTAGATGATCCAATCCAAAACGAGAGATCTGTGCTTGTTTCATAAATTTACCTTCGAGAATTTCATGGTTCTAAACAAAGCAACCATTCGATTTAAAATTATTTATTTAGGACGATTTCACCTTTTTGGTTTAAAGGGAAAAACGGGTTGTAAGCAACTTCAAAAATATGTCCGTCTGGATCCTGAAAATAAGCGCTATACCCTCCCCAAAAAACTTTTTGAGGTTCTTTGAGAATTTTTGCACCTAACTTACGAACTTTTTCAATCACCGAATCTACTTCAGCTTCACTTGTTAAATTTTGTGCCAAAGTAATTCCAGAAAACTCTTGGCGTTTTTGAAAGGGAATTCCAATGTCTTTAGCTAAATCCTCTTCACCAAACAAACCAAACACAACTGCACCAATTTGAAAAAAAGCAACGCTATCGTTACTTTCTTCTGAACGTTTCCAACCAAGGCCTTTTTCATAGAAGTCGATGGAACGTTGTAAATCGGAAACACCTAAGGTAATTAAATTGATTCTTGGAAACATATAGATTACTCCTTTGTCAAAACGTGAACTTTATAGAAAAAAAAATTAAGAAATCGAATACTTGGTTCACAAAACAAACGTTTCATGGTAGATGGAGCCATTGGGTGGCGGGTGGATAACCCCACCCAGTCTCAATAGGGCGGGGACATGTACTCTAAATACTCACCTGGAAAGAATTACTTCTTTCCAAGACCTGTAGTTTTTGCACCAACGAGGATTGACATGTTTCCTGATGGGTGTTTGTTTTCGCGCATCAACTGGTGGCATTCACCAGTTTGTTCGAAACTGTAAGTTTCTGCTAAAACTGGATCCACTTTTTTATCGATCACGAGTTGGTTTAGATCACGACAGTTGTCGTCATTTGCGAAGTGCGAACCTTGCAGACGTTTTTGTCTCATCCACAGATAACGTAAGTCAGCTGTTGCATTAAAACCTGTAGTTCCCGCACAAATCACAACCATACCACCTGTTTCACAAACAAATACGGAAGTAGGTAATGTTGTCTCGCCTGGATGTTCAAAAACGATTTGTGGGTTTTTGCCTTTCCCAGCAATGTCCCAAATGGCTTTTCCAAATTCGCGTGCTTGTTTGGTCCACTCCACAAAAGCTTCTGGTTTATTGATATCAGAAGTGAGTCCACCCCAGTGTTTGAACTTGTTACGGTTGATCACACCAGCAGCACCTAAGTTTTTACAAAAATCAATTTTGTCATCAGAGGAAACAACAGCGATTGGAATTCCACCAGCTGCTTTTACAATTTGGATTGCCATGGCACCAAGTCCACCGGCTCCACCCCAAATGAGCACTACATCACCAGGTTTTACATCATTTGGTTTCCAATGGTGTAACATTCTGTATGCGGTAGCGGCAACTAACATATAAGCAGCAGATGCTTCCCAAGTTAAGTGTTGTGGACGCGGAAGGCACTGATGGTCTTGTACTTTGCAGAACTGTGCAAAGGAACCCCAATTGGATTCATATCCCCAAATGATTTGGGAAGGTGCATACATTGGATCTTTTCCAGAAAGAATCCATGGATCTTTTGGATCCCACATCGCACAATGGACAACTACTTCATCACCCACTTTCACATTCTTAACTTCAGATCCAACTTTATAGACAATACCAGAGGCATCAGATCCACCGATGTGGAATTTTTCTGGTTCGCCTTTTTTATTACGAGCCGCAATCACATCCACAGGATACCCAAGTGCTGCCCAAACGTTGTTATAGTTGACTCCTGCAGCCATGGTCGCAACGAGAACTTCGTTCGGACCGATCTCCGGAACATCAATGACTTCTGATTGAAAAGAAGTTTTCGGTTCGCCGTAACGTTCCGGGCGAATGACCTGCGCGTGCATTTTTTTGGGCACAACTCCAATAGGTGGAAGTTCCCCTACTGGTACGATTTCTACGTTGCTCATAGATTACCTTTTACGAATAAAATTTATAGAGTTTCTTAGAACGTTTTAAAAAAGGCATCAATTGTCAATCGCTTCCCCACTCCATAGAGAAGGCAAATGTCCACGCAGATTGATAGAGTCGATACTCACGATCCCTTTGTAGTGGGTACCGATAGGCAAGACTCATATTATACTTCTCCGAAAAATTCCAAGAAAACCCAGCACTAGCTTCCGTAAAATATGAGGGATTGGCTTTATCTTTTTCTTTAGAATAATCCACGCCGTTATAAGGATTACGGTACAAGATACCCGTAAAAAGAGAAATCTCTGGCATTAAATAATACGTCACATAAGCGGATACAAGTGTGGTTTTTTTAAATTCATATTCTGGTTCTGGTGGTGAGGCCGAAGGTTTACGAAAGTAAAAAGGAATTCCATCATTGTCTTGTAAGTTGTTTGGTTGCGGACGAGAGAGTGGATTCAGTCCTCCCATTTTTGTGACAAAGGACCACTTCTCATACAAATAACCAAGTTTGATAAACCCGGTTCCAGTATAATAATTTCCACCGGTAAACCGGTCCGTGTCAGGACCACTCGGAAAACCAACTGAACCTTCAATCACAAAAAAGTAAGGTTTGTCCAAATCAAAGAACGGTTGGTATTTAAAACCAAGATAAGTTTTTCCAATCCTCGCTGCATCTTCTCTACTTCTCTGTTGGTAATAATTCCAAGGCACCGAAGCATTGAGTGCAAACCTTCCATCAAAAAAATTCATCTCTGCAAAGGCTGTGGTGGTAAACAGATGACTATTCTCCCGAGTGGATTGGTAATAATCTTGGGTCATTACCAAATAGTTCGTTGGTTTCTCTCGTTTCCCCGTAAAAGGATCTACAAATCTGGCCGTTGCATTGGGACTGTCCGACGAACCTGTGTGATGCGAATAGAGAGACTGAATGGAAAAGAGCAAAAAAATAAAAACTATAGAAATTTGTTTCATCGTTCCACTCCAGGAAAACATCCAGGGAAACTAAAAACGATATCTTCGGCTTGTAGATTTTGTTGGAGGATATTGTATAAAGGGATATTGGAAACTTTGGAGATGACAACTGTTCCAGGAAGTAATAAAGACAATTGCTGTAAAAATCGAACAGGTGTTCCAGAAACAGTTCTGTCTTTGAATAAAGAGGAAAGAGACATTAATATTTCAATATTACCACTACGTCCATTTTTGACTGGAATTTTACATTTAGGTGTAATCGACTTATTTCCTTGTGGAAGCAGGATCGTGATATCATTTCCCCCCACATCCATTCGAATATAAACCTCTTCCCAACTTACATTTGCCACCGCAACCACTCCCAGCGGCATATTAGAAATTCTAGTGCTAGGATAAAGGAAACTAGCTCCTGTTTCCATAGTACTATTGAATTGAGTTATGTTAGAAACAGTCGATGCTGATAAAAATGGATACGTTTTTCCATATAAATCATCTGCTGGTAAATCCAAGGGTACTGTATAGGGAGTATGTGTTTTCACTGTTGCCGTAGAACTCTTCTCCGAGGCAGTGGCAGAGACACCTAACGTCTGATTTGGTGGATTGATTCGATAGGTTCCCGTTTCCCATTGGATGTAGGAACTAGATTGGATTGTGATATTGTAACCTACGGCATTACTGGTTAAACTAAATTGGTTTAAGTTGTCATCCGCTTGGTCATCATAACTTCTAAGATTTGTTCCCACTGCTATGGTTTGGTTGTTATTAAAAAAAATTAAGTTCTGCAAGATCGTCAATTTATCCTTATTGCTATCACCCACCGAACCAAATGTGCAGTGGGAGAAAAGGAATGGGACAATAAGGATCAAAATCCATTTACGAATAGATTTTTTCATTAAAAGGGACTCGCAAACTTGGGATTGGTTAAGAACTCTTCATCCGTTAATGCCAAAAGAAAATTTACCATATCATCACGTTCTGAATTGGTAATCGCAAAAGCCCGGATCAGAGTTGCGTCTTTTGCTGAATGAGCTTGACCACCGGAACGGTAGTGGTCCACAACTTGTGTCAACGCATCTCTAGCACAATCCGCTTTTGTTTTCCCAGCACCAGCAGCTTTATCTGGATTGTTCGCATCCGCACACATAAATATCCCATCATGCATATAAGGATAGGTAACACCAATGTTTCGTAAGGAAGGTGCTCGAAATTTTCCAGTATCGGATGCAACACCAGTTAAATCAAATAATCCTCGTTTGTTACTTGGAACACCTGCATAGTATGCATCATCATGAATCCCATTACTATGATAAAAGAATTCTTCCTTTGCTCCACCATGAAAGGATGTATCAGTAAAATTGAACCCTCCATGACAATGAAAACATTCTGCATTTTCTCCATTAAATAAATTCAAGCCGCGAATTTCTGAAGCAGTTAAAGCGGATTTGTTATTTCTAAAAGTATACTGGTCATATCTTGAATTGCCCGATATCATCGATCTTTGAAAACTGGCAAGGGCAAATCGTACATTTTGTTCGGTAATTCCAGAACCACCGAAAGCCCGCTCAAACATTGGTGGGTAAATCGAATTAGATGCTAATTCATTTAAAAAATTATTATTTTGCAAACCAAGTTCGACAGGCGTTTCTCCAAACATGGGCGCACGTGCTTGAATCTCTAAACTAGACATTTTAGGATTACTCCAAGTAAGTCTTGGCATATAAGCAACATTTGAAAGATGTTGTGCATTTCTTGGATGTGGTTGGCTGGTAATCCCACTAGGAAAATCTTTTCCATCAGCAAAAGCTAAAGATTGGAAATGGCAACTGCTACATGCCATCGTACCATTGCCAGATAACTTTTTTTCATAAAACAAATGCCGACCAAGTTCCACCTTAGCTTTTGTCATTGGGTTGTCTGCCGGGACAGTTGGTATAGGAAATCCAGGAGGTAAATCCCAAACCCAGTCGGAAGCACTTGCCAAAATTCCAAGAGCTGCGAGTAACATATCCTGGTTGTTTTCTTTTTTCTGGAACGGCAACACATTACATCCCAAAAGAAAACTAAAAAGCGTGATGAGTGGAAAACTAAATGACTTCATAAAATATATCCTTAAAAAACTCGGCCGTTACGAAAAACGTAACAACCGATTATAAACAAATTATTTGAGACTAAACACTCGTTGTGTGATTGAATTATCAACTGACCCTGTAGTAATATTTAATCCAAAAGCTTGTACTAAGGTATCACAAGGTGCAGCAGTTCCAGGCATACACATTCCCATTGCCCCAAATGTATGTCCGTTCAACAACTTATCTACATCAAAAGAAACTTTTTGATTACTTGCAGAAATTTGCCCAGTAAGAGAAATCGAAGCGCGAAATTTTTTAGAACAATTACCGTAGTTAGGTGCACCACTACAAGTTGTAGAGCCAACATGTAAGCTAGTCCAATCCGTTCCATTATAAGTAAATTCAATTTTAGAATGTTTGTATCCACCTGTCCAAGACCAATACATAGCCCCATTGTTAAGCGGAGCAGTTTGCGAAGTTCGATCCAGATGATTTAATGCTTCAGGAACACCCACAGAAAACTGAACGCCAGTATAACTTCCTGCTGGTGCAGTACCTGTTACTTTTGTGTTTGTCTCTGAAGTTTGAGTCGTTTCTAAATCGACAAGAGCTACTCCATTGGATTGCCAAATATTATCAGTAGACAATGTCACATCTGCAGTGGAACCATCAGCTTTCACTAGTTTCACTTCAGAAATATACAAGCGAAAATCACGAAACTGGACTGTTCGACCATCCGCAGTAATATTAGAGCCAGTCACTAATGATTGCCCATTGGCGAGAGCCTCAAAATTTAGATTAACAGCCTGCGGCATTGCCAGAGCTAAAAGTGCTAATGTCTGATTGTCATCTGATTTGGAATTCGGATCACAGGAAACTATTCCTAATATCGAAAGAAAAATATAAAACTTCTTAAATATGTTCATAAATACCTAATATTCTAAAATACGATTGTTGTTCTGGATTGATAGATAAACGATTCGTCTACCAATATACAAGTTTGTAGTTTAAAAAACTAAATACGAGGTGGTCGGAGTAATGTGGGAATTCTTCCATCCTCTAAAGTGGATGGAGACTCATAAATAGTATAAAAAATAACGGAAGGAACAGCAAACCCAAAAGCAAAATTGGGTCTATCCATAGTTTGGTGGTGAGACCGTAAAGAAAGTGCGTCTTTTTTTTTCTTTTTGCAGGAACAAAGATGTGCTTCGCCATCTTTTGCTTCATGACAATTGGGCTTTAGGGCTAGTTCTTTAGTCGTTTGATGGTCAAACGAGTCTGCCGAAGTAACAGAAGTTCCATGGCCTTCGGCAAAAATTTTGTCTTCTGCATTCCCATGTTTTTCTTTTTTAGATCCATGGTTGCAATGGCAAATTTTGGAATTGGACTCCAGGCAATACCCAAGGAGCCCACTCCCCAAAAATAGGAATTGGGTGCAAAGGAATAAGGCCAAACTACCGGCAATCCACCGTTTGCAGAACATCTCCCCCATGGTTGGCCAACCCAAGCCAAAAATCGAGCCAATTTTTGGACAAATTTAGTGTCGCCCCTCCTGCCTTTTGAAAACATGGTCTTGGAACCAATGCAAACGAGCTAGAGGCCATCAGATGAAACGCACGGAACTAGAACGCAGGGAACGAGAACTGCGAAAAGCAGAAAAGAAAAAGATCCAACCTGGTGAAAAAGAAGCCATGAGCGTCGGCGACTATATCGATGCCCTTTTTGGAATGTTTCGCTATGATTCGGATGAGATTTTTAATGCTGCCGATGATGAAAACATTTTAGAACTTCTGGAAAACATGAAAATGGAACATCCGGAAAAACAGTGGGATGTAATCATCCGCAAAGCTGTGAACAAAACCAAAGTGGAACAAAAAGAAAAGGCTTACGACTCCCTTCGAATCCTTGCAGGAATTCCTGCCGTAACCGCTTAATTCCTTTTTTTCCTCTACAAACAGATTTACAAGGGAAGGTCTTCGTCTTATAGTTGTGACCTTCCTGTATGAAACAGACATTCACCTTCATCCTGTTATGTCTCCTTCATACCAATATATTTCCAAACTCTGAACCTTGCCCAAACACGCCAATCCTTCCGCTTTCCAGTACTTATGGAAGCACCTATGACCTTTCCCACCACTTAGCGTATTTCACGGCAAACCCTGCAATCCATTCAGTTGCTTCAGTTTCACACCAATTCCAAACAAATACGTTACAAAAATCAGAGGGAGTGATTCCCAATTTTGGAAACACAGAAAAACAATATTGGTTTTGTTTTGTCATTCATAACGATGAGAACCAATATAAACGAATCATAACTTATATCAAATACCCTTTGCTCGATGATGTTAAATTTTTCGCATTACGTGAGTCAGGTGAAATTAAAGAAAACCAACAAGGTAGACGTTTTCCTTTTGAAAATAGAGACCGAGACTACCGGGGATTTAGTTTTGCTTCAGATTTATTGCCGAGCGAAACGGTAACCTATTTTGTAGGTGTAAAAACAGATAGTTCCGTATCGGTTCCCTTAATGGTGGCAGAAGAAAAGAATTTTGACGCCTTTGCATCTTTGGATACCCTACTCCAAGGTATCTATTTTGGTATCGTCGGTGTTATGACAATATACAATCTATTTGTATATTTTATGGTTCGAGACAAAGCATATATATTTTATGTTTTGTATTTATTCATTTCAGCAATTTTATTCCAGTTTTCTCTCCAGGGTTTGTTGCCCGTTTTATTTTTTCCCAACTCACCTGAACTTGTATACAACGCACATAACTTCCTTTATTTTTTATTTTTAATCACTTGTTTCCCCATGAGTATCACCTTTATGAACTTAAAGGAAAATGCTCCCCGTATTTATAAATGGTTTTTGGGACTGACGATCATCCCTATCATTAGCATTTGCCTTCTTCCTTTTTTACCGTACCGGCTCATGAACCAAGCCGGAGATATTTTTTCCTTTTTACTCGCTTTCTTTGCATTATTTGTCTCTTATTACATTGCTTTCGTAATAAAATTTCCACCAGCAAGATTCTATTTTTCTGGATACTTGATGGTGATCGTGGGAGGGCTTGCCACCGTACTCAAATATATGGGTTTTTTTCCAGTCAACGCTTTCACAGAAAACGCCTTTCAAATTGGAATGGCGATCGAAGTTTTGCTAATGGCATTTGGATTGGGAGATAGAATTTCTGTTGTTCGTAAAGAAAAAGATAAAATCCAGATGAAAGCAGAAATCAACAAACAAAAGTTAATTGCTTATGGAAAAGAATTAAAACTAGCACAAAAGCTCCAAGAATCGACTCTCCCACAAATCCTTCCCAAATTTCCTGGTCTCATCATCAAAACTGGATACTTTCCTGCTTCGTTAGTAGGTGGTGATTTTTACGATTTAACTGTATATGGCAAACACCAGATTTGTGGTCTCATCGCTGACGTGACTGGACACGGTGTACCCGCAGCCATTGAAGCTGCTATGTTAAAGATAGCCTATATGCAAACCTTGGCTTTTGCAAACAAACCAGGGAAAGTTCTGGAAAGTATCAACGTTTCCCTTGCAGGAAATTACAAAAATCAATTTTTAACTGCCAGTGCTATTTTTATCGATTTGGAATTAAAACAACTAAAGGTCGCAAATGCAGGTCATCCCGCCTTATACAAGTTCAATGAACATTCAAAATCCATCGAAGTGATCCGCCCAAAAGGCAAACTCATTGGTTACTCAAAAGAAGTGTTATATCATGAAGAAGTTCATAAACTATCTCCTGGTGATAAGATTTTGCTATTTACTGATGGAATTTGGGACCTGTGGGAAAATGGTGATTCAGGCGAAGAAGAACTTCTGAACTGGTTACTCACTAGAAAAGCAGAGTCAGTAGAATCTTTATATGGTGGGATCGATGAACACATTCGTCTACGGAACAAAGAAGGTCCCGCAGACGATGACATAACATTGATTCTATTTGAAATTACGTAACAAAAAATGCGAACTAAACGTCCGCATAAATTGCCGCATTCAATAGTCTGGAAATATTGTCCAAGTTACGAGAAATATCTCGGTAAAGTAAAGCAGGCATCAAATTGTCTTTTTTCTGATACTTTTTCTTCTTCACTTTTGAATCGTTCTTTTTAACAGAACGAATCATTTGAAATCGATACTCACGGCTTTGGTTACGAATTTGCGGGTTACCAAGGATATCAAAAGTTTCACTTTGTTCCAAGTTCACAAGTAGTATGTCGTAGTGGTGTTTGAGTAAATCCATTTGTTCTTTTACGGAATTAGCAAAGGATTTATCCAATGATACTTTTTGGCGGTGTGATTTTCTCATCTTTCTTGCAATTGATGCAAAGTTATCACCCATCTCTTCCACAGCCTTCACTCTTTCCATAATTCCCAAAACATCTTTCGCATAGTTTCCAGTAATACCGGTCTCTTGAACTTGATTTAGGTAGGTAAGAACTTCGGATCGAACTTGGTCTAACTCTTCTTCTTTTTTTAATACCTGTAGGACACGAGAAGCATCGTACGGCTGTAACAAAATTTGTTCTGTCAAACGAAGGAAGTCATACGTATCTCGAATGATTTTTTTGGTGAACTCAATCAATTCTACCATAGCAAGTTCGGTAGTTTTCACTGCACCTGCTTGTAAAAGTCGAATGGAATCTTTATCTTTTCCAGTTTTGGAAGCAAGTCCATCTACAATGGCACTCACAACTTTGGTGATTGTATTCACAAACCAAATGAGGATGAGAGTGTTTGTGATGTTAAACATCGTATGGAAAAGAGAGATATGAAATCTTGTAGATTCTTTATCTGTCAGTGGATCTCCAGGAATCAAATCATCTACAATTCCTGTGAAAAACTTAAAGAAAAGAAGAGCCCATATCACACCAAACACATTGAATAGTGTGTGAGCAAGAGCTGCCTTTTTGGCATTTCGGTTCCCCGGAATGGCAGCAAGATTTGCAGTGATAGTAGTTCCAATGTTTTCCCCAAGAATCATACCATAAGCGGCATCAATTGGTATATAACCGGAGAATGCGAGTGTGATGGTAATCGTTGTGGAAGCAGAAGAAGATTGGATCACAATCGTTAACAAGGCTCCAATCAAAACGAACAACAATATGGTATTAAATCCCATATTTGTGTATTGTTGTAAGAAAAGAAAACTATCTGGATCCTTTGCACTGTCAGGAACGGATGTTTTTAAATAATCCAATCCTAAAAACAAAAATCCAAATCCGATTAGGAAACTTCCCCAACCGGATCTGCTTTCTTTTCTTGAAAAATTTAAGATCACACCTGCTGCAACCGCTGGCAAAGCAAACGATGCAATGTTAAACTTAAATCCTAAAAAAGATACAATCCATGCAGTGATGGTGGTACCAATATTGGCCCCCATGATGACACCGATGGCCTGGGCGAGTGAAATTAAACCAGCATTTACAAATCCAACCACAAGAACGGTGGTGGCCGAACTAGATTGTATTGTAGATGTAATAAAAAGTCCGCTAAAAACAGCGGACACTCTATTTCGCGTCATAGAAGAAAGAAAGGAACGAAGCCGATCTCCCGCTACACGTTGTAAGGACTCACTTAGTAATTTCATCCCGTAGATGAAAATCCCGAGTCCACCTAAAACTTGAATGAGTAGTGACCAATTCATAGATGTGATATTTCCAAGGTTCAATTTCTTCGATTACAATTTGGTACCAACCTTTTATTCGGTTGCAGTATTTTTTTCCATTGGTAAAGTGTAATGAATATGTCAAAAACCATCAGCAAAGGAATGGTTGTAGGATTTTCCTATCACCTAAAGAACGCCCAGGGAGAAACTCTGGACCAATCAGACGAACCGTTATTATACCTCCACGGCTGGCAAAATATCATTCCCGGTCTGGAAAAAGAACTAGAAGGATTAGTGAACGGCGATTCTAAAAATGTAACTGTACCACCTGAAGATGGTTATGGGACATATAACGAAGAACTTATTTTTCAGGTTCCCAAATCGGAACTTCCGCCAGAAGCCGAGTTAGAAGTAGGAATGGAATTCCAAACAGACACTCCCGAAGGTAGAATGGTTCTATACCTTCAAGAAGTTAGGGATGCAGAAGTCATATTGAACGGCAATCATCCGTTAGCTGGAGAAACCCTCCACTTTGCTGTAACAATTAAGTCCATTCGCGAAGCCACTGAAGAAGAATTACAACACGGTCACGTGCACGGTCCAGGCGGACACCACCACCACTAAGAATTTCTTTTTTCGTAATTTTCCCTCTGAGTCTTCTTTCCGATTGCTTTTTTTAGAAAGGGTAATTAGACTGACAGAAGATTCAGAGTATTGTTGATTTTCACCGCCGAAGTAGTCCTTTCAAGCTTGCACGCTGGTAGCTTTCCCAAGTTTTTCCCTGCATTTTTCTGGAGTTCTTACCCAAAATCCCGTTAAGGGTCCCGACGATTGTAAATCTAGAATTCCCGAGTCAACTTTAACAAACAGGACAAAAACTATGTCAGTAAACATTTACGTTGGCAACCTCTCTTACGATATGACTGAAGGTAAACTCAGTGAGCTTTTCGGAGCACACGGAGCAGTAACTTCTGCAAAAATCATCACTGACCAGTATTCTGGCCGTTCTAAAGGTTTCGGATTCATCGAAATGAAAGATGGAAAAGAAGCTGATAACGCGATCAAAGATCTTAACGGAAAAAACATCCTTAACCGTGAGATGAAAGTAAACATCGCAAAACCTAAAACTAACAACTGGAGATAATCTAGTTTGTCATAAATCCGTTGCTTAACATTCGTTTAAGTGACGGATTTTTTTTGCCTTTTTGGTTTTTGAATTAGACTATGATTTCCGGAGTCTGCCGGGAATTAAGTTATTCGATAAATAGAAAGATCCATTTAGAAATAAAAAAATCGTAAGATCAAAATTTTAATTCAAGATAAGCTTTAACTGCATGATGGCTAACTGTTCTTTTACTTTTTCTTTTAAGTAATAGTCGCTTGATTTGTTTTCATTCAGTTTTTTATGCAATTTCGCTAATTGGTTCCCAAAGTTGGCACTGCAGGAATGATCCCCAGGTTTCAACTGATTACAGTTATATTTTACTTCGCAAATGGAATCAAAATCTGACTCAACAGGACAATTCCTAAAAAGTGTTGGATCGGGATTCCTCCTACAAAAACAGCCGTGAGCAAAATTCTTTTCTTTGGTATTATATTTTTCTCTTAATTCCAATAGATCTGAGTTATGGTTATTTTTTTTCTTCTCTATTGGAATGGCAGCCTTTAACCTAAGTTGAATTGATTCATTCCTTCCACATTCATTTAGATCATATGAACATTCCCGGAAAACATTTCGAAACTTTTTTTCTAGAGGGATCGTTGGTTTGTTTTTTTCTATCGCATACAGTCTTTCCTGTTCTTCTACTTCCAGGATATGATTGAATACTTCTTCAAAAACTAAATCTTCATGGCTTGTACCAAAAAAATAATTAGGAATTAGAAAAATATACCAGGGTGAAATATTCTTACTGAGAACAATGGTTCCATAAGAGATAAATTTCTTTTTGACAACTTTAATTTGATAACCCGTGGATTCGGCAAGAGGTACAAGAAAAAGGCTGAAAACAAATGATCCATAATTTAAACTTTCATCGTCTTCAGTTCGTTCGATAGTAATATCAATTCGATCTTCCAAATGATTTTCACATTGGGTAATGGCGTCATTTACCCCTTTCTCTACACCAACACCTGCTCCTCCGTTCTTAGACTCAACATACTGCACGTTAAATCTTCCACCCCAACAAATGCTTTTTTTGAGTTGGCTTACTTTATAAGTATGGTCAGAACGAATCGTCATCAATTCGCAATTAAAAAAGAAGAAAGAGAATAAACTTAAAATAAAACTAATCTTCATAAATCTTTTCTCTATTTTCAAACTTCAAAATTGCATTTTTCATATGTTCATAGTAGATTGATTTTGCGTTTTCGGAATTTGCCTGAAAATTCCATCGAAATAAACTATAAAAAGGACTTCCGACTTTAAAAATTTTACGATGTACAACGAGGGACCGAAACTTATATAAATTATCAAATTTAATGTCTAATTCAGTATCAACAGCCAATGGCAAAACAAGAAATGTTCCAGTCACAAATGGTAATGATGTAAATACACGTGCCATCTGAGAGTTTTGGTTTGATTTATCTTCGAATGTTATCGTAACAATAACCGTTTTTTTACTTTTATCATCGGTGCATTCATCAATGGCTTCAAAAATTCCATCATTATAAATGTCAAATCTAGACTCTCTACCAATTCTAAAATCAGAATTATCTGAAAAAACGTATTTAAAATCCCCACATTTCTCTTGTTTTAATTTTTTTTTCGTTTCAATCCGGTTGGGTAGCATAACGATCCCGGCGCAGTGAATACTCATTATTGTAAGGATTAAGTAAAAAAATCTCATAGTCATTTAAAAATAACAATCTCGATACTGACACCTAACATATCCATGTAAATCAAATAACAGAAGTATGTCGGCATTTCAACAAAAAAGTTCTGCTTTTATTCTCACAACAAACTCCATCTAAAAATCAGATATATCGAACTAACTTTGTTAACCCCTACAAAAACACCTGATACTTCGCTTTCATCTTCTCGATTTGTTCTTCGGGAATCTGATGCACATTGTTTCCACCATGTCGGTTTTCCACTGTCACGATAAAGATCTTATATCCAAATTCTTTCGCTAAACTCACGTAAGGTTCCAACTCCCAATCCAGAGTAAATGTATTGTCCACGATAACAAACGGGATACCAAGTTCGAGAGCTTGTTTTGTTTTGGCCTCGCAGTCTTTGTAAGCTAAATGATTTTTTTGATAATCAAAATGATATTCACCGGCTTCATTTTCAAAATAGGAATCAATGGAAAAGATAGGTGCCCCATTAGTAACAGAAATAGCTTTTGCTAAACTTGTTTTTCCCGATCCAGGAATTCCTCTTAATGCCAGTAAAGTTTTTGTTGTTTCGTTTGCGGTGGAATTAGTTCCGAGGTCTTGCAATTTCTTCGATTCCATTCTCCAAATCCTAATTGTTTTTCCTCCCCTGAAAAGAGAAAAATCTCGCAAGGAATCGTTCTATCTGAAAGAATAGAGCAGAATCAAGGAGTCTTTTGTGTCATACGAAGCTTATAAACTCATCCATATTTTCGGAATGTATTTGTTATTTTTGTCCCTGGGAGGAGTTACCCTCTACACCATCAATGGTGGAAAAAAATCGGAAAACAAATTCAAAACTGTAGCAGCCATCACTCACGGTGTAGCTCTCATCCTTCTCTTAGTGGCAGGATTTGGACTCATGAAGTTTCGCGGAATCTCTCACTCGGCCCTGCCTGTTTGGGTCATTCTGAAAATTGTCATCTGGCTTGCGTTTGGTGGACTTTTGGCAATGGCCTCCAAAAAAGAGAAATTTGCAAAAATCCTATGGTTTGTGTTTCCTCTTTTGGGTCTTTTTGCGGCCTACCTCGCCTTCTATCAACCGTTCTAGTAAAAAAACTATCCTGTCCTCTTCCACTTCGGTAGGGGACAGGACAATTTCTTTTCTCCACTTTTTCTTTTTCTTTTCTATCAGCCTTTCAAAGTCTACATTAAGAAGAAGATTCTAGGGGGGATTGTGAAAACAAGAATTGAAACCGACTCTATGGGGGAAATCGAAGTGGAGGTATCTCGTTACTGGGGTGCACAAACGGAACGTTCTCTCCATCATTTCCACATTGGTACTGACAAGTTTCCCAGAGAAATGATTCGCGCACTTGGAATTTTAAAAAAATCGGCCGCGCTTACCAATCAAGAATTAGAAATCCTATCCTTAGAGAAAACCCAACTGATTGTCAAAGCGGCAGAAGAAGTCATTGCCGGATCTTTGGATGACCACTTTCCACTTGCTGTATGGCAAACGGGATCTGGGACTCAAACCAATATGAATGTAAATGAGGTCATATCCAACAGAGCCATCGAATTGGCTGGAGGTGTATTGGGATCGAAAATACCCATCCATCCGAATGACGATGTGAACAAGGCCCAAAGTTCCAATGATACATTTCCCACGGCCATGCACATTGCCTGTGCCGAACAATTAGTTCACAAACTCATTCCCGCCTTACAAACACTTCACGATTCTCTAAACAATAAATCCAAAGAGTTTGCAAAAATTATTAAAATAGGACGTACTCATTTACAAGACGCCACTCCACTCACACTCGGTCAGGAATTTTCTGGGTATGTCCAACAGCTAAAATATTCGATTGAGAGAATCGAACGGGTGTTACCTTCCGTGTATCGATTGGCACTTGGAGGAACCGCTGTGGGAACGGGACTGAATACCCATCCCGATTTTGCAGTGAAAGCTGCGGCAAAGATTGCTAAAGAAACCGGGCTCCCTTTTGTCACTGCGGAGAATAAATTTGAGGCATTGGCTGCACATGATTCACTTGTAGAAGTCAGTGGAGTTTTGAAAACCATTGCCTGCTCTCTCATGAAGATCGCAAATGATATCCGTTGGTTGGCCTCTGGTCCCCGCTCTGGAATTGGAGAAATTACCATTCCAGAAAACGAACCAGGTTCCTCCATTATGCCTGGAAAAGTCAATCCCACTCAGTCAGAAGCCATGACCATGGTGGCAGCTCAAGTGATTGGCAATGATGTGGCCGTAAATGTTGGTGGATCTTCGGGAAATTTTGAATTGAATGTTTTTAAACCACTGATCATTTTCAATGTGCTGAATTCCATACGGTTGTTAGCTGACGTTACAGTTTCCTTTGAAGAACATTGTGCACGGGGAATCGATGCAAACCAGGATACGATTAATCAAAATTTAAACCGTTCCCTCATGCTTGTGACAGCTCTGAACCCATACATTGGCTATGACAACGCAGCAAAGATTGCTAAACTCGCACACAAAGAAAAATCTACTTTAAAAGAAGCAGGAATTAAGTTAAGACTCTTAACCGCTGAACAGTTTGATGAGTGGGTGAAACCAGAAGAAATGATTTGAAATGTAACTAGATTCTAAAATAAAAACAGTGCGAAATTTATGATTTCGTTTGTTTGGGGTTATTTGGCAAAGTTCTGACAGCATTTCGAATCATTTCCCAATAGTTTCGGCGCCAACCTTCTTCTATATCAGGAATTAGTTCTTTAGGTACGCCACGGTGTGTTAATTTTAACTCAGTCCCACCTTCCGTGGTTTCTTTGAATGTAAAAGTAGCCATAGAAAAAATACCTTCTGGAAAATCAGACCTTCTCCACGCTTGTACAATTCGTTTCGAAGGTTCAAGGTCCACAATGATTCCCGATACCTTACCGGACATGGTGGAAAAGGTTCCACCAATCCGTTTGCTAATGATCGCAGTTTCCCCTGTGAGGGATGTGACATTCTTCGAATCAGCGATAAACTGATAGATTGTCTTTGGTGATGCTTTGAATTTTACTTTTTGATGAATTGTTTTACACATTCAATTCAACATCTGGAAAAAATCATTTCCTTTGTCATCGACTACTATAAAGGCAGGAAAGTTTTCTACCTCAATGGACCAAACAGCTTCCATACCTAACTCTGGAAAGTCGAGGACTTCTACTTTTTTGATATTTTCTTTCGCAAGTAAGGCGGCAGGACCACCAATAGATCCGAGATAGAATCCCCCATTTTTTTTGCAACTATCGGTGACCACTTTGGAACGATTCCCTTTCGCAAGAGAGATCATAGAGTAACCTTTTTCTTGGAAAAGAGGAACATAACTATCCATTCGACCTGCTGTTGTGGGTCCAAAGGAACCGGAAGGCATCCCTTCTGGAGTTTTGGCAGGGCCTGCATAATAAACCGGATGGTTTTTGAAATAATCAGGAAGTGGTTCACCCTTATCTAATTTTTCTTTGAGTTTGGCATGAGCAATATCACGAGCTACGACCAATCGTCCAGACAACATAACACGTGTTTTGACAGGGTATTTGTTTAGGATTCCCAAAATTTCTTTCATGGGTTGGTTTAAGTTGATATGGACGGTTTCACTTCCCGCATCTGATTCCGCAACGGTAGGTAAAAAACGAGCCGGATCATATTCGAGTTGTTCAAGATAAATTCCGTCTTTTGTAATTTTGGCTTTGATATTGCGATCCGCACTGCAACTAACACCAAGTCCGACTGGGCAAGAGGCACCATGCCTTGGCAAACGAATGATTCGAAAATCGTGAGCTAAGTACTTTCCACCAAACTGTGCTCCTATTCCCGATTTTTGTGCTGCCAGTAACATCTTCTCTTCTAGTTCGATATCACGGAAGGCAGTACCTTCTTTGGTTCCTTTGGTAGGCAAGTGGTCAAGATAACCAGCTGATGCTAGTTTTACGGTCTTTAGATTGGCCTCGGCAGAAGTTCCCCCAATTACTACCGCTATGTGGTAAGGTGGGCAAGCAGAAGTCCCAAGACTTGCCACTTTTTCTGAAATGAATTTTTCGAGTGAGGCCGGGTTGAGAAGAGCCTTTGTCTCTTGGTAGAGATAGGTTTTGTTCGCAGACCCACCGCCTTTTGCCATAAATAGAAAACTATACTTTTGTCCTGGAGTCGAATAAATATCCACTTGCGCAGGTAAGTTGGAGCCTGAGTTTGTTTCTTCATACATAGAAAGAGGAACTACTTGCGAATAACGCAAGTTACGCTGTACATATGTATTATAAATTCCTTTGGAGAGGGCTTCGGCGTCATCCCCACCGGTGATGACATATTCTCCCTTTTTAGCCATGACAATTCCTGTTCCCGTATCTTGGCAAGAAGGCAGTTGTTTGTCTGCGGCAATCACTGCATTTTTGAGAAGAGCCATCGCCACAAACCGATCATTTTTAGTGGCTTCTGGATCATCTAGAATTTTACGAACTTTTTCGAGATGGCCTGGACGGAGGTAGAAGGCAATGTCTTCCATGGCTTTTTCTGCAAGGAAGGTCAAACCTTCTGGTTCAATTTTTAATATTTCTTTATCACCGAATGGGACGGTGCTTACAAAGTCCTTAGTTAACAATTTGTAAGGAGTTGTATCTTCCCCGAGAGGGAAAGGATCGGAATAAAAGAATTCTGGCATGGAAACCTCTAAACTATCCTTCTATGTTGGGAAGAATCTCTTTCTAGTAAATGAATTTTTACAGAGACTTTGGGAAACGCTAGGCACAGAGTCCAATTCCAAGCGGGAAAATTTGTTTCTCTTTTTATAAAATCAGTCTATAACAAAAGAAAATGAAACAGAACCTCATTTATATTTTACTAGTGTTTTTCACTTCCATGTTATTTGCCGAGGAGACGGTAACAATCGAAAACGAGCCTAAAGAAAAAAGGAATCACTCAAGAACCAGTTTACTCTTAAAGAGACAAACCTACCAGTATCTGCCATACGAATACACAGCCCTAACCGATAAGAATGAAGCAATAGTCCCCACTCGTTCCAGTTCCGCATTGAAAGAAAATGGAAAAGTTCTTATTCCTTTTGTCTTCAATTATGAAAACCTAACCAAGGGTTTTAAATTGGAACTTTCCTACTTTGAAATTGAAATTGTCAATGCCAACACTCTTCTCTACCAACAAACAGCGCTCGGGGCAAATATCTCTCGGTTTTATCTATCACCAATGGCTCGTTCCGAGTTTGAATTCAATGTTTACAAAACTTTCACACCCGGTCTGGACTGGAAACTCTATCTAGGAGGAGGGATACGAAACATAAATCGTTACCAGTATGGAAATTATTTAGGGCAGGGAACTTTCAAAGAATATTTTTTCACTTACGGCCCGCAAGTTTCTCTCCAAAGTATTTACCAACTTCCCTTTGACTTAGCATTCCACCTAACGATGGATTTGTTCTACACACAAGGCACTCGTTTTTTCAAACAACCGAATCTTATGGAAGATCGGTTTCAGTATTCCTTATCTACCGCCGGAACGGAAGGAATCTTTCGAGGATACGAATTGGATGGTTCACTCTCCTACTCTTTTCATCCCAACATGAAATTCTTTGTGGGTTACAATCTGATTGTCTCAAAATTTTCCTACTACCATTATAACGAAATTCAATTGAGTCGCAGCACAGAAAATTTGGGATCCGCAAATCCCACCGTCACAGGAGCCTGGGAGATCAACCTTCCCAAAAAATCAGAAAACTTTGATAGTTTGCGAGGAATTTACGTAGGGGCGATGGTAAGTTTTTAAGATACCTTTAAGGGATGCAG
The DNA here is from genome assembly GCF_000332495.1 of Leptospira terpstrae serovar Hualin str. LT 11-33 = ATCC 700639. NCBI lineage: Bacteria > Pseudomonadati > Spirochaetota > Leptospiria > Leptospirales > Leptospiraceae > Leptospira > Leptospira terpstrae. The sequence continues at coordinate 30,699 of NZ_AOGW02000009.1, read as the reverse complement.
ACAAACTACCAGTGACCATATCCTGCCAAAGCCTCTATAAACCTGGCTTTGGATGTGACTAAAATAGATTGAGTATGACGGTTCACTAGTGTTGGTATAATTTACAAAAATATCGAAGAAATATGACAATTCCAAAAAGAACGGTAAAAACAATGGATCTGATTAAAAAAATAAAAGCATTATCAATTTTCTTAATCCTTATCTCTCTGAATTCAATATACAGTATCAACTTTCAAAAGCCAAAAACTAATTTAAATTGTAAGTTAAAGAACGGATATTACACTCAATCCATTGCGATTGGAGAAAATATTCTGATTATACATATTGAAATCACAGATGAATCTGCTAACTTCCATAGAGTGATTAATAAATATTATGTAAAAAATAAAATCAACTGGATATCTGATTGTCAATTTGAACTGATCACACAAGAAATTACAGATCCCATTCTTGTTGATGTTGACTGGATTGGAAACACAACATACTATAAAGTCGCAGCAATAGATAAGAATTTATATAGCTATATTAAAATAGAAAAGAATGAAACGCCGCAACAGTTAAAATACCAAGGAACTTCCTTTCCGCATGAAACGAATGATTGAAAATTAATTCTGGGATTTGAACTCTATGATTCAGTTTCCTTTGCAACTAAAGGCATTGACACAATAGAAACTTTGTGACTATAAATATTCGAATCCAAAAATTATCCTTTGAAGTTTTCCATCGCAGTCTAACATAAAACCAATATGGAACCAAATGTTTTTGACCAAATGGCAAATGTGTATGATACAACGGAACGAAAAGAATTAGCTCATATCATTTCGAACACAATCCAAACTGAATGTAAGGAAAGCCAATCAAAAACACTATTTGATTACGGTTGTGGCACGGGCCTTGTTGGTTTTAGCTTAGTTTCGTTAGTTGGTAGGATTGTCTTTATCGATTCTTCTGAACCAATGTTAGACATTGTTCGAGAAAAAATCAAAAAAATGAATGTATCCAATGCGGAAGTGATCCATTCCAACTTTCTCCAAAATACAAAAACCAAAAAAGCAGATTTAATCCTCGTCTCACTGGTTCTACTGCACATTCCTGATACAAAAAGAATTTTGAATTTTTTTTATGATATTCTAAATCCCAATGGGAAACTAATGGTTGTTGACTTCGATAAAAATGAAAAAGTAAACCACCCCAAAGTCCACAATGGATTTACAAATGAAGAAATTAGGACTTTATTTACCGAAGTTGGATTCAAAGATATAGAAATTAAAACGTTCCACCATGGAAAAAATATTTTTATGAAAGAAGATGCTTCTCTTTTTTTAGCAACAGGGGAAAAATAAATTTAATTTTTAATGATTAAATTCCTAAAGAGTGATTTTACTCTAGAACAATCGAATCAAAACTAGCTGATACAAATAAAACAATACAGTTGTAAAAGCGATACTACATAACATTGCAACCCAGAACCCGCAGGTGGCATTTAACTTTGGGAAAATCAAAAACATGGGAAGTGTAGGAATCACAAACCAAAATGTATAATAGGCATGGTTTGAAATTTTTTCTTCACCTGCATTTTCAAATTTTAACCAAAACAAAGTAAGAATGGTGACTAACGGAAGAGAAGCAATAAGACTACCCATCCGATCATTCCTTCTTGCGATTTCCGAAATGATGACAACAAGAGCTGCCGTGACTAAATATTTTAAGAGAAGATATACCATAATTGAATTATTATCTTTGATTGTGTTTTTTTTCTTCTATTCTTAAATTCACTTTTTGGAAGAATTCTTTTTATTTAATTTCGATTCTTGTAAATTTTTTTCATAAAGTGCAATCCAATCCTTAGGACTCATTTTTTTTGATAAATCACCAATCAAGGCCCAAGGAATCTCTTCTAGTTTTTTAAACCGAATACAACTTTTGCCCATATCCAATTTCGTTTTGCAATGTTTGGGATATTCTGTTTGGAACCATTTCAAAAGTTTTAGATCAGAATAGATTCCCATATGATAGAGTGCCAGTCCATTCTTTTGGGAAGCGATATGGATGAAGGGAAGTGCAAGTTCAGGAGTTACATGGTAACCGGCAGGATAGGTTTTTTTGGGTACAACATAACCAATCATGTTGTACTGAATGGTTTCTTCAAAACCTTTGGGGAGATTTTTTTTGACGGTTTCTCGTAGTTTCGAAAATGGTTCTTTTCGGTCTTTTGGTAACGATTGGATGTATTCTTCTACAGTGGTGGGCATAGACAAACGATTCAATCCTCACTTCAAAAAGAAAAGTTTTTTACAGAATTGTTGTTGGTTTCAAATTTGAAAACTTAACTTCCTTTCATTCTGTCATTGTTAGGCAAAAACCCCGCGCCAGCGATAGAAGCGGAAATCCTTTCCGTTAGGAAAGATTGGAGCGGATAGCGCGGTCGTTATAGAATCAAATTTTGATTCGCATAACCAATGCGAGGTGTCCAAATCGATCCAAAAAGAACACATCTATTTATAAAAAATGGAATGGGTATAAAAAAACCCACCAAAGGGTGGGTTTTCATTTAGAGAAAAATCTCTAGTTAAGAAAGCAAACTTTCTTATTTAGAAACGACTTGGAAAGTCACTCGACGGTTGATCGCGTCTTTTTCATCAAAACCAGAAATTGGTTTAGAAGAACCAGAAGCTTTGGTTACGATTCTGTCTGCAGGGATCCCTTGTTTTACAAGAGCATCTTTCACTGCGTCAGAACGAATTTGTGAATAGTATCCGTTTCCTTTTTTAGCACCTTCTGCTTCTTCTGGACCGGAAGCGTCTGCGTGACCAGTCACTTCAAGTGCATAACCTTCAGGAAGTTTTGCAAGAGCATCTTTGATGTAAGATACATTGTCTTTTGCCCAAGTTTTAAAATCTTCTGCTTGGATGTCCGCTTGTTTGTAGCTAAAACCTCTGCGACGAACGCCGTCTGGATAACGGTAGTCTTTGAGTGCTACATTGATTTCGTCCAAAAGAGCTGCATTCAGATCTCTGGAAGAAACAGTGGATGTTGTTCCCGTTGTGGAAGTTGTGTCTTTGGGAGTTTCTTTTTCTTCAGAAGACGAACAATTCGTTAATGAAAGCGAAAGACCTGCGAGGAGGATGAGGCTTAAAAAAAATCCTTTTTTCATCAGTTGACCTACCTTAATGTTTCCATAGTTTAGTTCTTTTCATTAGATAACAACCGAAAATGCAAATATTTCTAACCGTTTCCGAAGATTATGACCAAAGTCGCCTGGATGTCTTTCTAAAAGACAATGCCGGAGACGATCTCAGCCGTTCTACCGTTCAAAAGTGGATTGATTCGGGATTTGTGACCAACAAAACCAAAGAACAATTGGCCCATAAAAACGGGTATAAGGTGACACTTGGTGAAGAGTACGTCGTGGATGTGATCGCAAGACCGCCTTCTCGTCTGGAACCCATCGCCATGGACATTCCTGTCCTCTATGACGAAGACGAATTTATGGTTATCCATAAGAAAGCAGGGATTGCCTGCCATAGTGGACCAGGGGATGACCAACCATCACTTGTCAATGGACTCCTCCACCAATTCAAAAACCTATCAGCCACAGGCGGTGAACGTCGTCCAGGGATTGTGCATCGATTGGACAAACCGACCGAAGGGGTTCTCATCATTGCCAAAACTGACAGAGCCCATGCGGCCCTTTCCAAAATGTTCCAAGAGAGACAGGTAGAAAAAACTTACTATGCCTGGGTACTCCAAGCCCCAGTGGAAGGGGAAGGCACTGTGAACTTACCCATTGGACGCCATCCCGTGGAACGGGTGAAGATGTGTGTCAGAGAAGATGGTAGAATGGCCATCACTCATTACAAAACTGAAAAAATTGTCCAAACACAAACAGGTCGTAAATTTAGTTTGATGAAACTAGGTTTGGAAACCGGTCGTACCCACCAAATCCGTGTTCATATGGCAAAGTTGGGATGTCCCGTTGTGGGGGACAGTTTGTACTCTCGTTCGGCAAAGGATTACACCCAATACGGCCTACTTCTTTTTGCTAAACGATTGGAGTTTCCTCATCCTTTTATTCCCGACAAACGGATCTTAGTGGAGCTAGAATTTCCAGAGAGGTTCAAAACCTTTGAAAGAAAATGCCCTAGTTACTAGGGTATTGGTACTCAAAACTTAGATTTTTGATTTTGTGATGAAATTTCGAAACCTAAAACCGATACTGATCCTTCTCGTTCTATTTGGCACCTTTCATTTGTTCTACGATGCCATTTATGAAAATCATTTAGGTGAGGGAACTGATAGTGATGTTTTGTATCCCTATTTGTTTGCCAGGGATTTTTGGACTGGGGTTGGAATTCGTGGTTGGAACCTCCCCCCGAGTTCTAGTCTATTTCCAGAAGTAGTCCTTGCGATCCTTGTTTATCCTATATTTTCCTCTGTAGGTTCGTTTCATTTTGCCTTTGGATTTTTCTTTTTTACCATTCCATTTTATCTGGCAAAGGCTCTCGGGATCAAAAACCAAAAAGCCTATCTCTTTTCCTTAGGTTTTTTATCAATGGCAGGGGTTTTGCCCAATAGTCTCGGACAGTTTTTTTACCCAAGTTTTCACGCGATCACCTTATTATTTGCAGCTTACATTCTCTATGAAATCCACCGATGGGATTCCAAAAATCGATTCCAAATCGTTCGTTTTCTATTGGTTTTTTCTTTTCTTTGGATTTCTGAATATTGGTTCTTTGTAAACATAGCACCTTTCCTTCTCGTGTATGCGGTGGTTCGTTTACAACGAAAATCAATTGAACCGATAGGTCTTGTCCTTCTAGGGTTTGGTTTGGGAAAGGTTTGGCAATTGGGTTTAAAAAACTTAGGGATAGGAATTTTTACCCCCAAAGAACTTCCTACGATGGACCGAATCCATTCTGCTTTCGATTTGTTTTCTAAAGATGCAAACGTTTGGATTGCTGGAGTGATTGAATCTATCACCAAACATCCATTACTTGCGGACTGGTTTTATATATATTTAGTATTATGTATGCTCTATATTTTATTTTTATTTCTTCGTTTAGAATTAAAAAACCGATTCTTGGATTTGGCGTTACTGATCTCGCCTTTTCTTTCCGTAATAGCTTTATTTATTTTTCAGATAGAACCTAACTTTCGCTATTTATACTTTTTACCGTTTTGTATTTTGTTTCTTATCTTCCGAATGGTAGCGATGTTTCCTTTACTTCGATCGGTTGCCACCTTGGTGTTTTTTTTGGGGATTGTCTTCTATTATAATGAAAGGTATCCCCTCTTGGCAAAGGCCATTCAAGAGGGCCAGGCCAAACGAGCCCATAGAATGGAATGCCTTTCCGAATTTGACTCTGCCATTCCTGGATCTTCCACTTACTGGCCGGTCAAATACAGTTATGCCTATTCAGACAAAAAATGGACCTTGGTTCCCTTTACAAAAGAAGGAATTTATTACCCTTGGGTATCCAATCGCACTTGGGATAAGGGACTCGGACAAAAACCTTTCGAAACGTTTCCATGGGGAATTACAGAAACGAAAGAACATTTGGATCTATGGAAGGATGTCCATTTAGTCAAAGAATGTGAAGGTTGGTATTTTTACCGGCGCCAATCCCAGGCTTTTTGAAACAAAGATTTGGATTGATTCCTTTTTTCTTTTTACGACTTTAGGATACGATATGATAGAAATTCTCTCCGATCCCTCGGTATGGCTTGCCCTCTTTACATTGACTGCTTTGGAAATTGTCCTAGGTATTGACAACATCATCTTTATTTCCATACTTTCTTCTCGGTTGCCAAAAACAAAACAAAAGTCTGCTCGCCAAATCGGACTGATGTTAGCCATGGTCACGCGGATTCTTTTGTTATTCTCTCTTTCATTAATCATGAAACTCACAGCACCAATTTTTACAATTATAGACCATTCCATCAGTGGCCGTGATATTATTTTGATTATCGGGGGACTCTTTCTCATCGCCAAGTCAACCACAGAGATCCATCATAAACTAGAAGGAGAATCTGAGTTAGGTGAAGAATCCTCAAAAAGAGTTTCTTTTACCAAAACCATCATTCAAATCATGATTTTGGATATAGTCTTTTCTTTAGATTCAGTTATCACTGCAGTGGGAATGACAGACCAGTTAGGTGTTATGGTTACTGCAGTTGTTTTGTCAGTTGGATTTATGTTGCTATCAAGTGGGAGTATTTCCGATTTCGTAGATAGACACCCTACTATCAAAATTTTAGCTCTTAGTTTTTTGATTTTGATTGGAGTGGCCTTACTTGGAGAAGGATTAGAATTACACATTCCGAAAGGTTACATTTACTTTGCGATGTGTTTCTCTGTGATTGTTGAGTTCTTAAATATGAAACTTCGTTCCAAACCAGAAACCAAACATTAAAAGGAGAATTCTAATGAAACGAAAAGAGTTCTTACAAAAAACAGCTTTGTCTTATGGAATTTTGAATTTACCCCTTCGCAGTGAAGGGAAAGTAGAAGAAGAAACAAAAACAGAAATCGAATCCCCTTGGTTAGAAGCCGAAGATCTTACTGACCTTAGGACACTACTTGTTCAATTACAATCCGATTCCAAAGAATTTAAACTTACTGGCAACTGGAGTCCAGGAAAGGTATTTGCTCATTGTGCACAAAGCATAGAGTATTCTTTGAAAGGATATCCAGAAATGAAATCATCTTTCTTTCGAGGTTCTGTTGGGAAGGTTGCCTTTTCTATTTTTGCTTTCAAAAATAAAATGAATCATGGATTGGAAGAACCCATTCCTGGTGCCGAAGACATTTCCAATGAAACCGAACTCAAAGTCGGAATCAAAAAACTCATCCAAGCCATTGATGATTTTTCCAAAGCCAAAGAATCTTCACTTAGACCTCATTTTGCTTATGGAGAGCTCACCAAGGAAGAATACGATGTGGCCCATAGCCTACACATAAAAAATCACATGGAACGAGTGTTAGTCTAAAGTTGACTCTATTTGTTGGCAGAGATCCTCTGCCTTATACATTTTAGAAAAATAAGCAGATACAATGGTTTCCAGACCTTCGTCTTCCAAAAATTTATCACCACCAGAAAGAGGAGCGTCCGAACTAATCAGAATGATGGGGATTTTTTGGTTTTGGTGTCGACGACCCTCCCATTCATGAACTAAAGAAATTCCATTCATTCCTGGCATATGTAAATCAGTAATAATTAGAGTTGGTGTAATCCGAGATAAATGAGATAATGCTTCTTCTCCATTTCCTGCTTCAATCACAATCCATTGATTTCTTCGCATAACTTCCGCTAAATCCGATCTGAAGTTTCCAGAATCATCTACAAGAAGTACTGACTTTGTACTCTTAGATAAAGAAATTTCAAAAGAGGAACCAACTCCGAGTACAGATTTGATTCTTAGTTTTCCGAAGTGGGCTTCCAGAATATTTGTACATAATTGTAATCCGAGCCCCGTTCCTCTTTCTCCAGCCGTTCCTGGCATACTTTTTATATTTTCTTCGCCGCTTAGTTTGTGGATTTGTTCTTCGCTCATTCCCAATCCGCGATCACGAATTTCCACAGAAAGCCATTTCCCCTTATAGGAAACGCTGACCCATACTTCAGAATTGAGATAAGAATATTTGATAGAATTGGTGAGGATATTTTTAAACACTTCTCCAATCAAAGTACGGTCTGCAATGATTTCTGCTTGTATAGGAGTATCTTTTTCAATTCGAATTCCTTTGAGTGTTGCAAGAGGTTCTACTGATTCAATAATTTCATTGAGAAGATCATTCACTGAAAATCTCGTTTGAATGAGTTTCGTTCCAAAGGCATCAAACCGACTCACATCGAGTAACTGTTCTAACATCCGAAGAGATTGCGTGACCCCAGTTTTACAAATTTCTAAAAACTTCTTTTTTTCATCCTCGGTGGTTTCACTAAAACTAAAATCAATCACATCTAAAATTTGATTCACACTATTAAGAGGAGATCGTAAGTCATGTGAGATAAGAGAAACAAAGTTTGCCTTCCAGCGATTTGCTTTTTCTAATTCCAATGTACGAGCTTTGACTTTTTTTTCTAGAGCTTCTTTTCTTTTGTACAATTCTTTAGATAAAGATTCGGACCTTTTGTAAACACGAACCAGTCCCAAAGTAACACCTAAGGTCTGAGGGAAAATAAACAAATACAAGGATATTAAACCCATTGGTCTATAACCAAAATTTGGATTGGCGACTAAAAATAAATCGATAAGCCCACCGATGATTGCCATAAACAAACTAAAGAAATACAATCTACTTTCTTTTCTTTGAAAGTATAAAGCAAGTGAGACAGACAAAAGTCCCAAAGCCACAAAAATAACAGACATAAATTCGAAGTAAAATAATATCTTAGATAAATAAGGAACCGGTGTAAATAGAGATACAAAAAGAAAACTGAAAGCATATAGTTTCAATAAAAACAAAATTCTTTTAAAGAAACGCATTTGGGCCATATTGAGTACAATATAACCTCCAAAGTATAAAACCAAAACAAACCCCACTCGGGAAAATCGAAACAATGGGATACAATAATCATCGGAAAAAAGGTTAAAGAGAATTCTTGTCTCTATTAACGTAGAGGATAAAATCAGAATTCCTAAATAAACAAATGCCATTCGAAGTGCATTTCGTTCAGAGCGATTAATAAAATAAACTAACGCATGATATATTGCCAAAAATATCATAAAGATCATAATGATCCAAGAGACCGTAAAATTTACATTCCATGTATGGATGATATTTTGAAGTTTCCCAAACCGGATGAGCCCATGAATGCCGGCATATTTATGTGAAAAATTAGAAATATGTACAACTAAATCTAATTTTTTGGAATCTGATTTCAGTGGAATGATTTTGGAATGAAAGGAAGGCCGGTGTTTTTCTGCGGTTTTTGCTAAAGTTCCATTTTCTGCAACCAACTCACCATTCGCATAAATTCTATAGGCACTATGCAAAACAGGAACCAAAAGAGCATATGATTCTTTCTCATAAGTAGATTCTGGCAAAAGAACCGTTAGGCGGTAAGTCCCGAATCCAAAACTAGGGTATCCTTCCCCATCCTCATTTTCCTGAGAAAACCAAGGAACTCCCACTTTTAGGTAAGATTTGTGTTCAGGAGACTCTCCCCTTGGATCCAAAAACTCATTCCAATAGAATTCCCATTTCCCAGTGAGGTTTATGGTTTCCCCTGAGAAATCAACGTTCTGGACATCCAAAACACCATCTTTCGCGAGTAAGGTTGGGTAGGCATCAAACCGGCAGGAGGTGGTGCCGAGTAGGATGAAGATCAAAATTAAGGGATAACTACAAAAAATAAGTAAGTCTGAAAAATATTTTTGGATGGATGAGAAGAATACTCTGAGAATCATAAGGCTGTGGAATCCGTTAAAATTGCCATCTTAGAAGACCATTCCGTTGTCACTGAAGGAATCATATCTATCCTGAAATCCAATCCTTTCTTTTCTCTTGCCGGAGAATTTCGAACTGCAGCCGATTTGTTTCATTTTTTAGAATCTAGTCCCATCGATCTTTTGGTTTTGGACATCGACTTGCCGGATAGAAATGGCATCGATGTATTGCGTGAGATTAAAGAAAAACACCAACCCACAAAAGTCATTATCTTTTCCTTACATGGAAGTCGAGTGTATGTGGAAGATGCTCTCAAAGCTAAGGCCGATGGGTACATGTTAAAATCAGATCCTATTTCCAAACTTCCCGAAGTCATCGAACTTGTGATGAAAGGTGGGTCTTTTGTCTCGGACGGAGTGAGTAAAGTACAACTTCCTTTTTCTGCTTTCCAAATGGAAATTCTGAATTTACTCGTGCAAGGGTTGTCTCAAAACGAAGTGGCGGATCGAATTCAAAAATCAAGAAAAACAGTGGAATACCACCTCAACCAAATGAGGACTAAATTTTCTTGTAAGAACAACAACGAACTCATTTCCAAGTACGAAAAAGAAATACAAAAATAGCAGTTTCGTGATTTCCTATTCGTTTGTTTCGACTAATCTATTAGTATGAAACAAATTTATCTACTTCGCCATGCCAAATCAGAATGGGATGAACCTTATGACACTGATTTGGAACGGTCTCTTTCTCGTCGAGGGAAGGAACAATCCAAAGCACTACGCGATTATCTAAAAGAAAGCCGTTTTGAATTTGACCAATGTTATGTTTCGCCTGCCGAACGAACTTTAAAAACCTATGCCACTCTTCGTAAAGAGATCTTACGGTTCCCAAAACCTGAATTAAGAGAATCAATTTACGACTCGGATAAAGAAGATCTCCTCTTTTTATTGCAGGGACTCTCGCCAAGTGTTCGTTCTGTCTGCCTAGTCGGCCACAATCCTGGGTTAGAAGATTTGGCAAGTTCCCTCCTCTTTGGAGAAACGGAGTTTTCCCGCTTTCAGAAATTTCCCACGGCCTCATTTCTCGGCTTGAGTTTTTCGGAAGATTCGTGGAAAAATCTTAGCTGGGGAAGTTGCCAACTGGCAGTATTCTGGATCCCTGGGCAAATAGGAAAAGAATGAAACCTTTATATTCAGAAGAACGAATCCACCACCGTGTAGAAGAACTGGCAAGGGAGATCTCTCGAGATTTCCTTAGCAAAGACTTAGTTGTGATTGGGATCCTCAATGGTGGGTTTATCTTCACTGCAGATCTTTGTCGTAGCATTGCCATCCCACACGAGGTGGACTTTATGGCTGCCTCTTCTTATGGAGACGGAACCACTTCTGGAAATTTAAAAATCACGAAAGAACTTAAAAAATCTGTGAAAAACAAATCGGTTCTCCTTGTGGAAGACATTGTTGATACAGGAAAAACGTTAGAATACCTTTTAGAGGAAGTGGGAAAACAAAATCCCAAAGATTTAAGAGTGGCTGCACTATTTTGGAAACAAAACAAAGCAAATCCACATATACCTGTTCATTATCCAGGTTTCATTATCGAAGATGAATTTTTAGTAGGTTATGGTTTAGATTACAAAGGACAGTATCGTAACTTGCCTTATGTGGCAAAATTGGAAGGTACGGAGTGAAAGATTCCATACTCAAACAAAAATTTGAAACCCTTCGATCATTTCCAATTTTAAAACCAGAAGTAATTCAAATTGCGGAAGGTTTCATAAAAAAATCAGATGATTGGAAACTACTTCGTGTTAATCCACTAAAATTTGCAGAGGAATATTTGTTAGATGAAAATCACTCTGTAGATTTTTTTGTCCATGCGACAAAGGTTGGATTATTCGATTTTGCTTATAATCTGATTTGTCCCATGTGCGGCGGAATTGTTCGAAGCCACCATAAATTAGATGAAATACAAGGAAACGAATTTCATTGTGTATCTTGTAATATTGTAGTGCCAACCTTACTGGATGACCAAGTCGAAGTTGCCTTTCAAATTCATCCTTCTTTGCAAACTAATTCTTTGGAACCTTTTAAAGACGTAGAAAATTACTTTCGATTCTTTTTTTCTGAAAATTTCAATAAATCACCGGAACTTAAATCTTGGATCCAATCCACCATTCGAGGATATTCCCAACTCCTGCCGGATGAATCTTATGAAATCGAACTCATTGCAAAAACCGGTGATTTACAAGGCGATCTCATTCAATTTGTTAGTATCGATCGTAATACAATGAGTCTTTTTTCTGTAGATCCTACACTACCTCCATCAAACCAAGTATATACGATTGATTTTATGGAAAATGGGATGATGCCTTTAGAATTAAAAATTCCCAGCGGAAAACATAAATTTTTTATACACAATCGAACACGGTTTCGAGTGGGAATTAATGTCCTTACTCCCAATCCATTAGAAATTGAACGAATTGTTGGCAATCATCCAACCATTCGAAGTGCTTTTTTGACTGCAAAGATGTTACTTAATAACCAATCCTTTCGTGATTTATTTCGAATTCAAAAATTATCTCCTGATTTAAATCTGAATGTAAAATCACTAACCATTATGTTTACCGACTTAAAAGGTTCTACGGAAATGTATGACACGGCAGGAGATATATTTGCTTATCGTTTGGTACAAGAACACTTTCGTATCCTAACAGAGATTGTGCGAAAATACAAAGGAGCCATAGTGAAAACAATGGGTGACGCCATCATGGCTACCTTTTCGACTCCCACTGAGGGTTTACTTGCTTCCTTAGAAATGATGGATCGCATTGATTCCATGAATCTGGATTGGAAAAAAGAAGGTTACCAAATTGGATTAAAAGTTGGGTTGAATGAAGGTTCTGCATTGGCCGTTGTGAATGATGAAAGGCTGGATTATTTTGGACAATCAGTGAACATTGCAGCGCGTGTCCAAGGACTTGCAAAATCAGGCGAAGTATGGCTCAGTGAAACAGTTTGGAATGCCACAGGTTCCGAAGACCTAGTGAAAAACCATGGTTATTTTTTTCGTAAACAACATGCGACTCTAAAAGGAGTAGGAAGACCAGTTCCAGTTTTTCAACTAAGTAGAAAAAAAATTAAAGATATTTCTAAGTGGAGAAAAATGTTCTCCTGAAATTTTTCCACTGTTGACAAAAGACAATATATCTTTTTTGAACATAATACTTGTTTGGAGGTAAATTAGGGGCGGCTAGAAAATCCTTTGAAAGCTATTTCCAATAGCACTCGGTAAAAAACATATTGCCAAAATCCTTCCTTTTGAATCCTTTTCTTATATAGATGAATGTTCGTTTGATTTTCGTTTCATTGGTTTTGTTTTTTTCACAAAACTGCCAAATGGCATCTTTATCCAATCCTTGCGACAGTAAGTCAAAAGACTTCTTCCCCCAACTAATTGTTTCAGCAAGTATCGAAAGTGGTTTTTGCCAATTCCAAGTTATCAATACTGGTGATTTATACCGTTTCACTGAATTTACTTTTTATAAATCTATTCCCATTTCCGTATTACCAAAATTAGGTTCTAAATCGGATGTGATGATTCGCCCAAACCTTCCTGAAGGATTGTATATTGATCCGAATACAGGAGCCCTTTTAGGAATGCCGACATCTGCTGTTGAACGTCAAAATTATACAGTTTTTCGAAAGGGTGTGGCACTCGGCCAAATATCGATTCAAGTTCGTGATTTGGCAGCCACTATGGTATATGGACAACTTGGAAATCTGAACTGTGGCCTTCCCTATTTAACTGCAAGCGATTGTTCCTCTGGAGGACCTGTCACGGCCGACAATTTGTCTGGACCCAATGCAGTCATCACTGACAATGCAGGTGGAGTTTACATCTCCAGTGGGAGTCGAATTTTGTATTATCCATCAGGCCAAACAACTGCTACGCGAGTGTATGGACAACATGGTTTGTTTACTTGCGACATTGCCAACGCTAATACAAATCAATCTTGTAATCCACTTGGAGCTCTTGCAGCAACCACTTTGAATAATCCTCGAGGAATTGTACTTGATGCTGCAAACAATCTTTTTGTCGCAGATACAAATGTGAATCGTAGATTGTTAGTTTATGCAAATCAAAACACAGTTCCCTTTCGTGCCATCGGAGTTCCTGACTTTGTCACACCTGGTGGTGGTGTTGCTTCGGAATCAAATTTCTATTCTCCAATTGGTTTGAATTTAGATAGTAAAGGAGGTATCTATGTTTCTGATTCCGGGAATAGTCGTGTGCTTTATTTTCCAAAAGATTCAAACATAGCTACGGAAGTATATGGACAACCAGATTTTGTAAGTAATGGTGCTACTACCTCGGCCAGTGGACTCAATTCAAACCAGGGAGTGGTTTCCGATTCCGAAGGTGGAATTTATATAGCGGATACTTCAAACAATCGAGTGGTGTATTATCCCAAAGGTTCTAACGTAGCTACAAAAGTTTATGGCCAACCAAACTTTACTTCGAATACAGCTGCCACTACAAGTAACGGCCTAAACAATCCTGTTGCAGTGGCATTAGACCAAAGTGAAAATCTATTTGTGGCAGACCTCAATGGGCACCGTGTCCTTATTTATCCCAAAACAAATATAACTTCAGGAATGACAGCCACTGCAGTTGTTGGCCAATTCGGAAATCTAAATTGTGGTGCAGACAACAATAACGGCTCGTGTGGGATTGGAACACCCACAGCTCAAAATTTATATAGACCGACCTATACTCATTTTGACAAACAAGGTCGGTTGTACATTACCGATTATAGTAATAATCGGGTTTTAGTTTATTAACTAAACATAACTGAAAACACTTTAGGCATTGGCTTTGAAGGTAAAAAACCAAGTATGAAACTAAACTTTAGTAACCTAACTATAATTCTTCTCTTCCTACTTTTGTTTTTTATCAATTGCAAACCTGAATTTCTAAACAACCAATGCGACATTAAATCCGATTCTTTTTATCCCACGTTAATTTTTCAATCGGTAACGACAGCTGTATCTCAACACTGCGGATACAATCTAGTGAACATTCCGCCCTTTGGTTATAAATTCCCAAGTTACCGATTGTATTTGAATTTTCCGGTTTCCATCATTCCTCGTAACCCAATGAACTCTAGTTATTCGATCCAAGGTAATCTTCCGCAAGGATTGACATTTGATGGAGCTACTGGAGAAATCCGAGGAATTCCAACAACGATCTCACCTGCAAGCCAAGTCACGATTACAAAAAGTAGCCCAGGTTTTGGAATCACTTCTATTTTAATTCAAGTGGTTGACACAAGTCCCACTACTGTTTATGGACAGTATGGGTTTTATACCTGTTCGAATACTTACAATAATGGATCTTGCACTCCAGGATCTGCTACTAACCAAAACTTTAGTTTTCCTTATGGAGTCATTGCCGATTCTTCGGGAGGAGTTTATATTTCGGGAGTCAATCGAATCCAATACTATCCACCTAATACCACAGCTTCGACGAAGGTATATGGTCAATTTGGAGTTTTTACATGCGATATTGCCAATGTGGTATCCGCAGGGTCCTGCGCAGGAACTGCGGTAACAGCAAATTCCTTAAATGGTGTTCGTGGATTGGCATTAGATTCCAATGATGGACTTTATGCAGTAGATACGGCGAACCATCGTGTCTTACATTATCCAAAGGATAGTTTTGTTCCTACTGTTGCATATGGTCAAACTGGATTTTCTAGTGCTTTGACTGGAGCTCCGACTGCAACTTCAATGAATACTCCGCTTGCAACTGCTTACGCAGCTGACGGCGGAATTTATGTTTCAGAATCCGCCAACCACCGAATTCTATACTTTCCACCAGGTTCTACAACAGCCAGTCGTGTCTACGGGCAAACTAACTTTGTTTCCAATTCCACCGGAATCGCAGCAGATAAAATGAGTAGTCCTTATGGAATCAGTCTGGATTCAGAAGGTGGGATGTATGTTGCTGATTCTGGAAATAGTCGTGTACTCTATTTTCCTGCAGGATCTACTTCTGCTACGAGGGTTTATGGCCAACCTGATTTTGGCACTAATGGAGGTGGACCCGGTGCCACTGGTCTGTCTGGAGCAACTTGGGTAGCTCTTGACCAAAGTGATAACTTATTTGTAGCTGATACAGGTAACAACCGTGTGGTGATGTATCCAAGAACCACTCAAACAGCGGGGATTGCCGCCATTGCAGTTTTTGGTCAGTTTAATGATTTGAATTGTTCCGTGACTAACAATGGCGGAACCTGTAATGCCGGAGTTCTTGGACCAAAAAGTCTATCTACACCAACGGGAATTTTTTTCAACCAACTCGGCCAACTATACATTGCTGACCGAGGAAATAACCGAGTGTTAATGTATTAATCAAACAAAATTGCGAAAGCCCCTACTTCACAGGCTCTGCAGACACTTCCACTTCAGGAAGAGATGCTCTTAAATAACCCGATTGTAGCACAGCCACCTGCCCCTGTTCGCTGGTTAAATAAGTTACAAAAGCATCGATTTTATCACCTTGGTCTGTTTTGTAGATCATAAAGAGTTCCCGAGCTAATCTATACTTTCTATCATAAACATTTCTAACTGATGGAGATACATAAGGATCTTTATCGGTTCTAGCATAATCTAGCGCTTTTAGTTTATCTTTGTTTTCCACAAGGGCAGAACCCATTCCCATATAACCGATGCTATTCGGATTTCCCTGGATGAATTTTGACATCTCTGAATTGTCTTTAACAATTTTAGCGTCTGCAGCAAATGCATTTGCCTTGTATTGGTTAAACTCATTTAGACCCAAATCCTTTCTTTTGAGGATGTGGTTTTGAAAGTAGTCTTGAGTTCCTGATTTATCATTGCGAATGACAATGGAGATAGGAGCATCCACTCCCCCAACTTCGTTCCAGTTTTTAATTTTACCAGAAAAGATATCTGAAGTTTGGGCCAAGTTGAGTTTTGAAACAGTGTTCTTTTGATTTACTACGAGAGCCACACCATCATAGGCGAGTCTTACTTTTTCTAAGTTACCAGTTTTTCGAAGGTCATCAAATTCTGCCTGGTTTAAGTCACGAGAAGAAACTGCCATATCAATTTCGCCTTTTCTTAACCTGTCAATTCCTGATTCAGAACCTCCACCTTCGACTGTTACACGAACATTAGAATTTACCTTTTCGTATTCGGCCCCTAAGTATCGCATCATACTGTTCATGGTTTCAGAACCCGCCACTTTCAGGGTTTGTTTGTCCTTACAAGCGACAAAGTTAATTGTAATCAAAATGTAAAAAAGCAGGGAAAGGTTTTTCATGGTAATTCAGGTAAAGCCAAAAATCCATCCTTCGTCAATCGCAAAAACCGCTAGTTTTTTCCATTTCCCCTATCAGTTTTTCAAAAAAATCCCCGATCTTTGCAATGTGAAGACTCTCCCCCGATTGCTACTATTTTGTTTTGTAACAATTCTTCCCTTGGTCGGTTCTACCTCAGTTCCCCCAGGAAAAACCACTTTCCAATGGAAATGGAAAGAAAACCAAGTTTTAGAACTAAACGAATACCATGATGTTTTCTTTCGGGTCGGTGCCAAAACGGTCGAAAGAGAAGACAAAAACAGAGTGGTGATGAAACCAAAAAAGTGCTCAACTGATTCTTGTTTGGTGAACGCTTGGTTTGATACGTACATTCGGTATGGAAAAACATCAGGTCCTTTTTGGAAGGACAAAGAGTTTGTATCAGATTTTACACTCTTTCGCAATGGAAGGTATGAGGTTCCAAATGAATTCGTTATGCCTAACCTACGCAGTTTTCCAAGTTTTCCTGAGGAAGCAGTTTCTGTTTCCGATGTATGGAAACTTCCAGCGGAAGAGTCCTTTGATTTTAGTGCAGAACGAATTCGTGTGAAAGTAGTTCCTGAATATACCTTCCAAGGCATTGCCCCTTGGTCAGAAGGAAATTATAAAGGAAATTGTGAAAAGATTACTTACACCTATCCTATTTTTTACAACAAACCAGAAGGGGAAAAGATGGTACCGAATGTACCTTATAAAATTTTTGGGTTTGCATCGGGCACTGTCTTCTTTAATGCAATAAAAGGGGTTCCCGAGTTCAAAGAAGTAAAACTATCCTATACCTTTATTTATCCCAATGGAACAGTTCAGGAAGCAAACTTCCATATCAAAGGAATTTATTTTCTTCGGAACCAAGTGAATGCCAAAGACAAAGAATCGATTCGTGAAGATATCCTTGGTGACTTGATTGTGGGTTATACGGGAGATCCTAAAACTTTAAAAATGGGAGAACCAACCAAAGGAAAAGAACCAACGGGAGAAAACTTAGGACGAATTACTGATACCGGGGACGTTCCTTCGCCAGAAAAAAATTCTCTTCCTGAAAAACTTCCCATCACGGTTCGGACTTCCGAAGATGGAATCGTATTTTCTTTAGATTCAATTCTTTTCGATTTTAACGACAGCAAACTAAAACCAGATGCCGAAACCGCAGTGGCAAAAATTGCAGAGATCTTAAAAAAATATCCGGATAGAGAAATTCGAGTCTCTGGACATACAGACAATATTGGAAAAAAAGAATACAACCAAAAACTCTCAGAAGACAGAGCTAAATCAGTATTACATTCATTAGTTGATAATTACAAAATGGATGAAAAACATATTTCCTTTAAAGGTTATGCAGACGAGGCTCCCATTGCCCCCAATGATAGCGAAGAAAACCGACACAAAAACCGTAGGGTGGAAATTACTTTAGTTTTGGATTAAACATTAACCAATTTGTAAATCGAGTCCTACCGAATACGGCGGAACAATAGGTTCACTTTCCTTTTTTCCACGTTCCAATAGGATTTCCATTTCTTTACGCATTTCGGTAAGCAAACTTTGTATGGCTTCTTTTTTGTTGGAACCATAGGTTTTATAATAAGGTGCAACAGAAAAAGCAGGTGCTACCACCACATGGGCTTTCCTTGCTCTTGCTTCTGTTTTTCCAAAAATATGTTTTTCAAAACTGCAAATCCATTCCATCAAACGTTCCGCAGACGGCCATTGGATTAGGTTCTTTGGTTTCGTAATGATAAAAGCATAGGCAGTATCCACTAATTGTTTGGCACGGCGAATATTTTGATCCGTGAGATTCTTAGGTGTGGAAGAAAGGGGAGAACCTGCTTCTAAACTATCCAAGGACATAAAAAGAAGTCTAAGTTTTTGAATGGCATTGTCTGATTCATGAAACTTTACATTGAGAATCGAAGCAGCTAAATTAAGAGCTGTGTGCCTTGCTCTTCCCAAACGATAGTCAAAATCTTTTCCTTCGGTTTCCGATCTGGGGATACCCAATTCAAATTCCGTTTCTTCCAACATCACACGCCCTACAGTTAGGAATCTTCGTAATAAGGTGCGCCCACCGGGATAAAGTTTGAGTTTATGTTCAATTCTTGAAAGAGAGGTTTCAATGTCGGCAAGGATCGAGTCACGAGACCCAGATATTTTATATTTCACAAAACTAGGTTGGATCCACAATTCCGCATTGGAATCCTTTTCTAAAGCTGCTTCTAATCCCCAAAAAGAAACCTGTGCCACACCTGGCATAAACGATGCTAAATTATCATTTTCCCCAGACACCATCCCTTCTGGATACATGACTAATTTTCCATCTTTTTCAGCTAATATTTGTTTTGCGGTTTTGATTGCTTTTCGGTTTAACCTTCCAGTGATCACTGAAAATGCACCCACTCGTTTGATCACTTCCCCAACCAAACCAAATCCCCAATTAAAAATACTTCGGGAGGCCATAAAATGAAACCTAGTTCCAATTTTATTTGCTACATAATAGGCAATGATGGGTTCCAAATCACTTGGTTGGTTGGATAAATACAAAACTCTTTTGTTTTTAATTTCTTTTAAACGAAGTTCATCTTCTTTTGAAATCTCCACTCCATCGATGTTGAAAAGGAGTTTGGAAAGAATGGGAAAACTTAAATCCAATCCTATGGCAAAGGGGATTTCAAAACGTGGCGCAATAAACAAATCTTTCATACAATAGTCTAGTTAGAATAAGACGAATCCTATTGCCAATACGAGCAATTATTCGTGGATGTATCCCCAGGTTTCTAATATTTTTTTCACTTCTTTGCCCATCTCACGTTGTACTTCTGATTCCCTGGTTCCACTGAAGGCTCCATCGTTATACACCCAAGGTAAGGAAGAAGATGGAAATCCTTCGGGTTGTCTTTCGGATACAATTAAGTCTTCTGAGTTTGTAAAGGACCTCTGGAATTCCAATCCATACCTACCAAAACGAACAGGAATCGTTTTTCCATTCCGCGTAAAACTAAAGAAGGCACCCAGTTCTGGATTGACTGTTTTGAGGATCACTTCTTCCCCAAGAGTTCTGTTTGTCGCTTTAGATTCCTTTAGTAAAGAAACTGTTTTTGCTGAACCAGAACTGAGTTGGATAGAATCAGAAACCTCCCAATCATAAATGGACCCTTGCACATTTAAGGAAAGAAAGTCTCGGCAAATGGATTCCGAACAAGGGGGAATCAAAATTCGTAGGTGATTGCGTTTCAAAAAATTTTCCCGACGAAAATCCCCCCTGGCCATTTGCAAAAGGTTTTCGCCTTCAGGTAAAGGGCTTAGATTATTTTTTTCTTCCGTGTCTTTTTTTAGGTCATACAATTCTTCTGCCATTGTATGCGGCTCACCTGCTGCAGTTCGCCTAACTGTAGTAAAACCAGGATATCTTCGAATGTATTTATAATTTTCTGTCCGAACTGATTCAGACATCCTTCCTTCCGTATAAATAAAATTTTCAGTCGGGCAAACATTAGTTTGGCGAATACAAGTAGAATAATCGACACCTTTGTATGTGGACTCTTTGGGTAACAAATCTAAAAACCCGAGGATAGTTGGTGCCAGAGATAACAAAGAAGATTGGCCAGGAATTCGAATGGGACCACCATTCGCCTTTTTGGCAAGTTCAGACTTTAAATTGTTTTGGATAGATTTTGGAAGTTTGATCCAGTAAGGAACGTTGATTTCTTCATCATAATGGGTTTCTCCATGACCAAACCGAGTTTGCATAATGAAATGATAACTATAATCATGGTGAGAACTAAAAAGTTCCCCATGGTCACCCGTCACAATGATCATCGTATCGTCATAGGTTCCTTGTTTTTTCAGAGCCTCTACAAGCCTTCCAATTTCCCGATCCGTATAATGCATCTCACCTAAGTAACGCTGCACAGGGGATTCATAGCGGTAAAAAACTTCTGCGGGAACCACGGAACGAACAGCCGCCATATCTTCTGGTGGTGGGGAGTAGGATGCATGAGGAGTGTTCAAATTAAAATGTAAAAAATAAGGTTTGTCCTTGTATTCGTTTACAAATTGGATCGCGTGGTTTGTCAAAACTTCTGTATCCACAATGTCCATTCCCACTTGGAATGAATTGTGAAATCCTAAATCCAAACCTACTGTTGTATAATCCAAAAAGAATACATTATTCATGATGGTTTTGGAAAAATAACCTGCTTCCCGAAATGTTTTGGCAAGGTTGTCTCTTTTTTTTCCATAATATACTTTTCTCTGGTAGGGTTTTGTGGAAAACCATGAATTCCCCAAACCAAGGTTAGACGAATATTCAGAATGAAAAAAAGACATCATGGATGGTTTGGTCCAATTCCCATTGGCAAATGGATTTTCAAAGAATACAGATTCTTTTGCCATTTGGTCCATCACTGGTGTGACAGAATACGGGTAACCATAGGATCCAAAAAAATCTTTTCTTGCCGAATCAATGACTATAAGAATTACGGACTTAGGTTTCCCTGCACTTACAAACGAAGATAATGTTTCTTTTGAGTATAACAATGGTTCACCGACAAAAAGATAACTATCTTTACTTTCCCAAACCATCCGAAGAGACCCTGATTCTCCAATTTCCAAAGTTTCCTTTTTGGAGGCCCAACGTTCTTTTACTGATCCTGAAAGATTCCAGTCCCTAAGGAGAGAACTACCTGAATAGATTTTAAAATTTCCTGAAATTTGAGGCTGAAATTCTGTTCCACCTAACAATCCAATGAGTGAAGAAAATTCATACTGACCTTGCGGAATTTTGAATTCATACTCTTGCCCTGGTGGAAAAAAAAGGGAATCAAGAGAATGATTTAAAAAAATTTCTTTATCTGTATTAAATGTGATCTGTGTATTTTCCCATTTGCGAGAAAGAGGAAGGCCACTTTGGCGCCCTGGATTTTTTTTCCAATGGTAAGAGAGTAAATCTCTGGAAATCGAAATTTTAGATTTGGCATTTCGTAACTCCAATACCAAGTCCACGGGGAAACGTCTTTCCGATTTGTTCAAACAGCTTAAGAGACAAAAACAGATCGTTAGGGCGAAAGGAACAGTCGCTCGCATATGGAACCAGTTTGGAAAACAGGTTTCCGACGAACAGGAAAAGTTCTTTCTTTTTAGGTTTCCATCGTCCATCGTTGACATCTATGAGTACCTGGGAACAAGCCTACTCCCGTGAGGAGTCTACCTTTCAAAACAAAGACGGCGGAAAGATTTATTATCAAATCTACCGACCTAAGTCTGGTGTAAAACGTGTGCTCGTTGTCCACCACGGCATCGGAGAACATGGTGGTCGATACAACTTTTTGTTGGAAGCCATGGCGGAACGCAATTACGCCATTTACCTCATTGACTGCCGCGGTCATGGCAAATCGGATGGTAGGCGTGGAGTCATCACACACTTCTCCGATTTTTTTGCTGACCTCAAAGAACTCATCGATATCGCCAAACGCAATGAAGGTGTAAGTAAGGTTACCTTACTTGGTCATTCCATGGGAGCTGCTATTACCTTTTTGTATACTGCTACTGACAACTACCAAAACGATTTGGATGCATACATTTGTAGTGCTCTTCCAATCAAAGTTAAAACGGACATCGTGATGGATATCAAAAAAGGTGCTGGTGGTTTTTTAGCAAAATTTGTTCCTACTCTTACTGTTCCAACGGGACTCGATGTCAATATGATTTCTCATGATAAGTCAGTTGTCGAAGCCTACGTAAAAGATCCGTTAGTGCATGGTAACGTAGGAGCTTACTTAGGAGATTATTTGTTAAACTGTTATGCTCTCGCATTAGAATCGGCAACAAAAATCAATGTACCAATTTATATGTTCCATGGAAAGGAAGACCAGATCGCCCTTGTCCAAGGAACTTTGGAAGCCTTCGAAAAGGTAAATTCCAAAGACAAAACAATGAAAATTTTTGACGGATTATACCACGAGACCATGAACGAACTTCCTAAAGACAGAGCGATCGTCTTTAAAGAATTAGTTTCTTGGATCGATAAACACTAAGGAGACAATGCCAATGGCAATAACAAAGGATATAGTTGGAAAAAAACTAGATCGTTTTGATTTCACAGTGGAACGAGGAAAGATCAAAGAATTCTGCCTCGCCATCAACGAAAAAAACCCAATCTATTTTGATGTAGAAGAAGCAAAGAAAGCAGGATACTCTGATGTTCCCGCTCCCCCTACTTTCCCTACGGTCATTATGTTTTGGGGATACCCAAAGATTTGGAACGATATGGCTGAACTCGGTATCGACCTTTCCAAAATCCTTCATTTAAAAGAAGAGTATACGTACCACAAAATTCTGTATCCGGGCAAAGTGTACGCACAGTCCGAAATTGCCGATGTAAAAGTGGGTAGAGCAGAAATCGTAACTTTCAGAACAACCATCTATGATGAAAAAAATGATCCTATCCTCTCTGCAGAGATGGCGATCTTCATTCGTAAGGATTAATTAAGGAGGCAAACAATGGCAAAAATCGAATTTGATAAAGTAGAAGTTGGTCAAACTCTTCCTCCACTAGACGTTCCAGTCATCGAACATGCAAATTTAGTTCGTTATGCGGGAGCATCTGGAGATTTTAACCCCATCCACAACGATCCTGATTTCGCAAGAAAAGCAGGACTTGATGGAACAATATCTCACGGTATGTATGTAATGGCACAAGTAGGAAGACTTTGTACTTCTTGGGCTGAACAAAAAGACATCGCTTACTTTGGTGTGACTTTCAAAGCCATGACAAAGTTAGGTGAAAAACTTACCATCGTTGGAACCATCAAAAAGAAATTTGAAAAAGATGGGAAAAAAACGGTAACTGTTCTAGTAGAAGCCAAAAACGAAGCCGGCGAAGTGAAAGCTGGTGGAGATTTAGTCGTCAACGCAGTATAAAATAAAATCCCTCTCCCTTTAAATGAGATCGTTCCATCATTTGAAGGGAGATACCCACCAAACAAGGAACAAACCATGTTATCCAATGAAACTATCGTTTCCCAAATCAAAGCCCTACTTTCCAATCATCCTCATATAAACTTAGATATTTTATTTCTATATGTACCCGAATTTCAAATCCTTCATGACCTCATCGAAGATGATGAAATCATCCAAGGGTATTGTATCGGATTACTCGAAGGATCCAAAGAAAAACTGAGCCCTGCCAAATGGCTTGTTGTGTTAACGAACAAAAGATTTCACTTTGTTCAGAATTCAATCTTGAGGTCTAGTTTCGAACATATCCCATTAGAATTTTCGAATATTACAAAAATTACCACAAAACTAGGTTGGTTCTTTGGACAAATTCAATTTATTTCAAAAGACCAAACACTCAAACTATTACAGATCGGAAGAAAAGATTATGGTTTCTTTTTGCCGTGTTTGAAAAAATATTTATAGAGAAAGAAAACAAGAAGTCGAGAAACCATTTCCACTTTTATTTTCCAAAACAGATGTTATCTGTGTAGAAGTATAATACTTTCCTATTTATTCTAACTCCTCAAAGGGAATATCCAAAACTTCAAAACCAGCACATCCTTGGTAATCGAAATGCCACCATTCTGATTTGTTAACTTTAAATCCAGAATTACTCAGGACTTGAATCAAAGTGGTTCGGTTCTTTAAAATTTCGGGATCTGAAACTGGCGCTTCTGCCCATGCCTCTTTACGAAAGGAATCATATTCCGTTGGCATAGGAAGTTCCTTCTTTGTTTTTGTATCCACCAATGTTAGGTCAATCGCACAACCTTTGTTATGCCTTGATCCTGTTTTGGGAGATGCCACATACCGAGTATCTCCAATGATTTCAAAAAATTTGACTGTGGCAGAATAGGGTCTGTAGGCATCAAAGATCTTGATGGAATATCCTAGTTTCAAAAATTCATTTTGGGCTCGAGTTAATGCTTCCGCAACAGGTATTCTTGCAAACGCTTTGGCTTCCTGATAGATTACTTGTTTAGTAAAGTTTTTCGGAGTGGCATACTTGATATCTAAAATAACACTCGGAATATTCTGTTCTAAGTTAATCAGTTTTTTATTCGGTACTTTTTTTACGGAAAGTTCATAAGCCGTGCGATCTAATACATTCAGTTTATTTTCAATCGTTTGGGAAACTAAAGCAAAAAGTGGGATTCCGAGTATCATTGCAAATTTGATTTGTTTCATAAGGTTCCCCTCGTTATCTCGATTCTAAAAGAGGTTCGTACATCATCCAAGCGACATTTTCCGTCACCAGTTGGTCTTCCAAAATTTCCTTTGTGGATTTTAAGATTTTTTTTCTGCGGATGGTGTTTCTTCTGGTATATCCCCCCCAAGGTTCCGCATGAAATCCGTGATAGGATTCATAAACTTGGTAGAGGAAAGGTATTTCTACTTCGGAGCGCCATTCCCCTTTTAGAAATCCTTCTTCAATCCATAGATGTAATACAAACGGTTGTTTGGTTGTATTTTTTATTTGTAAGTCGATGTAATTGTAGGACAAAGTAGCACCTGAACCAAAAGGTAGGGTTCTTTCAGAATCAGGAAAGATATCGAAACTATGCCGCCACCGTTCTTTGACTTCTAAGGGAGAATGTAAAGTCATCCAATAGATGAGATTTGCCATTTGGCAAAGACCGCCTCCCGTGCGTTCCACAAACCCTCCATTTCGCAGTTGCATTCCAGGTAAATATCCTTTGCTTTTTGTTGGTTTGCCCACAAGATACCAAAACGAAAATACTTGGCATGGATTTAAAACAATCCCATCTAACTGAGAAATGGCGATTTCCAAGTTTACTTTTTTATTCTCTTGGAGGTACATAGGTACATCTTTGAGTTTACGATAGATCGGTGAATTATGTTGGAAAATTGAAACAGGAAAATTTTGGCTTAACTCTTTTAAGGAAACTCTTTCTGTGGCAAAAGTTTTTTTTTCCAGAAACCAAACCAAGTAACGTTTCCATTGGAAATAAATCTTTCCTAGAAATAAACGAAGATTTCCTCGATTGACCTTTCGATTCATTCCTGGAACGGATTTTTTTTTGAAACTAAATCCCATAGGTTTGTTTTCTCTTTAAAAAGTTTGGCCGTTTACGGTAAGGATTTTTCCATGATTTGGCCACAGTAAGTAATTTTGAATTTTTGTTTTCTAACCACAAGCAGTAACGAATCCAATCACTTTCCAATACCAATTGGTATTCTCCTAAAGGTTCTAAGAAAGTAAATAGCGGAGATTTTGAATCATCTTTACTTCTTTGAAGGGTTTCATAACTAATTCCATAAACCAATCGATAGATTTTGGTTCCATTCGGAAGTTCAGCGATCGCTTTTTCATCTGGTTCCCAGGATAAACAATCCTTTCGGAATTGAAAATGGTAAAATTCGCAAAATCCGTGGTGAGCGACAAGTAATCCATTGTTAGGAATAAGTGCGGCCTTTTCACCTGGATCCCACATTTGTTCATAAGGGTATCGAAATAAATTCGAATGATTGTACAAAGTGTACGTCCATAAAAGAATACTGACTCCAGTAATTAGAGATTGTTTAAAATTTGTTTTGGAAAAAATTTCCTTTAAAAGAAGGACCGAAAGAAGAATCCGGTATTGGATATCTGCAAAATGAAACAAAGGTAATGCGAGTAACAAACCGAGAAAGGCTATCGTTTTTCGAATGGGTAAAAAGGATTTCGGAACATTCTTTCCAAATACTAAAAAAAACCAATCCCATAGAATTCCCATACCAGCGATCCCCCAAGCAGCGCTTATGGGAAAAACTTGCGTATCAATAGAAAATCTTCCCCCAAGATTTGTGGGAAGGAACAAAGGAATGAAGAACACCAAAAGAAAAAGAACAGGATAAAACTTTTTTGGCAATTGGTAGACCATCCAAAGCCCAAGTCCTAAACAACCCACCATCGTATGGAACCAAATGGCAAAACTAAAACTGATTCCTATAAAAATCCATTTCCATCGAAAGAGCTTTGTAAAATAGAAACTGATAGAGAGAAGTAGAAAACCCAAGGCCCAACTTTGTTTTGGATAAAGAAAACTCAATACAAAGACGATGACACCTGGAATGGCAAATGTTTGTAATGGAAAATACCAACGCGGATTTGTCTTGGTATCGGCAATTGTCGTTGTGGCTAAGTAACTATTCGCATCAAGATTACTTTTTGCATCGAGTGCGGTTGTGCTTATCGTATCAGAATATAAACTTAAGTTTTGTTTTAACAAAGATCCAAAAAGGATACTTCTGGCAACGAATAGACAAAAAAGTAACCAAACAGACGTTAATACTTGAAATACAAATAAAGATTCATCACTAATTCCCAAAATTTGGAAGAGAAAGGCAACGATATAAAAAACGGGAGAATGGTCAGGTGAATGCAATTTCCCTGTTTCTAAAAGGGAAATTGCTTGGACACCATACCAATAGATATCCTTACCAAACAAGGGAATCAGTTGGAGATTTGGACTTTTTTACCAATCATCTGCAATCCATTTCCAGATTTTTTAACTGTGAGTGTATCACTAAAGATCAGGGTAGATTTTTCTTCTGTGGTTTCTGCATAAGGGCTATTTGAATCCAAACTTTGTGTGACCACTTTGTGATCTCTTCCAAAAATTTTGATTTTAGCTTCTGTGGGAGTTGCTTCTACAAAAACCCAGTTACCATCTAATACTCGTTTTTCTGCTGGATCTTCTTTCCAAATGACAAAGGAACCATTGGAACGAAATACATAATCCAAACGACCATCGGAAACATCCCCGAAAACTGCTTTGTTAACAACGCTGGAGAGGATTGTATTTTTTGCTTTGGAAAGAATGGATTTTTTGAATTCATCAGCATTTTTATCGACTACTGTAAACCGTTTCCCTTTTTCTCCGAGCAAAATGATTTCTGCAATGACTGTATCTTTCCAAGTTTTTCCAGGACGAACTTTCTGAATTGTAAAAGTAAATTTTTTTCCTGTTAGCGTTTTTGGGAAAAAAATCCTTTGTCCCCCTTGTTTGTCTGCAACTTGGATAACAAATGAGTCAGAATCATTCGATACAAGTAATTCGGTCACCGATCCATTTTTATGAAACAAGGCATCTAACCTTTGGTAACCATTGAAAATCTCTATACCGGAAAAATCGATTTCGTCTTCTAATTCAATTTGGAATGATTCCCCTACTCCATCGGATTTATTTCCTTCTACCCAAGCGAAATCAATACTTCCATCAAACAATCCATAAGCGGGATAATTGGGGAGTGTGCTACTTGCAGTGACTTGTCCCAAAACTGGTTCAGGGTATAACACATCCAATTTTTTTCCATTTTGAGAAAAAGAAACAGTTTTGATTCCATTCCCGGAGTCTGGCAATAAATAGATGACATGCACTCCATTGGACCTTATTTTTTGTGGCGTTTCCTTCGCACAATCAAAGTTAGTCGCATAACTTCCATCTTTGTAGAAGGCAACATAACCCTTTTTCTCTTGGCATTCGATAGAAATTTCATTAAAAAAAGCGCGGCCGTCTGTTTTTCCTTTTTGATTCCATTTTGAGGCATTGGAGAAAAAAATCGTAATCCCATCCAAGCTGGTTTCTGGCTTCCAATATTTACCTGCAATGAATACATTGATTGGGCTCGTGCCATCAGCAGAAGACGCCGCTTGGATTCGTTCGACCACAATGGAATTTTCTATTGAAGTATTTTTACAAAACAGGACAAGGAAAGTCAAAAGAGTTAGGATAATTTTTTTCAAACGTTGTACCTCGAGCAGAAACAAAGAATCCTACCCTCTTTGTGCAAAGACAAGTAAAAAATGAACTAGTTTAGATCAAACTTCCAAATACTTTTTTTAATTCCTCACTTCGCATAGCACCGGAAATACGATGAACTTCCTTTCCGTTTTTAAAAAGAATCATTGTAGGGATTCCTGTGATACCGTATTTACCTGCTATCTCCTGTTTTTCATCGGTATTGATTTTAATAATGGAAACTTTTCCTTTCCAGTCTTTGGCAAGTTTTTCCAATTCTGGAGCCACCATTTTGCATGGCCCACACCAAGGAGCCCAAAAATCCACAAGGATCGGTTTGTCATGTGTTTGCACTAGTTCTTCAAAACTTTTCGGTAAATTTTCAGTCATTTCCTTTCTCCTAAACATTAGACATATATACCCATAGGGGTATAAAAGAATTTTTAATTTGATCAGACTTTTTTCCTTTTTTTATTTTTCAATAAATCTCATTGGCGATTCT
This sequence comes from Leptospira terpstrae serovar Hualin str. LT 11-33 = ATCC 700639, assembly GCF_000332495.1. Taxonomy (NCBI): domain Bacteria; kingdom Pseudomonadati; phylum Spirochaetota; class Leptospiria; order Leptospirales; family Leptospiraceae; genus Leptospira; species Leptospira terpstrae. Next base: position 1,681 of record NZ_AOGW02000009.1, on the reverse strand, counting down.
AAAGAATCGATAGACAAAGAAAAAAGGAAACCAATGCTCTGAGTGAGTCACCCGATGAAATTTTCAAATACAAGTTCTCCACTCAACCAAGGAATTCGTGACCTTTTTATCTCTCATGGAAAAAAAATCAAACTCGGGAAAAAAGAAATTTTTGCAAAACAAGGATTTCCACTATTTAGCGTTGGTTTGGTGGAAACAGGCGGATTTAAACTAGTTTATAAACAAGGGAAAAAAGAATGGATCAAATCGTTTATCTTTGAAGGAGGGGTTTTAGGAAGTTTGCCCAGTGTATTCAACCAAAAACCAAGCACCTATTCCATATTAGCTTTGGAACCAAGTGAAGTGTTTGTCTTACCTGTATCTGAATTTAAATCAAAACTGGAGAAAAAAAACCAATACAAAGAATTTCTAATCCAATTTCTATCGACTTTGTATTTGAAAAAAGAAGAACGAGTTACCGACTTTTTACTCCTCGAACCTGATAAACGATATAAAAAGTTTATTCAAGAATACCAATCTGTTCTAGGTAGGATTTCCCAAATAGACCAAGCTGCCTATTTGGGAATTACCAATGTAGCTCTCAGTCGGATCAAAAAGAGAACTTTTTTAGATAATCAGAAATAGCATCTAAATAGAGTTTGGTGAACTCCTTACCAGAAAATGGATTTTGTGAAGTGATTAAATTTCGATCTCGAGTAGCATATCCACTGCCTGGCAAAAATGAAGATTCATAAACCATTCCTCTTTCTTTCAATAACGCCGAAATATTACGAACTTTAGGACTTCCTTTCATCACAAAAGTTTCAATAAACCATTCTTCTGTTTTTGTGACTGAATTTACCCGGTATCCTTGAAATAAAAATCCTTCACCCTTCGGACCCGAAGGGAGAGTGGTTAACAAGGCAGGGGCATGGCAAATGAGACCAATGGTTTTTCCCCTGTATTGAAAAGATGATAATAATAGAGGAAGATGTTTATCATAAAACAAATCAGTCATTAACCCTTGTCCGGTCTGTACTAGTTTCATCCCTTACAAATTGATCTCACAACATCCTTTACAAACAAGAATTTAATTCTTCGATTCAGAACACGATGTACACACCAGGAGTGTGTCATGGCTTGGAAGGAGACAAACGTGTTTGAAGAAAGAATGAAATTTGTTGTCGCTTGGAAACGTGGTGGGTGGTCTCTCACTGACCTTTGTCATGAATTCAATATCAGTAGAGTGACGGGGTATAAATATTTAAAGCAATACAAACTATATGGGATCGATGGGTTAAAAGACAAAAGCCGAAGACCGAAATACCATCCACACCAAACTCGAAAGAAAATCATTGAACTAATTTTACAAGAGAGAAAAGACCATCCCAGGTGGGGAGCAAGAAAACTCCTAGCATCACTCTCAGCTCGGTTTCATATGATTAGAAAATGGCCACATCCAAGTACTGTAGGTCGTATTCTCAAACAAAACAACCTTATCAAACCTCCCAAAAGAAGGATCCGTAAACAATCCATCGAACAACCATTCTCGCATGCACTCGGACCCAATGATATTTGGTGCGCTGATTTTAAAGGTCATTTCACTGTTGGGGATGGAAAAAGATGCACTCCTTTGACTGTCACAGATGCCTATAGCCGGTTTTTACTCTGTTGTGAGATTGTTCCTAAGGCAGATACTACC